>JBKJRO010000019.1:0-23900 GCA_046594555.1 Solirubrobacteraceae bacterium
CCGCCCGATCGCCAGACCGCCCGCACGCGCCAGATCGCGGCGCTCGCGCTCGGCATCCTGCTGCTGATCGTGATCGTCCTGGGCATCAACGGCTGCATCGGCAGCCGCAACGACCGCAAGCTCAAGGACTACAACCGCGACGTCACCGCGATCGCGGGCGACTCGGACTCGCAGGTCTCCAAGCCGTTCTTCCAGCTGATGACCTCGGGCGCCAGCGGCGGCGAGGACCTCGGCCTGCAGGTCAACCAGATCCGCCTGGCCGCCGAGGAGGACGCCAAGCGCGCCCGCGAGCTCAGCGCGCCGAGCGAGATGAGCGGCGCCCAGCAGGGCCTGCTGCTGGCGATGAACCTCCGCGCACAGGCGTTCACGAAGATCGCCGAGCGCCTCCAGACCGCGCAGGGCCGCGGGCAGCAGGCCGACAAGGCGATCGCGGACATCGCCGGGCAGATGAAGCTGCTGCTCGGGTCGGACGTCGTCTACGAGCAGCGCACCGTGCCGCTGATCAAGCAGGCGCTGGACGAGGCGGGCATCAAGGGCCAGGCGGTCCAGGGCAGCCGCGCGCTCCCGGCCTACAAGTGGCTGGCTCCCGCGACGATCACCGACGCGCTCGGCGGCGGTGGCGGCACCTCGGCGGCGACGACCAACCCGACGGGCCCGCACGGGCACGGCCTGCTCGCGACATCGGTCGGCGCCGTCGCCCTGACGGCCGGCGGCGCGGCGAACAAGGTCGCGCGCGCCGTCCCGCTCCCCGTCATCGTGAAGTTCCAGAACCAGGGCGGCAGCGACGAGCGCAACGTCACCGTCACCGTGAAGCTGACGTCCCCGGACGGCACCAGCACCAGCGCCGAGAAGAAGCTGCTCGTCAGCAAGCAGGGCGCGGAGACCACCGTGACGATCCCGCTGCCCAAGCCGCCGGCGGCAGGAACCGCCGCTGAGCTCACCGTCCGCGTGAACCCGGTCCCGGGCGAGAAGAACACCGACAACAACCAGTCGACGTACACGATCCTGCTCGCCGGGTAGGGCGGCCCGCGTGCCCCCGCCCGCGCGCCTATCCTGCGCGGCTGTGACGGATCTGACCAGCACCGTCGGGATCGTGGCGCTCGCCGCTGCCGCGGCGGCGCTCCTGGCGCTGATCGCGCTGCTGCTCGTCCTGCGCCGCATGCGCCGTCTGCAGGCCGACCAGCGCGTGGTCCTCGGCGAGGAGCGCACGGATCTCGTCACGCACGCCGCCGGCATCCAGCAGCAGTTCTCCTCGCTGCACGACTACGTGATCGAGGTCATCACCCGGGTCGAGGGCCGGATGGACGCGGTCGAGGCGCGGATGGACGGCGCGGTCGCCCACCACGCGGTGGTCCGCTACGACGCCTACAACGAGATGTCCGGCCGCCAGTCGACGTCGATCGCCCTGCTCGACGCTGAGCGCAGCGGCATCGTGCTGACGTCGATCCACCATCGCGACCAGGCGCGGATGTACGTCAAGCAGGTCCGCGCCGGCGTCGGCTCGATCGAGCTCTCGCCCGAGGAGCAGGAGGCGGTGCGAGCCGCGATGGCCGGCGAGGTTCCCGACAGCGCCCCGCCCGCCTGATGCGCATCGCGTTCCTCGGGCCGGCGGGCACCTTCAGCGCCCAGGCGGTCGCCGCCGCCGCGATCGACGGCGCCGAGCTGCTGCCCCAGCCGACGATCCACGCCGTCGTGCTGGCGGTGCAGGAAGGCCACGCCGACCGCGGCGTCGTGCCGGTCGAGAACTCGATCGAGGGCGCCGTCAACGAGACGCTCGACGCGCTCGTCCACGACGCGCCGGGCGTGCGGATCGCCGGCGAGACCGTGCTCCCCGTGACGTACTGCCTCATCGCGCGGCCGGGCATCACGGCCGGCGTGATCGAAGCGGTCATCTCGCACCCGCAGGCGCTCGGCCAGTGCGCGCGGTTCGTGCGGGCGTCACTGCCGGGCGCGGCCGTCCGGGCGGCGACCTCGACCGCCGAGGCCGTGCGCCTCGTCGCCGAGTCCCCCGAGCCCTGGGGCGCGCTGGGAACCCGCACCGCGGCCGAGCTGTACGGCGGCGAGGTGCTCGAGGACGACGTCCAGGACGAGGACGGCAACGCGACGCGGTTCCTCTGGATCGCGCCCGCCGGCGACGTGCCGCAGGCCCCCGACGGCGCCGCATGGAAGAGCACGGTCGTCTTCTCCGGCACCGGCGACGGCACGCCCGGCTGGCTCGCCGACTGCCTGACCGAGTTCGCCTCCCGCGGGGTCAACCTGAGCCGGATCGAGTCGCGGCCCGCGCGGCGCCGGCTCGGGCACTACCTGTTCCTCGTCGACCTCGAGGGCCGCGCCGACGTCCCCGGCGCGGCGCAGGAGGCGGTCGCCGCGCTCGCGGCGCACTGCGGCGAGGTGCGACTGCTCGGGGCCTACCCGGCCGCCGTCTGAGCGCCCCGCGAGCCTGCGCGCGCCGTTTCCGTGGTTAGACTGCGCGTCGACGCCTATGGGCAAGGTGACGCCAGCCTCCGCAGGGTCCGCGCCGGTTCTTGAGCACCGGCGGCGCGGACCTGGGTCCGGACCGGTGCTCGTGCTCAACGCGACGTACGAGCCGATCAACGTCTGCTCCGTGCGACGAGCGGCCGTCCTGCTGCTCAAGGACAAGGCGGAGATCGTCGAGCGCGCGTCATGGTCGCTGCGCTCCGAGCACACCGCGATGCCGCGGCCGGTGGTGATCCGGCTCCTGTCCTACGTCCGCGTTCCGCGCGACCCGCAGAAGCGCCGCATCACTCGCCGCGCCGTGTTCGCCCGCGACGGCTGGGCCTGCCAGTACTGCGGCACGACCGGCACGCTGACCGTCGACCACGTGATCCCGCGGTCCAAGGGCGGCGACTCCAGCTGGGAGAACATCGTCGCCTCCTGCGCCCCGTGCAACCGCCGCAAGGGCGACCGGCTGCCGGCGCAGGCCGGCATGCACCCACGCCGCCGCCCGTCGGCGCCGAACGCCCACATCTTCATCGCCGTGGCCGCCCCGCGGATCCCGACGGCCTGGCACACGTGGCTGCCGGGCGCGGCCGGGCTGGCGACCGAGGCGGCGTAGGGGCGCTGGCGCAGGCTGGCGAGCTGTCGCCCGCACGATCGGCCGAGTTCCGGCGAGCTTCGCGCAACCTTGCACCCCTGAGGTGCACAACGGCGCGAACCCCTTGACCGGGCTGCGCTGGCGACATTCCCGCACGCTGGCGCAGTCGGTCGGGGTGTCGCCGGACCTTCGGCGCGGACGGTCTTCACCGGGAACTGCAGCAGCGGCCGATGAGGACCTGGCCGGCCCGTCCGGAGCGCCCGGCGCAGTGCCATCCTCTGGCTCCATTCCCGCCCGCTCGCCCAGGCGGGCGGGGCCTCGCCGCAAGTGTCCCATCCCGTACCCGTATGCCGGGGTCTAAGTGGGACACCTCGGCCGCGCCGGTGCTGGCTCCATTCGCGAGCGCTCGCCCAGGCGGGTGAGGTTCCCTCGGGGTCTGCTGCTCTGGTGACCTTCCCGGACACATCAGGATCGGCGCTTCCGACGCTCCGCGGCGAGGATCGTCTCCGCGACCTTGTCGGGGCAGCCGAGCGCCGTCAGCCGCAGTGTCGGAGCACGACCGGCGCGTGTCACCGCGCGCCGCCGAGCCTGCCCTGCGCCGGAACCGCGACTGAGCAGCGGCGCCCCAGCGGGAGCCTCACCCGGCGGGGCGTGCGCTCGGCGTCAACCCACACGCGAAGGGCCACGCAGCGCGGCCGCTGGGCCAGGACGAAGCCCGACCAGAAGGTCACGGGTCTGCCGCTCGCGTCGCTGCCCGCCGTGCGCCGGTCACACGAGTCGAAGGTCACGACGCGGTGGCCATCCGCCATCGCAAGCGTTCGATTCCGCGGGAGCGGTCCGTAGCCCAGCGACGCGAACCGCCTCGTGCGACGCGTCAGTTCGACGGTCACGCGATGACCCGCTGCGACCAGGACCGGGAACTTGTTGCCGCCGAACATGCGGACCGTGTCCGCGGTCGTCAGCCGGCCGCCGCCCACCAGGACGAACGGGCCGGCGACGAGGTTGCCGGCCGACGTGAACGCGTGCGGGAACCGCGCGAGCGACTGCTGGGCGCACGTCGCGAGGGCCCCGGTGGGGCGCTCGCCGTCCGCGCCCGGCCGAGCGACCGCCGCTGCGGCACACGCGAGCGGGATCACCAGGAGCGACCGGGCCACCATCCGCCGATGGTACGCCTGCGCGGACGCGGCGGTTCCCGTTCGCGGCGCATACGATGCGGTTCCCCACCCGACGCAGGAGCTCCGCATGACCACGCAGGCCGACTACACCGCCGAGGAGTGGACCGCGCTCGTCCGCTCGCCGTTCGTCGCCGCGATGGCGATCACGATCGCCGACCCCGGCGGGCCGATCGAGATCGTGAAGGAGGCCGCAGCGGCGCTGCGCACCGTGACGGAGCCGGTCGCCGACCAGCCCGAGCTGCTCACCGTGGTGAAGGCCGAGATCGTCGCGCGGGGACAGCGGCGCGACAACCCGGTGGCCGACTTCAAGCCGCGCGGCGCCGACGCCGGCCAGCAGGTGCTCGAGGAGCTGCGGTCCGTCAACTCCATCCTGGCCGCCAAGGCGACGCCCGACGAGGCGGCCGCGTTCCGCGCGTGGCTGACCCACGCCGCCCAGGAGGCGGCGAACGCCGCCAAGGAGGGCGGGTTCCTCGGCATCGGCGCGGTGCAGGTCAGCGAGCGCGAGCAGCACATGCTCGACGAACTCGCCAAGGTGCTGACCGCCTGAGCGACCGGCGATTCCGGCCGCACCTTGACGCCCTGTCAAGGGTCCGGCAGGATCACCCGATGCCACCGGACACCAGCACGCCCCTCGACGAGGTTCTCGTCGCCGATCGGGAACGCTGGGAGAACGGCCCTCCGCAGGAGCTGTTCGCCCAGCTGCGGAGCGCGTGCCCCGTGCACTGGACCCCGCGGATCACCGAGTTCCCGGGCGAGGACGGCTTCTGGTCGGTGACCACGGCGGACGACGTCTACGAGGTCAGCCGCGACTGGCAGACCTACTCGTCCGAGAAGGGCGGCTTCACCGCGCTGAAGAGCGCGGTCCTGCCGCTGGAGCTCCAGCAGGCGATGTTCATCGGGATGGACCCGCCCAAGCACGACCGGATCAAGGCGCTGTTCCAGCGCGGCTTCACGCCGAAGCGGATCGCCGAGCACGAGGACGAGATCCGAGCGATCACGCGCGACGTGCTCGACCGCCTCGACGGGCACGACACCTGCGACCTGGTCGAGGACGTCGCGCAGCCCGTCGTCGCGCGCGTCATCGCGAGCTTCATGGGCCTGCCGCCCGGCGACGACGTTCTCTGGGCCAACCTCATGAACACGATCCTCGGTGCCGGCGACCCCGACCGGACGCCCGAGGGGACCCAGATCATCATGGAGCGCGACGTGCCGGAGGTCTTCGAGCGCTGCCGCGTCCTGATCGCCGACCGCCGCGCGAACCCGACGGACGACCTGACGAGCGTCCTGGTCCACGCCGAGATCGACGGCGAGAAGCTCGAGGAGCACGACATCGTCATGGGCTTCTTCCTGCTGATGGCCGCGGGCAACGACAGCACGAAGGCGACCTACTGCAGCGGCATGCGGGCGCTGCTCGAGGACCCCGCGCAGCGCAAGCTCGTCCTCGACGACCCGGCGCTGATCCCCGACGCCGTCGAGGAGGCGCTGCGGATGTTCCCGGCGTTCGCGCACTTCGCGCGCACCGCCACCACGGACACCGAGCTGCACGGGCAGCCGATCCGCGAGGGCGAGAAGGTCGTCATGTGGTACGTCAGCTCCAACCGTGACGAGACCCGCTACGAGGATCCCGACGACTTCGACCTGGAGCGCCGCGCCGAGCACCAGGCGTTCGGCGCGGGCGGCCGGCACTTCTGCCTGGGCACCGCGCTGGCGCGCCTGGAGCTGAAGATCCTGATGGAGGAGACGCTGGCGCGCTTCCCGCAGATGGAGATCGACGGGAAGCCGGAATACGTCGCATCCCCGTTCGCCAACCAGCTGAAGGTCCTGCCGGTCCGGCTGCGGCCGTAGAACGAGCCAGGGCGCCGGAGTCGACTGCCCCGGCGCCCTGGATACGACACTGACTGGAGTTGATCGGGCCACCCGTGTCCGCTCCGTCTGGAGCGACGCCGACGGGACGAGCTCGGCAGGTGGTCCGACGGTGTCCCGGCATGGATTCCGCAGCGCGGGTCCAGCCTCACCGCATCAGCGGCCGGGCACCTCCAGCGTCCCGTAAGAACTTGAACTCGAAATACGGACCACCTCCTCTCTCTGGTCGGCGGAATGTACCACCGGTCACGGAGGACGTCGGAGGGCCGGTTACTCGCCGTCGTCCGGCAGCGCCGTCCCGACATCCTCGGACGGATCCTCGGCGTCCTCGACGATGAGGTCGTCGACGTCGGTCACGTCGACGATCGGCGCGGCGCCGAGGCCGACGACCTCCGCCGCGGGCGTGTCGTCGTCCTCGCCGGTGTCCGTGCCGATCGCCACCGCGCTGACGATGTCGTCCTCGCGGATGTTCATGACCTTGACGCCCTGCGCGGCGCGGCCGTAGCGGTTGATGCCGTCGGCGAGCGTGCGCTGGACCATCCCGTCGCGCGAGATGAAGACGAGCCCGTCGTGCTCGCGCACGACGAGCGCGCCGGCCAGGCCGCCCTTCGTCTCCGTGAGCGCGATCGTCTTGACGCCCTTTGCCCCGCGGTGGGTCTTGCGGTACTCGCGCACGAGCGTCCGCTTGCCGTAGCCGTTCTCGGTCACGACGAACAGGTCCATGTCGTCGCGAGCGACGTCCATCGCGATGACCTCGCCCTTCTTGCCGACGTCCATGCCGCGCACGCCGGTGGTGTTACGGCCCATCGACCGCGCATCGGACTCTGCGAAGCGGACGGCGAGGCCGGCCTTGGAGACCATGATGACCTCGTCCTGCGGATCGACCGCGCGCACCGCGAGCAGCTCGTCGTCGTCGAGGATGTTGATCGCGATGATCCCGTCGGCCTTGATCGGCGTGTTGTACCGCTGCAGCGCTGTCTTCTTCACGGTGCCGTTGCGCGTGGCGAAGATCAGGTACTGCGTCTCGGTGAAGTCGCGGGTCGAGACGACGGCCTGGATCCGCTCGCCCTCGCGCAGTGGCAGGACGTTGACCAGCGCGCGGCCCTTCGCGGTCCTCGAGGCCTCCGGCAGCTCGTAGACCTTCGAGCGGTAGACCTTGCCGCGGTTGGAGAAGAACAGCAGGAAGTCGTGCGACGAGCAGACGAAGAGATGCTCGATGAAGTCGCCGTCCTTCATGTCCATCCCGGTCACGCCGCGGCCGCCGCGCTGCTGCTGGCGGTAGGTCGCCAGCGGCAGCGACTTGATGTAGCCCGTCTGCGTGATCGTGATGACCATCTGCTGGTCGGCGATCAGGTCCTCGATGTCGATCTCGTCCTCGGAGTGCGTGATCTCCGTGCGGCGCTCGTCGGCGAAGCGGCCCGAGATCTCGCCGAGCTCCTCCTTGATCAGCGCCAGGACGGCCGCCTCGTCGCCGAGCAGCTCGCGCAGCTCGCGGATCCGCTCGGTCACGTCGGCGTGCTCGTTCTTGATCGCGTCCGACTCCAGCGCGGTCAGCTGCGCCAGGCGCAGGTCGAGGATCGCGGTCGCCTGGATGACGCTCAGGCCGAAGCCGCTGACGAGCTCGCCGCGGGCCTCCTCGCGGTCCTTCGACGCGCGGATCAGGTTGATGATCGCATCGAGGTTGTCGAGCGCGATGAGCAGGCCCTCGAGGACGTGCGCGCGGGCCTCCTTGAGTCCCAGCTCGTGCTTGGCGCGGCGCACCACGACCTCGCGCTGGTGGGCGACGTAGGCGCGAATCACGTCGAGCAGCGACAGCGTCTTGGGGACGCCGTCGACCAGCGCGACCATGTTGACGCCGAACGTCGACTGCATCGAGGTGTGCTTGTAGAGCTGGTTCAGCACCACCTGCGGGAGCGCGTCGCGCTTGAGCTCGATGACCAGCCGCATGCCGTTGCGGTCCGACTCGTCACGCAGGTCGGTGATGTCGGTGATCTTCTTGTCGTGGACGAGGTCCGCGATCTTCGTGACCAGGCCGCCGTCGCCGCCCTTCTTGACCATGAACGGCAGCTCGGTGACGACCAGCGCCTCCTTGCCCTGGCCGATCGGCTCGATGTGCGCCCGGGCGCGGACGCGGACGCGGCCGCGGCCCGTCTCGTAGGCGTCGCGGATGCCGTTGCGGCCGAGGATGATGCCGCCGGTCGGGAAGTCCGGCCCGAGCACGTGCTGCATCAGCGTCTCGACGCCGATCGTCGGGTCGTCGATGAACGCCATGACGGCGTTGCTGACCTCGCGCAGGTTGTGCGGCGGGATGTTCGTCGCCATGCCGACGGCGATGCCGGTGGCGCCGTTGACGAGCAGGTTGGGGAACCGCGCCGGCAGGACGAGCGGCTCCTGCTTGCGGCCGTCGTAGTTGGGCCCGAAGTCGACCGTGTCCATGTCGAGATCGCGCAGCATCTCCATGGCCAGCCGGGTCAGGCGCGCCTCCGTGTACCGCATGGCGGCGGCGGGGTCGTCGTCGATCGAGCCGAAGTTGCCCTGGCCGTCGACCAGCTCGTGGCGCATCGAGAAGTCCTGCGCAAGGCGGACGAGCGCGTCGTAGATCGCCGTGTCGCCGTGCGGGTGGTAGTTGCCCATCACCTCGCCGACGATGCGGGCGCTCTTCGCGTACGCCCGGGTCGGGCCGATGCCCAGCTCCGACATCCCGAACAGCACCCGCCGGTGGACCGGCTTGAGGCCGTCGCGCACGTCGGGCAGCGCGCGACCGACGATGACCGACATCGCGTAGTCGAGGTACGCGGTCTTCATCTCGTCCTCGAGCGCGCGCGGCTCGAAGCGATCGTTCAGGACATCGGCGGAGGACATTCAGCGTTCCTTTGTGGTTCGTGCTCGGCCGGCTAGACGTCGAGGTTGACGACGTCGCGGGCGTTGTCCTCGATGAAGTTGCGGCGCGGTTCGACCACGTCGCCCATCAGCATCGAGAAGATCTGGTCGGCGGCGGTCGCGTCCTCGATCGTCACCTTCTGCAGCGTCCGCGTGGCCGGGTCCATCGTGGTCTCGCGCAGCTGCTCGGGGTTCATCTCCCCCAGGCCCTTGAAGCGGTTCATCGTCACGCCCTTGGACGCGACGCCGAGCACGGCGGTGCGCAGCGCCTCGAACGAGGCCGCGGTGTCGCTGCGCTCGCCGAGCACGACGTGGAACGGCGGATCGCCGGCGAGCTTCACGAGGTCCTGGTGGACCTTGAGGAAGCTGCGGTACTCGGGCGCGTCGAACAGGTCCAGCGGAACCTTGTGGGTCGCGGCGAGGCCGGTCAGGCGCTCGACCGTGCGGATCGTCAGCGCCTCGTCGTCCTGCGCGAGCAGCGTGCTGTGCAGGTACTCGCCCTCGTGGTCGCTGCGGCCGAGGACGTCGACGGCGTCCTGCACGTTCGCGACGGCCGACCCGAGCAGGTTGGACTCCTCGACGAAGCGGATCAGGTCGTTGCCGAAGCGCCCGCGCATCGCCGTCGCCAGCGACTCGTAGCGCCGCAGGAGCTTGCGGTACTGCAGCCAGCGCGTCTCGGTGACGCTGAAGGCATTGCCGTCGCGGTCGGTGATGTCGAGCTTCTCGTACTTGTCCGCCAGGAGCAGCTCCTCGAGCTCGGACTCCTTCTCGACGTACTTGTCGTGGCTGCCCTGCTTGACCCGGTACAGCGGCGGCTTTGCGATGTAGACGTAGCCCGCGTCGATCAGCTCCTGCATCTCGCGGAACAGCAGCGTCAGGATCAGCGTGCGGATGTGGGCGCCGTCGACGTCGGCGTCCGTCATCAGGATCACCTTGTGGTAGCGGGCACGCTCGATGTCGAACTCATCGCGCACGCCGGTGCCGATCGCCGTGATCAGCGCCTGGACCTCGGTGTTCTGCAGCACCTTGTCGATGCGCGCCTTCTCGACGTTGAGGATCTTGCCGCGCAGCGGCAGGATCGCCTGCGTGTTGCGGTCGCGGCCCTGCTTGGCCGAGCCGCCGGCGGAGTCACCCTCGACCACGAAGATCTCGGCGAGCGACGGGTCCTTGACCGAGCAGTCGGCGAGCTTGCCCGGCAGGCGCGAGTTCTCGAGCGCGCTCTTGCGGCGCGTCAGGTCGCGGGCCTTGCGCGCGGCTGAGCGCGCCTGCGCGGCCTGGACGGCCTTGCGGATGACGGCGCGCGCCTCGGCCGGGTTCTCCTCGAGGAACTCGGCGAGCTTCGTGTTGACGATCGACTCGACGAATCCCTGCATGCCGGGATTGCCGAGCTTGGTCTTCGTCTGCCCCTCGAACTGCGGGTCGGCGAGCTTGGCCGAGATGACCGCCGTCAGCCCCTCGCGCACGTCCTCGCCGGAGAGGTTGTCGTCCTTCTCCTTCAGCTCGCCCTTCTCGCGGGCGTACTTGTTCAGCGTCCGGGTGAGCGCGGAGCGGAAGCCCGACAGGTGCGAGCCGCCCTCGTGCGTGTTGATGTTGTTGGCGAACGAGAAGACCGACTCCTGGTAGGAGCCGTTCCACTGCATCGCGACCTCGACGGCCCCCTCCGCGCCCTCGTCGGCGAAGTAGATGACCTTCTTCTGGATCGGTTCCTTGTTCGCGTTGAGGTAGACGACGAAGTCCTCGATCCCGCCCTCGTACTGGAACTCGGCGCTGCCCCCCTCGCCGCGCTCGTCGGTCAGCGTGATGTGCAGGCCGCGCGTGAGGAAGGCCGTCTCCCGCAGGCGCTGTTCGAGGATCGAGAAGTCGTAGACCGTCTCGTCGAAGATGTCCTGGTCGGGCAGGAAGGTGATCGTCGTCCCGGACTCCGTGGTCTTGTCGCCCTTGACCAACTGGTCCAGCGGGGCGCCGCGGGCGTAGTGCTGCGTATGCACGAAGCCCTCGCGCCGGACGACGACCTCGAGCTCCTCGGACAGCGCGTTGACGACCGAGACGCCGACGCCGTGCAGGCCGCCGGACACCTTGTAGCCGCCGCCGTCGCCGAACTTGCCGCCGGCGTGCAGGACGGTCAGCACGACCTCGACGGCCGGCTTCTGCTCCTTCTCGTGCATCCCGACCGGGATGCCGCGGCCGTCGTCGACGACCGTCACGGAGTTGTCGCCGTGGATCGTCACATCGACGCGCGAGCAGTGGCCGGCGAGGGCCTCGTCGACCGAGTTGTCGACGACCTCGTAGACGAGGTGGTGCAGGCCGCGGATGCCGGTCGAACCGATGTACATGCCCGGGCGCTTGCGCACCGCCTCGAGGCCCTCGAGCACGGTGATGTCCTGGGCGCCGTAGTCGGCGCTCGTGGCGCTCGATGTCAGGCTGGTGGTGTCCTTGGCCATGGGTCTCCGATGACGTGAAAAACCCCGGGCCCGAGGAGTGCTGCGCGGGGCCGGGGAGGGTGCAGGCGGTTGACAGAAGAATAGCAGGGTCGGGGGTCTGAACCGCTCCTCGTCGCGCCACAAAAGACCTGCAAATCAGCCACAAATGACAGCGACTCACGAACCGGGTCGCGGATCGTCACTCCGCCATGCGCGACCACGACCGCGCAGGCACGGACTGGCAGCGCAGCGCGCGCACCCGACCGGCTCCCAGGAGCTCGTCCAGACGCGCCACGACGGTCGGTCCCAGGAGGTCGAGTTCCTGCGCCCAGACCGCGCTCGAGCACGTCACCGTGAGCGTCCCGCCGGCCTCCGCGGTGGGCTTCGCGTGCGGTGCGAACGCCTCCCCGACGGCCTGCTCCCAGACGCGCTGCACCGCGCCCAGGGTCGATGCCGGAGCGAGCCGGTCGGCCAGCTCGCGGATCGAGTCGCCGGCTGCCCGGGGGGCGCGCCGGCTCATGCCGCAACCTCGTGCTGGACGTGCGCCGGGACCAGGTCGCGCGTGACGTCGAGGACCGCCGCGCCGGCGACCGCGGCGTCCGGCACATGGGTCGCCTCGGTGGCGGTCAGCACGACCTGCCCGACCCGCGTGGCACGCGCGAGCAGGCGCCCGCGGCGCTCCGCGTCGAGCTCGCTCAGCACGTCGTCGAGCAGCAGCAGCGGCGGCGCGTCGCGTTCCGCCGCCAGCGCGTCGCGCTCGGCCAGCAGCAGCGACAGGAGCGCGAGCCGCTGTTCCCCCTGCGACCCGTAGAGGCGCAGCTCGCGCCCGTCGCGGACGAACTGCAGCTCGTCGCGGTGCGGGCCGTGACCGGTGAAGCTGCGCTCCAGGTCGCTCCCGCGGCGCTCGGCGAGCTCGGCGGCAAAAACCTCGGGCTCGGTCGCCTGCGAGCGCGGGCGGTAGCGCAGTTCCGCCTCGCCCGCCAGCCCGAGCTCGCCCGCGATCTCCGCGAACGGACCCTCGACGAGGGCCAGCGCGGCCTGGCGCGTCTCGCGCAGCGCGATCGCGTGGCGGCCCAGCTCGAGGTCCCAGACGTCGAGTGCGTCGCCGCTCGCGGCCCCGGCCCGGACACGGCCGAGCAGCGCGTTGCGCTGCGCCAGCGCCTGGGCGTAGGAGCGGCGATGGATCGCGCGCGACGGCCACAGCCCGGCGACGAGCTGATCGACGTGCGAGCGCCGCACGGCCGGCGCGCCCTTGACGAGCTCCAGGCGGTCGGGCAGGAAGACGACGACCAGCGGACGGAAGTCGACGTCGAGCAGTCGCTCGACGCGGGCGCCGTCGGCCGTGAGGTGCTTCTCGCCCCCGCGCTCGTAGCCGACGGCGAGTTGATGTGCGCCGTCCGGGGCGTCGAGGTCCAGTTCGACCCGCGTCGCGGTGGCGTCGAAGCGGACGAGTTCGCGGTCGGCCGAGGTCCGGCAGGAGCGGCCGGTCAGCCCGAAGTACAGCGCCTCGAGCAGGTTCGTCTTGCCGGCGCCGTTGGGACCGTGCAGGACCGTGAGCCCGGCGCCCAGCTCGGCGTGCGCGTGCGCGTGCCCGCGGAAGTCCCGCAGCCGGGCACGGCGCACGACCGCCATCAGACGTTCAGGCGGATGGGCATGATGAGGTACAGGAATCCCGAGCCGTCAGCGGCCTCCAGCAGCCCCGGCCGCAGCGGGCTGATGAGCTTCAGGATCACCTGCGACGAGCCGGCGCTCTCCAGGCCCGCGACGAGGAACTCGGCATTGAAGCCGATCTCGAATGGTTCGCCGGCGAACGGCAGCGCCAGCGTCTCGCTCGCCTCGCCGACATCCGGCGTCTGCGCCGAGACCCGCAGCTCGCCCTCGGCGAAGCTCAGCCGCAGCGGCGCGTTCTTCTGTGCCAGCAGGCTGATGCGGCGCACCACGGTCAGCAGCTCCTCGGTGTCCAGCGTCAGTTCGTGCTCGAACTGCTCCGGCAGGAGCTGACGATAGTTCGGGAACTGACCATCGATCAGCCGGGAGGACAGGGTCACGGCGCCGACGCGGAAGACGACCTGGTTGGCGCGCACGCCGACGGCGATCGTCTCGGTCGTCTCGTCCGTCAGCCGGCTCAGCTCCTCGAGCGCGCGAGCCGGGACGTTCGCCTCGAACCCCTCGGTCAGCGGGGCGTCGAGGACGGTCTCCTTCACGCTCAGGCGATAGGAGTCCGTGGCGACCATCCGCAGGTCCGCGCCGGAGGCCGAGACGAGCACGCCGGTGAGGATCGGGCGCGTCTCGTCGCGGGACGCTGAGCGTGACACGCGCTCCACCGTCGCGACGAACGCCTGGGCCGGCATCGAGACCTCGCCCTCGCCAGCGGCCTCCGGCAGCGGCGGGAAGTCCTCGTTGCGCAGCGTGCGCAGGTGGAAGTGCGCCGTGCCCGAGAGCAGCTCCACGTCCTGCTGCTCTGGCCGCAGCTCGAGCGAGACGGCCGCATCGGGAAGCTGGCGAACCACGTCGAGCAGCAGGCGGGCCGGCAGGACCAGCTCGCCGGGACGCGTCACCTCGGCGGCCAGCGGGATCCTCAGCGCCAGGTCCTGATCGGTGGCGCGGAGCTCCACGCCCCCCTCGGCGGCGGAGAGCTGGACGCCGGACAACGCCTGGATCGCACTGCGCGATGAGGCGACGCGGGCGATCGTCTGCAGGTGCCGCAGGAGCTCGTTCTTGTCGGTCGAGATCTTCACGATTGAATCCTCAGAGAACCAGGATCAGAGTCATCAGGCTGTTCACGTGTGCATGGATCGCGAAAGGCCTGGACGGTCCGGGGAAGTTGCGAACACAGGGTGGTTCGGGGAGTGGGGCAGTCTGTCAGTCCGGGCGGTCGGCAGGCGGCGCGGCCCGGGTCGTCGACAGGGCTGTCGACAGGCGGGCGGCCCGGGCGCCGGCCTCGGGGTCGGCCTGCAGGCGGGCGGCGGCGCGCTTGCAGGCGTGCATGACGGTGGTGTGCCCGCGGCCGCCGAAGCGCGCGCCGATCGCCGGCAGGCTGTCGCTCGTGTGCTCGCGGGCGAGGTACATGGCGAGCTGGCGCGGCCAGGTGACGTCGGCGGCTCGGCTCGGCGACAGCAGGTCCGCGAGGCTGATGCCGAACTCGGCGCAGATCGCATGCTGGACGTCCTCGACGGACAGGCGCCCACCGCCGATCGTCGGCGCCTCGGGCGGCGCGAGCTCGGCCAGGACCTCAGTGGCCAGGCGGGCGTCGAGCGGGCGCTGGGTGAGCGAGGCGAAGGCGACGGTGCGCACGAGCGCGGCCTCGAGGGCGCGCAGGTTCGTGGTGACGCGGTCGGCGAGGACGACGACGACGTCGTCCGGGACGTCGAGCCGGTCGAGCGCGGCGCGCTTGCGCAGCACCGCCAGCCGGGTCGGGCGGTCGGGGGTGCCCAGCGGCGCGACGAGGCCGGACGCGAAGCGATCGCGCAGCCGCTCCTCGAGCGCGCCGAGGTCGTAGGGCGAGCGGTCGGATGTGAGGACCACCTGGGCGCCGACGTCGCGCAGTGCGTTGAACGTGTGGAAGAACTCCTCCTCCGTCTTCGCCTTCGCCATGAGGAACTGGACGTCGTCGACGAGCAGCAGGTCCGTTGTGCGGAAGCGCTCCTTGAACGCGGCCATCGTCTTCGTCGTCAGGGCCGCGATGAAGGCGTTGGCGAACGCCTCGGCGGTCGTGCTCACGACGCGCGCCCCCGGGTCGGCCGTCAGGACGTACCGGCCGATCGCGTGGAGCAGGTGCGTCTTGCCGACGCCGGGCGGGCCGCAGAGGAACAGCGGGTTGTACGCGGTGCCGGGGTTCTCGGCGACCGCGAGCGCCGCCGCGTGGGCGAACCGGTTGCCGTCGCCGATCACGAACTGCTCGAAGGTGCGGCGCGGGTGGAGCGGCGTCTCGTGCTCGACCTTCACGGGCCGCACCGGGGTGGCCGGTGCGGCCCGGCCTGCCTCGCGCGTGGGCGCGTGCCCCGCGGCACGCTCGTCGACGCGGACCCGGACGTCGCCGCCCAGGACGGCGGCGGCGCTCGTCTGCAGCAGGCGCCCGAACCGCTCGGCCACCCAGTCGCGCGTCTCGGCCGGCGCGGCGAGGACCAGCTCGTCGCCCGCGTAGGCCTCGACCTGGAGCGGCGCGAGCCAGATCTCGAACAGCGAGGGCCCGACGGCGCCGCGGAGTTCGGCGCTGAGCAGGTCCCAGATGGAGGTGAGGTCGCGGGTCACGGCAGGCGGGGTCGACTCACGCGGAGCAGGCCCAGAGAAACGGCGAGGAGGGTCCCGGAGGACCCGGCGCGGCCACGCTAGCAAAGGCCGGGGGCCCGGCGGAGGGCCCCGGCGCACGACCTCGCAATTCGCGGGAACTGGCGCGTTGCACGACCCGTGGCGCGCCGCCGAAGCGACCCCGGCTATCATGGCCGCTCTTCGCGACCCGAAGCGACACCATCATGAAGCGCACCTACCAGCCCAAGAAGCGCAAGCGCGCCCGCACCCACGGTTTCCGCGAGCGCATGAGCACCCGTTCCGGCCGTGCGCTGCTCAAGCGCCGCCGCGACAAGGGCCGCAAGCGGCTGACCGTCTAGCGCGGTGGATCCGTCCCCGCGCGCGATCGGACGCCGCTCCAAGAAGGGGCGGCTCTCGCGCAGCGCCGAGTTCGACCGCGTCTATCGCCAGGGTCGATCCTTCGGCAACCGGCAGCTCGTGGTCCATGCGTTCCCGCGCGGGGACGCGGGTGAGCTCCGCGAGGCACCGCGCCTCGGCCTGAGCGTCTCGCGCAAGGTCGGCGGCGCGGTGGACCGGAATCTCGTCAAACGGCTCGTGCGCGAGGCGTTCGCCGAGATCGCCGGCGATCTGCCGGCGCACCTGGACGTCGTCGTCGTGGCGCGGCCCCCGGCGCTGGACCTGGCCGAGCGCGAGGGTCTCGCCGGCATCCGCGCCTCGCTGGCCGAACTCGTCGCGCGGATCGCCGAGGCGGATCCGTCGTGACCGGCGGCCTGCGCCACGCGGCGACCGCCCCGATCCGGGGCTACCAGCGCTTCATCTCGCCGGCGTTCCCGCGGCGCTGCAAGTACGAGCCGACGTGCTCGGCCTACGCCGCGCAGGCGATCGAGCGGTACGGCATACTGCGCGGCGCCGTGCTGGCGGCGTGGCGGCTGCTGCGCTGCAACCCGCTCAGCCATGGAGGCTTCGACCCCGTCGAGGCCCAGCACCTCTTCCGCCCCCGCCCCGCCCCGGAGTCCCCCGCGACGCGATGACCTTCGTTCTGGCCAACATCTTCCAGCCCGTGATCGAGGTCTTCGACTCGGTCATGCAGTTCTTCCACAACAACGTGGGTCTGAGCTGGGGCACCTCGATCATCGCGCTCACCGTCGTCGTCCGCACGCTGCTGCTGCCGCTCACCATCCGGCAGTTCAAGTCGATGCAGAAGCTCCAGAAGTTCGCTCCGCAGATGAAGGAGCTCCAGGAGCGCTACAAGGACGACAAGCAGCGGCTGAACGAAGAGATGATGAAGTTCTACCGGGAGAACAAGGTGAACCCGTTCGGGTCCTGCCTGCCGCTCCTGGCGCAGATGCCGGTCTTCATCTCGCTGTTCTACATGCTGCGCAAGGACCTGAAGATCGACATCTGCGGTCCGCTGGCGCGCATCGAGGCCTACGGCGCAACGCACGGGACCGACCTCGCGAACACCTACTGCGACAAGGTCCAGCCCGGGTCGGCGAAGTGGTTCTTCATCCCCGACCTGACGGCGCCCGCCACCGGCGCCGTGCTCGTCACGCTGATCGTCCTGTACATCGGCTCGCAGCTCATGTCGAGCGTCCTGATGTCGGTCGCGACGGACCGCAACCAGCGGATCCTGTTCATCGCGATGCCGTTCTTCTTCGTGCTGTTCGTGATCCGCTTCCCGGCGGGCCTGCTGCTCTACTGGATCACGACCAACCTCTGGACCGTCGGCCAGCAGCTGCTCGTCCGGCGAGCCGCCGGCGAGCCGACGCCCTGGGCCGCCCGGGCGATCGCGCGCGAGGAAAAGGCGGCCAAGGATCAGGTCAAGCAGGTGGAGCGGAAGGTGGCGTCGGCGACCCCGCCACCACCGCCGCGCCAGAAGAAGAAGCGCTCGGGGAGGCGCCGCTGATGCCGCAGCCCGACGCGCCCAAGGACGTCGTCGCCGAACTGCTCGAGCGGATCGTCGACGCGCTCGACCTCGACGGCGACGTGGAGGTCTCCGATGACGGAGAGACCGTGACCGGCACGGTCCATGGGGACGACCTCGGCCTGTTCATCGGCCATCATGGACAGACCATCGACGCCGTGCAGCATCTTGCGTCGCGCATGATCCACGGCGAGGGGCACCGCCCCTCGCGCCGGGTCATCATCGACGCGGGCGGGTATCGCGAGCGTCGCCGCGAGGCACTGGTCGGCATGGCCGACGACGCCGCCGACGAGGCGCTGCGCGAGGATCGTGCCGTCGCACTCGAGCCGCTGAGCGCGGGGGAGCGCCGGATCGTGCACGAACACCTCCGTGATCGTGACGGCATCGAGACGTACAGCGAAGGCGAGGAGCCGGACCGGCACCTCGTCGTCGAGCCGCTCGCCTGAGCCGCGGCGAGCGTTTCACATGAAACGCGCCTAGGGTGGAAGCGATGCGCCCGACCGACCGCCTGGCGGAACTCTCCGCCACGTACGACCTCCCCGAGCCGGCGGCCAAGCTGCTGATGACGCTGCTCGAGCGCGTGTCGACCGCCCCGATCGCGCTCACGGCGGTCCGTGACGTGACGGTCGGCGTGGAGACGCACGTCGCCGACTCCCTCGCGGGGCTGCGCGTCGCCGAGGTGCGCGAGGCCTCGCAGATCGCCGACCTGGGATCGGGCGGCGGCTTTCCCGGCCTGGTGCTCGCGATCGCGCTGCCCGGAGCACGCGTCGCCCTGGTCGAGAGCGTGGTGAAGAAGGCGGCCTTCCTGCGCGATGTCGTCGCCGAGCTCGGCCTGGATGACCGCGTCGACGTGATTCCCGAGCGGGCGGAGACCTGGCCCGAGGGCCTGGGGGCCGCCGACGTCGTCACAGCCCGGGCGCTGGCCTCGCTGCCCGTCCTGCTCGAGTACGCGGCCCCGCTGCTGCGTGAGGCCGGCGTACTCGTCGCCTGGAAGGGCGCCCGGTCGGGCGAGGAGGAGGCCGACGCCCTGGTCGCGGCGGAGGCCCTGCGGATGAGCCCGCCGGCGGCGCTGGCGCTCCCGCCCGGGACCGTCCGCAACGCCTCTGAGCGGCACCTCTACATCAGCTCGAAGGTGGGGCCCACGCCGTCCCGCTACCCGCGTCGCGCGGGAATGGCCCGGAAACGGCCACATCGAGCCTCCGGCTGAGCCTGAGGCTCTTCGTTCGTGGCCGAACCGTCGTGGTCCGACCCGGCGGCTCCGACCGCGCCCGCCGGTAGCTTGGCCTGCGCATGGGGACGATCTACGCGATCGCGAATCAGAAGGGCGGCGTCGGCAAGACGACGACGGCCGTAAACGTGGCCGCCTGCATCGCCGAGGCGGGGTACCCGACGATCCTCGTGGACGTCGACCCCCAGGCGAACGCGACGGTCGGCCTCGGCTTGCCGAAGTTCGGCGAGCCCAGCGTCTACGACGTGCTCGTCGGCCGCGTCGGCGCGATCGAGGCCCTGCGCCCGACCGAGATCGAGAACCTCCGCATCCTGCCGGCCCACCCCGACCTCGCCGCGTCGTCGGTCGAGCTGCCGCGCGAACCGGGCTCCGAGACGCGCCTGGCGAACGCGCTGGCGCCGCTGCGCGACGAGGCCGCCTACATCATCCTCGACTGCCCGCCGTCGCTCGGACCGCTGACGATCAACGCGCTCGTCGCGGCCGACCGCGTGATCGTGCCGGTGCAGACCGAGTACTTCGCGCTCGAGGGCCTGGCGGGGCTGCTCGACACGCTGGCACTCGTCCAGCGCGAGCTGAACCCGCGCCTCGCCGTCGCCGGCATGCTGCTGACGATGCACGACGGCCGCACCCGCCTGGGGCGCGACGTCGAGCGCGAGGTGCGCGAGCACTTCCCGGAACTCGTCTTCGACACCGTCATCCCGCGCAACGTGCGCATCGGGGAGTCCCCGAGCTTCGGGAAGCCGGTCATCCATCACGACCCGCACTGCGCCGGCGCAGATGCGTACTTCGAGCTTGCCAAGGAGGTGGCCGCACGTGGCTGAACGCGGAATGGGGCGCGGCCTGGCCGCGATCATGCAGGTGTCCGGGCAGCACGGCGACCGGCCGGAGCTGCGCGAGATCTCGATCGAGCTCGTGCGCCCCGGCGAGCACCAGCCGCGCCGGCGGTTCGACCAGGAGGCGCTCGAGGCGCTGGCCGGGTCGATCGGCGAGCAGGGCGTGCTGCAGCCCGTGCTCGTCCGCCCGCTGGCGGGCGGCCACTACGAGCTCGTCGCCGGCGAGCGCCGCTGGCGCGCCGCGAAGCTCGCCGGCCTGCCCGTGATCCCCGCGATCATCGAGCGCCGCGACGACGCCGCCTCGCTGGAGGCGGCCATCGTCGAGAACATGGCCCGGGCCGACCTGAACCCGGTCGAGGAGGCGCGCGCCGTCGCCGCCCTCACCGAGGAGCTCGGCCTCACGCGCGAGGAGGCGGGCAAGCGGGTCGGCCGGGGACGGGTGGCGATCTCCAACCTGCTGCGCATCCTCGATCTCCCCGACGAGACGCTGGCGCTGCTCGAGGACGGCTCGCTGACGGAGGGCCACGGCCGCGCGCTGCTGCTCGCCGCCGACCATGCCGATCGCCGCAGCCTGGCGCGCGACGCCGCCGCGGGCGGGTGGTCCGTGCGCGTGCTCGAAGACCGGGCCCGCGCGGCGAACGACCGCGGGTCGGCGTCCGCAAAGCGTTCTGCAAAGGCGATGCACCCGGATCAGGAGCGTGCCTGCGAGGAGATCGCCGAGGCGCTTGCGACGGCGTTCGGACGCGACGTGGTGGTGCGCCCCAAGGGCACCGGCTACCGGGTCCAGCTCGAGGTCTCGGACGCCGACGACGCCGCCGCGCTGGCGCGCGCCACGCGGCTGGCCGCAGTCCGCTGAGCGTCGCTACACTGCCCGGTTCCTCGGGCGATTAGCTCAGTCGGTTAGAGCGCTTCTCTGATAAGGAAGAGGTCCCAGGTTCGAATCCTGGATCGCCCACTGCGTAGGCTTCCGGCATGAGCGACGCCGCGCCAGCCTGCCCCGACTGCGCCAGCGAGTTCACCTACGAGCGCGGCGAGCTGCAGGTCTGCTCGATGTGCGGGCATGAGTGGTCGCCCGCGGCCGAGGCGGAGGGTGATGCCGCGCCCGTCATCCGCGACGCCGTCGGCAACGTGCTCGCCGACGGCGACACGGTGACGGTGATCAAGGACCTCAAGGTCAAGGGCAGTTCGTCCGGCATCAAGGTGGGGACGAAGGTCCGCAACATCCGCCTCGTGAACGGCGTCGGCGACCACGACATCGACTGCAAGGTGGACGGGGTCGGGCCGATGCAGCTGAAGTCCAGCGTCGTCAAGAAGGCCTGACGTCGTCCCCGCCCGCCACGGGGTCTATCCTGCGGGAAGGTCCGGCTGAACGACCCTTCGCGGGAGCCCCTACGTGCAGGAGATGGTCATCTACGGCGTGAGCTTCGACATGGTCGGCAAGCAGCCGATCGTGCTCCTGAAGGCCGTGGACAGCAACAAGTTCCTGCCGATCTGGATCGGTCATCCGGAGGCGGCGGCGATCCTCATGCGCTTGCAGGGGGCCAGCACCCCGCGGCCGATGACGCACGACCTGCTCGTCGACATCCTCGGCGAGGTCGAGACCAAGTGCACGCAGGTCGCTGTGACCGAGCTGCGCGACAACACCTTCTTCGCCACGATCACGCTGACGGTGAACGGCCGCGAGATCGAGATCGACTCCCGTCCCAGCGACGCGCTCGCGCTGGCGGTCCGCTCCGGCGCCCCGATCTTCGCCGCCGAGGACGTCATCGCCGAGTCGGCGATCGAGTTCGAGCACGAGGTCGAGGAGCAGGACGAGGTCGTCGACCGCTTCAAGGAGTTCCTCGACCAGGTCTCCCCGGAGGACTTCGCCTCCGACGAGTGACCGCGCCGTTCAGGCGCGGTGGGCCAGCTCGAGCATGCGCTCGCAGAGCCGGCCGAAGCTGATGCCCGCCGCCTCGGCGGCCTGGGGCAGCAGGCTCGTGTCGGTGAAGCCCGGGACCGCATTGGCCTCGAGCACCCACAGGTCGCCGGCCGCGTCGAGCAGCAGGTCGACCCGCGCGCATCCCTCCAGCTGGAGCAGCTCGAACACGGCGACCGCAAGGCGGCGGGCCTCGTCCGCGACGGCCTCGGGGATGTCCGCGGGGCAGCGGAACGTCGACGCGCCGATCGTGTACCTGGCCTCGAAGTCGTAGAACTCCTCGCCCTCGGGGATCGCTTCGACGACCGGCAGCGCCTCGCCGCCGAGCACCGACACCGCAAGGTCGCGGCCGTCCACGTGGCGCTCGAGCAGCACGCGGTCGCCGTAGGAGAACGCCGCGATCAGGGCGCCCGGGACCTCGCCGGCGTCGTGGGCGATGCGGATGCCGAGCGCGCTGCCCTGCGCGGCCGGCTTCACGACGACCGGGAATGACAGGCTCTGCGCCACGTCGGCGATCGCGTCCGCGGCCCCGAGTTCCTTCAGTGCCGTCTCGCTGAACACGCGCGCGTCCGGCGTGGGGATGCCGGCGGCGCGCAGGTGGTGCTTGGCGAGCGCCTTGTCCCACGACATCGTGCAGGCCGCCGGGCCCGAGCCGGTATAGGCGATGCCGAGTGCGTCGAGCAGTTCCTGCACGGTCCCGTCCTCGCCGTCGCGCCCGTGCAGTGCGACGAAGGCGACGTCCGGGGCGGCCTCGCGCAGCCGGGCGACGAGGTCGTGCCCGACGTCGATGCTGGTGACCTCGTGACCGGCCTCCTCGAGCGCCTCGGCCACCCGCGTGCCGGACTTCAGCGAGACCTGCCGCTCCAGCGAGCGGCCGCCCATCAGGACGGCGACGCGCATCAGGTGGCGTCCCGGCGCCGCGTCTCGCGCTCGCGCCGCGGCAGCGCGAGGACGTCGGCCAGGTCCGTTCGCGGCGCGGGCTGTGCCTGCGCGGTCGGCGGTGCAGCGGGCCGGCCGGTCAGCGTCCCGTACAGCTCGACCTGCTCGCGGACCAGCTCGCCGATGCGGCGGATGCCCTCGCGGATGTCGTCCTCCGACGACCCGGAGAAGTTCAGCCGCATCGCCGACCCGCCGCGGCCGTCCAGGTACGCGGCGCGGCCCGGGACGAACGCGACGTTGCGCGACAGCGCGAGCGCCAGCAGGTCGGTCGTGTCCAGGAACTCGGGCAGCGTGGCCCAGACGAACAGCCCGCCCTGCGGGCGCGTCCACGTGGCCTCCGGCGGGAAGTGCGCCTCCAGCGCCTCGAGCATGACGTCGCGCCGGCGCCGGTAGAGCGTGCGCAGCTCGTCCATGTAGCGCTCCCAGTGGCCGGTCTGGAAGTACGCCGTGACGAACAGCTGGGTGAACGACGACGGGCACAGGTCGGCCGCCTGGGCGCCCAGGTTCAGCTTCTCCAGCACCGCCCGCGGCGCGGACGCCCAGCCGAGGCGCAGGCCGGGGGAGAGGATCTTGGAGAACGTGCCCGCATAGACGACGAAGTGCCCGCCGTCGAGCTCGTGCAGCGTCGGCAGCGGCTCGCCCTCGAAGCGCAGCAGGCCGTACGGGTTGTCCTCGAGCACGATCAGCTCGCGCTCGCGCGCGACCTCGACCAGGCGCTTGCGCCGCGGCAGTGACATCGTGACGCCGGCGGGGTTCTGGAACGTGGGGACGGTGTAGATGAACTTCGGCCGGCGCCCTTCGCGCTCCAGGCGCTCGAGCGTCTCCTCGAGCTCGTCGATCCGCATCCCGTCCTCGTCCATCCCCACCTGCACGACGTCGGCCTGGTAGGAGGAGAACGTCGGCACCGCGCCGGGGTACGTCGGGCCCTCGGCGACGATGACGTCGCCCGGGTCGATCAGCGCCTTGCACAGCAGGTCGATGACCTGCTGGCCGCCCGTGGTCACGATGATCTCGCCCGGATGCACGTCGGCGCCCTCGGCGGCCATCACCCGCGCGATCGTCTCGCGCGTCGCCAGCATCCCGTCGGTCGGGCCGTACTGGAGCGCCCGGGCCGAGCTCTCGGCGGCGACGCCGGCCATCACGGCGGCCAGGGTCTCGGCCGGGAAGGTCGAGGTGTCCGGCAGGCCGCCGGCGAGCGAGATGACCTCCGGCCGTGCCGTGAGCGCCATGAGATCGCGCATCGCGGAGGACTTCATCACCTGGGTGCGCGTGGAGAACAGCGCGGCGTAGCGCTCCAGATCACGGGCCTGCGTGCGACCGGGCCGGCGCGCCGTCAGCCTGCGTCCCTCTCCGCTCGGACGGGCCGTGCCCTCTCCGCTCGGACGGGCCGTGCCCTCTCCGCTCGGACGGGCCGTGC
>JBKJRO010000035.1:0-24043 GCA_046594555.1 Solirubrobacteraceae bacterium
GATCCCCGCGGCGTGCACGCGGGAGGGGTCGCGGGCGAATCCGGTGACCTCGTGCCCGGCGGCGGCGAGGTGCGGCGCGAGCGCCGCGCCGATCGCGCCGCTGGCCCCGGTGAGCAGGATCCGCATGGCGGTCAGGCTAGTACGGGTGGCCACACGTTCTGTGTGGAATCGGCGAGCGGACGCGGCGAGGCGCCGACGACACGGATGGAACTTCCGGCCGCGCGTACGAGTACGCGCGGCCGGCACTGGACGCGTTGTCCGATTGACGGCGTTTGCGACGTCGGCGTCACAGGTCGGAAACAAAAAAGAACGCCCAGAGCGGGAAGCGGGCCGCCGCGCCGCGCCGCGATGTGGTGTGGTGCGAGGCGTCGTCAGGGGAAACCGTCTGGGAGGTCGGGGAAGGCATGGGGAACGTGCGTACAGCGAAGCCGAAGGTGTCCTGCGAGGACTGCTTCTTCCATCGCAACATGCTGTGCGCGCTGAACCTGGACGACCCCTGCACGACGTTCCGCCCGGACCATCCGGACGGCCTGCGGCCGCCGCGCCAGCTGCGGTTCGTGTTCCGCCAGGAGCACCGCGCGCGGGCCACCTGGTCCTTCCCGACGGCCGCCGAGCAGGCCGTCCTGCACAGCTGATCAGGCGCGCAGGCGACCGGATGACCGTCCGGTCCGGCCTGACGCCGTGCGTCGCGGGTAGAGTTCCCCGCCATGGGCTCGGACGTCACGAGGTAGCGTGAGACTCACGGTCTTGGGCAAGTCGCCTGCGTGGCAGGACGCCGGCGGCGCGTGCAGCGGCTACCTCGTCGAGGACGGGGACACCACCGTGCTCGTGGACTGCGGCAACGGCGTCTTCGGCAAGCTGCGCGAGCACTGCGACTACCTCGACGTCGACGCCGTCGTGATCAGCCACATGCATGCCGATCACACGCTCGACCTCGTGCCCTACTCGTACGCGCTGACGTACTCGCCGCGCCAGCAGCCGCTGCCGGTCGGCCCGCACGTCGGGCGCGAGGCGCCGGCGCGCCCCGCGCTCCACGTCCCGCCGGGCGCCGGCGCGACGCTGCGGCAGATCTGCTCGACGTGGAACTGCCCGGAGCTGATCGAGAACGCGTTCGCGCTGCACGAGTACGCTCCGGAGGGCGCCGTCGCCGTCGGCGACCTGGTCTTCACGTTCGGGCTCGTCCCGCACTACATCCCGACGTACGCGATCCGGATCACGGCCGCGGGCGGCACCGGCGCGAGCGTCACCTACGGCGCGGACTGCAGCCCCAACGACGAGATCGTGGCGTTCGCCCAGGGGTCGGACCTCATGCTCCTGGAGGCGACGCTGGCCCGCCCCGAGCGCAGCGGCGTCCGCGGGCACCTCACCGGGCTCGAGGCCGGCGACCACGCGCGCCGCGCGGGGGTCGGGCGCCTGGTGATCACGCACATCCCCGACGAGATCGACCAGCAGCTCGCGCGGGAGGACGCCGCCCGCGCGTTCGGCGGCCCGACGGAGCTCGCCGTCGCGGGCGCGGTCTTCGAGGTCTGACCCGCGGCCCCGGGGTATGCTCGGGCCGAACCCCGTCACGAGGAGACGACCACCGTGGAAGACGCATCTGGCAGCTCGTTCCCCATCGGCCGCGCCCTGCTGCTGGCCCTCGTGGCCGCCGTGCTCGCGGTCGCGCTGAGCGAGGACGTGCGCAACCGGCTGCTCGACGCGCTGTTCGGGGCCGAGGAGGAGTTCGACTACGTACCGACGACCGTCGCGCCGGAGGCTGCGTCGGTCTGACGCAGGCCTGAGCCCCGCGGCGGCCGCCCAGGAGTCTGGCTGGCCGGCCAGCTAGGATCGCGCCGATCATGGCGGCGCCGGGGACACAGAAGGCGATCGAGGGCGAGCGCGCCGAGCGGATCGTCGAGGCGATGCGGCTGTCCGTCGCGCGGCGGGGGGTCGCCGGGTCCACGTTCGACCACGTCGCGCGCGAGGCGCAGGTCTCGCGCGGGCTGCTCCACTACTACTTCGGCACGAAGGAGCGGCTGCTCGCGGAGGTGGCGCGGCGCGAGGCGGCGGTGCGCGTGGCGGTCCTGCGCGAGCGGCTCGCCCACGCGGCGAACGCCGATGAGCTGATCGAGGTGCTCCTGTCGTCGCTGCGGGCGACGATCCGCGACGACCCGGAGTTCGTCACGGTGATGTTCGAGCTGTTCGCACTCGCGCGCCGGCACCCGGAAATCGCGGCCGAGGTCGAGGTGTTGCTGGCGGGCATGCGGGGCGAGGTGGCTGGGGTCCTGGCCGACCTGGACGCAACGGGAGCGATCAACCTCCTGGCGCCGGCCGACGTCGTCGCGGACGCGATCTTCGCGATCGGCGACGGTGCGGCGCTGCGCGTGCTCGCCGAGCCCAGCCGCGATGCTGCTCCACTGCTTGCCATCCTGGGAAGCGTCGCCCGCTCGCTGCTCGACTCGCCGCCTACCGCGAGGTAGGTTCCAGGCATGCCCACGGGGTCAAGCCGGGCGCGCCGTGCGGCCTGCGTGCTTGCGTTTGGCGGCCTCGCCGCGCTGCCCTTCGCCACGGCGGCACACGCAGGCTTCACGCCGGCTGGGACGTTCGGCGGGGCCGCGGACCTGTCGAGCAGCGGGCTTGCGGGGCGCCTGGCCTACCCGGCGAACGGTGATGCAGCCATCGACGGCACGCTGTACGTCGTCGATCGCGACAACCAGCGGATATCGGTCTTCGATCCGAGCGGCACGTTCGTCCGGGCATGGGGCAAGGACGTGACGCCGGGAGGCGGCTCCGGCACGGAAGTCTGCACGACCAGCTGCAAAGCCGGCCTGCAAGGTGCCGGCGAGGGCGAGTTCAGCCTCACGCGCGCGGTCGCGGTATCGCCGGATGGGATGAGCGTGTACACGACCAATGGCCGGCGGGTGCAGCAGTTCACGCCGGAGGGCGTCTTCGTGCGGATGTGGGGCTGGGACGTCAGTCAGACACAGGCCGGGACCGGGTTCGAGGTCTGCCCGGCAGTGGAGACGTGCAGCGGCGGCGTGCTCGGCGCGGGGGCCGGCCAGATGAGCGACCCGGTCGGCGTCGCCGTCGGCCCGACCGGGGACGTGTTCGTGGCCGACAACGAAAATCAGCGCGTGCAGCAGTACACGGCGGATGGCGCGATCGTGCGGGCGTGGGGGTGGGACGTGGATCCCGGTGGCGGCACGGGCTTCGAGATCTGCACGACGACGTGCAAAGTCGGAGCCGTCGGGAGCGGCGACGGGCAGTTCAGCGGTCCGAGTGACGTCGCCGTCGACAGCGCCGGGGTGGTGACGGTGACGTCTGCCAACAATTTCGCACAGCGCTTCTCGAACGCCGGCGCCTACCTCGGCCGGTTCGGCGGCCCCGGCACCGGCCCCGGGCAGCTCGACTTCCCGCACAGCATCGACGTCGCCGCCGACGGGGAACTGTTCATCGGCCAGTTCGTCACGCCGAGCGTCGTGCATCGGTTCGCGGCAGACGGAGCGGCGTTCCTCGAGACGTTCGACGAGAGCGGGTCGATCATCGACAGCCCGTTCGACGCCGTGCCCGGCGCTCCCGGGACGGTCTACGTGGTGAAGGCCATCGCGAACCGCATCGACCGGTTCACGCTGACGCCGGTTGCGACCCCCACGCCGACCCCGACCCCGACCCCCACGCCGACGCCGACCCCGACGCCGACACCAACCCCAACGGCGAAGCCGGTAGCGCTTCCGGCGGCGAGCAGCGTCCTGACCCTGCCATCCACCAAGGCCTGCGTGAGTCGCCGGAACTTCCGCATACGAATCCGCAAGCCGAAGGGCCTGACGATCCGCGACGCCGTCGTGCGGGTGAACGGGAAGGCCGTGAAGACGATCAAGGGCGCGAAGCTCACGGCGCCCGTCGACCTGCGCGGGCTGCCCAAGGGGCGGTTCACGGTGAAGATCACCTTGACCCTGACGGACGGGCGAACGGTCGCCGCAATCCGCCGCTACCGGACCTGCGCCCCCAAGCGCCGATAGGTCCTACAGCTCGGCGACGACGGCGGCGATGCCCTCGCGCGAGTCCGGGAAGCGCGGGGCCCAACCGAGCTGCGCCTTGAGCTTGGCGTTGGACGTGCGGCCCGAGCGGGTGACGGTCCGGACCGGTCCGTCACCCGCGACGAGCCGGGCGATCGGCGCCGGGATGCTGCGCGGGCGGCCCAGGCCCAGCGCCTGCGCCGTGCGCTCGACGAACTCGCGGTAGGTCGTCGGCGTGTCGTCGGCGCAGTGGTAGATCTCGCCCGGCTTGCCCTGCTCGACCGCGAGCGCGCAGGCGACGGCGAGATCGTCGACGTGGATCATGTCCCACGCGTTGTCGCCGCGGCCGACGATCGCCAGGCGGCCGGGCTGGCGCAGCCGGGCGATGATCTCGTGCGCGTACCAGCCGCCCGGGCCGTAGACGTGGCACGGCCGGACGACGCAGACGTCCAGCCCCGAGGCGAACAGCATCCGCTCGCCCTCCTGCTTGGAGCGGCCGTAGGCGGTCTCGACCGGGAGCGGCTCGTCCTCGGTCAGCAGCCGCCCGTGCCCGTCACCGGTGACGACGGTCGAGACGAAGACGACGCGCGGCGCGGGCTCGACGGCCCGGCAGGCCGCGATCAGGTGGGTGATGCCCGCGACGTTCGCCGCCGCGAGCTTCGTCGCGCTGCGCTGGGCGCCCGTCTCGGCGGCCAGGTGCAGCACGGCGTCGGGCGCCGCCTCGCGGAACGCGGCCGTCAGCGAGTCCGCGTCGGTCAGGTCGCCGGTGACGGCGCGCGTCCCGGCGGGCTCGGACCCCGGGCGCCGGACGAGCGCGACGACCTCGTGGCCGCGCTCCGAGAGCGCCGCGCACGACGGCCCGCCGATGAAGCCGCTGGCACCTGTGACGAGGACGCGCATGGGGGCATCCTGCCCGATCGGCCTGGACCGCGGGGCGCGCCGTCATCCGTGGCGCGCGCCCCGCGTGAGGCCCAGCATCAAGTCAGGGTCCGAAGATGCGCCCGAGCTTGAGGAACACGCGCGGGTCCCCCTTTGGGCGCAGGCGGCGACGCAGCAGCAGGCGGCGCGGGTCGGCGCGCTCGGCGAACACGTCGGCCCAGTCGTCGTAGGAGACGCGCAGGCTGAGGTTCGCCGTCGGCGCCGGGCCGCGGGCGACGCTCGCGGTGTGGCCGTCGAGCCGCAGGTGCCAGGGCTCGGCGTCCGTGAACGCCCACTCGATGACCGTGCCCGGCCTGACGGCGGACGGGTCGGCGCTGCGGCGCAGCTGGTCGAACATCAGCTCAACGTCCTGCGGCTCGCGCGACGCCGGGCGGTCCGGGCCGATGAGGTTGGCCTGCAGCAGGCGCCGCCCAACCTGGGCGCGCTCCTCGAATGGGAGGTCCATCGCCAGTGGGAAGCGCGGGATCGCGGCCGGGTCCAGGCCGATCGCACGCAGCCGCGTCTCCAGGGCGCGCATGCCCTCCTCGTTGAGCTCCTCCGACGAGGAGCCGAAGCAGGTGATGTACGACTCGTCCCAGTCCGGCGGCTTGGCGAGCGCGGTGGACCACGGGCCGACGACGCGGATCACGTCGGCGATCGCGGCCTCGGTCTCGCGCGGGTTCGCGGCGTACAGGTCGGCGAGCGCGCGGACGCCGAAGGCGATGTGCCGCTGCTCGTCGAGCGCGACGTTGCGGATGCCTGCGCGGAACCCCGGCATCACGTCCTCGCGCTCGAGGAACGCCTCGATCATGTGCTGGCCCGGCTGGGCGAGCGTGCCCTCGATCAGCACGTGGTAGAGCGTCAGCGCCCGCGCGAACTGGGCCGGGCTGCGGTCGTGGTGCAGCGTGTGCGCCATCTCCCCCAGGTACCCGAAGACCTGGCGGTGGCCCCAGGTGAGCTGGTCGTCGGTCGCGGCCATGCCTCCCGCCATCGTCCCGTCGCCGAGTCCGGCGACCTCCTGGAAGAAGCGCTTGAAGAAGATCGCGTGCCGCGCCTCGTCAACCTGCTGGGTGGTGATGAAGTACTTCTGCTCCTCGAGCGGCGCGGCCTCGATGTACGGCGAGAGGCCGTCGGTGACCGCGTCCTCGCCGTGGAAGAAGAGCGAGTAGAACCAGATCGCCCCGCGGCGCTGCTCGGCGGTCAGCCGCTGCTCCCAGTCGAGCTTGTCCTGGGTGAAGTCGATCGCCGTCGCCGACCAGTTGCCGCGCTCCCAGCGCGTGTACAGATCGACGTAGTCGATGTCGTCGATCGCGGTGGCGCGGGCGCTGGGGACGGCGGTCGCCATGGGGCCGGGGAGCCTCCTGGTCGGAGTGCTGCAGGCGTCGGCGGCGAAGCTGACCCTGCGGTCAGTTCCGGAGTCTACACCGTGTCAGGCGGTCAGCTTGGGGCTGGTCCACGGCTGGGCCAGGCGCCCGGCGATGAGGCCCGGGAGGTCGTCGATCGCCACGCGCTCCTGGGACAGCGAGTCGCGGTCGCGGAGCGTCACGGTGCGGTCCTCGATCGACTGGTGGTCGATCGTCACGCAGTACGGCGTGCCGATCTCGTCCTGCCGGCGGTAGCGCTTGCCGACCGACCCGCCCTCGTCGTACTCGGCCTGGACGACCGTCCGCAGGGCGTCGTAGGCCTCGCGCGCGAGCTCGGGCTGGCCGTCCTTCTTCACGAGCGGCAGCACCGCGACCTTGACCGGCGCCAGGCGCGGGTGCAGGCGCAGCACCGTGCGCACGTCGCCGCCCTCGAGCTCCTCCTCGTCATACGCGTCGACGAGGAACGCGAGCGTCGCGCGGTCGGCGCCGGCCGCCGGCTCGATCACGTGCGGCACGTAGGTCTCGCCGCTGCCCTGGTCGAAGTACTCGAGCTTCTGGCCGGAGTGCTCGGCGTGCTGGGTGAGGTCGAAGTTCCCGCGGTTGGCGATGCCCTCGAGCTCGCTCCAGCCGATCGGGAAGCGGTACTCGACGTCGCTGGTGCCGCTGGAGTAGTGGGACAGCTCGTCGGCCTCGTGGGCGCGGAGCATCAGGTGGTCCGGGCGGATGCCGAGCTCGGTGTACCAGCTGAAGCGCTCCTGGCACCAGTGCTCGAACCACTGCTGGGCCTCGGCGGGCGGCACGAAGAACTCCATCTCCATCTGCTCGAACTCGCGCGTGCGGAAGATGAAGTTGCCCGGTGTGATCTCGTTGCGGAACGACTTGCCGACCTGCGCGATGCCGAACGGCGGCTTCTTGCGGGAGAACTGCAGGACGTTCTTGAAGTTGATGAAGATGCCCTGCGCGGTCTCCGGCCTCAGGTACGCGGTCGACCCCGATTCCTTCACGGGGCCGACCGTCGTCTCGAACATGAGGTTGAAGTCGCGGGCCTCGGTCAGGTCGCAGTCGGGGCCTTCGCCCGGGGCCTTGGACGGCTTCTGCGGGCACTGCAGCTCGCCGACGTGATCGGCGCGGAAGCGGCCCTTGCAGGTGCGGCAGTCGACCATCGGGTCGGTGAAGCCGGCGAGGTGGCCGCTGGCCTCCCAGACGCGCGGGTGCTGGAGGATCGCCGAGTCCAGCGCGACGATGTCGTCGCGCGTCAGCATCGCGCGCCACCACTCGTTCTTGACGTTGCTCTTCAGCAGCACGCCGTAGTGGCCGTAGTCGTAGGTCGAGCCGAGGCCGCCGTAGATCTCCGAGGAGGGGAAGATGAATCCGCGGCGCTTGCAGAGCGCCACGATCTTGTCCATGGTCACGACGTCGGCGGGCATGGGCGGGAATCTAGTGGAAGCATCCGGAAGTTCTGCGTGTTCGCCAGGCGCCTCGCCGCGCCCGTCGCGCTCGCCGGACTTGCACGTGTCGGTCTGCCGCCACGATCCGCTCTCCGCGTGCCACAAAGCAGCCAGCTTCCAGTGCTTCGCTGTGAGTTTCTCGGGAATAGCCCGAGAAACTCACAGCGAACGTCGGCGGGGCGGCGCTGGCGCTCTCGTGTCCGGAGTGCCAAGGACACGCCGGTGCCTCGCTCTATCCTGTTCGCGTATGCCGATCTACGAATACCGCCGCCCGGACGGGACGACGTTCGAGGTCATGCAGTCGATCATGGACGACACGCTGACGAAGGAGCCCGAGACCGGCGTCCCGGTGACCCGCGTCTTCCATCCCATCGCCATCCATTTCAAGGGCAAGGGCTTTCACAACACGGACTACGGCACCAAGCGCCGCAACCGCGAACTGGAGAAGTCGGCGAGCGACGGCGCCGACAAGCACGACGCGAAGATGGCCGACAAGGCCGCCGACAAGAAGAAGACCGAGGCCACGTCGGACGCGAAGCCCAAACCGAAGTCCGAGGGCTCCAAGAAGCCCTCCTGACGGCACGCGGTCAGCGCGCCAGGAACCGCGCAACCTGCCGGCGCTTGGAGGCGTCGGTGATCGTCAGCGCGGCACCGCCGTTCGCCAGCGTCGCAGTGCCGGTCGGGCGCAGGATGCGGGGCGGGGCGTTGCCGGACGTCGCGAGCGTCGCCATCAGGCCGCTGAGCCCCGCGGCACCCATGTCGGTGGACAGCGTCTGCGGGGCGCGCAGGGCGATCAGCGGCCAGCGCCCGAAGCCGGAGGGGGAGAGGGTGCGCGACTTGATCGCGGACATCAGCTTCTGCTGGCGCCGGGCGCGCGTCAGGTCGCCCTCGCTGCGGTTGCAGTCGTTGTGGCGCGTGCGGGCCAGAGCGAGCGCCTGGCGGCCGTCGATGTGGCTCGTCCCGGCGCGCAGGCGCAGCGTGTAGCCGCCGTTGCGAAAGCCGCCGTTGATGCGCGACACGACGCAGCCGCCGGAGTAGCCGACGCCGCCCATCGCGTCGATCAGCTCGGGGAACTTCTCGAAGTTCACCACGACGACGTGGTCGACGTCGATGCCCAGGAACTCCTTGACGGTCCGCACCGCGAGCGCCGAGCCGCCGTAGGCGTAGGCCGCGTTGGCCTTGTCGACGCCGTGGCCCGCGATCGGCACCGCCATGTCGCGCGGGATCGACAGCTTGGCGCTGTGCCCGCCGCCAATCCGCAGGAGCTGGATCGAGTCCGAGCGGCTCGGGCCGCTCGTCCGCGCGCCGGGCTCCTTGGATCCGGGCGCGCGCTCGTCGGACCCGAGCACGAGGATCGTCGAGGCGCCGAAGACCGGCGTCCCGCCGCTCGTCAGCTGGTCGCGCGTCGCCTGGCTGACGCGGTCCTGCAGGAACTGCGCGCTGAACAGGAACAGCACGCCCGACAGCAGGACCCAGAACGCGAGGGCCCTGAGGATCCAGATGCCGGCCCGGCGCAGGCCGGGGCGCCCGCGCGGGCTTCGCGGCGACGGCGGCGCCGACTGCTGCGCGCCGGGACGCTCCGCGGGCCCGGCCCCGGGGTCCCGGTCGCCGAGCAGCCGGGGGCGCGACCGGTAGACGCGGTACTCGGGCGCCGGCTGCGGTCCCCGGTCCGCCGGACGTGGAGGGTCGGGGGACATCGGGGATATGGTGGCGGTCGTGGCGGCACCATGCGTCATCGGCGTCGACGTCGGCGGCACCAAGATCCTGGCCGGGACGGTCGATGCCGACCTGGGCGTGCGCCATCGCGTCCAGCGGCCCTCGCAGGGGCACGACACCCAGAGCCTGCTGGACCTGCTCGCCGAGGTCGTTCAGGAGGCGGCGGCCGCCGCCGACGGTGACGTGCTCGGCGTCGGGTTCGGCCTGCCGGCGATCCTCGACCGCCGCACCGACCAGATCGCCGCCTGCCCGCACCTGCCGCTCGTGGGGGTCCGGTTCGCGCCGGTGATGGAGGAGCGCCTCGGCCTGCGCGTCGCGGTCGACAACGACGCCAACTGCGCGATGCTCGCCGAATGGCGCCACGGCGCCGCGAAGGACGCGCGACACGCCGTGATGCTGACGGTGGGAACCGGGGTCGGCGGCGGGGTGGTCGTCGACGGCCGGCTGCTGCGCGGCAGCACCGGCGGCGCGCCGGAGCTGGGACACATGGTCGTCGAGATCGACGGTCCGCCGTGCGGCGGCACCTGCCCGGGCAACGGCCACTTCGAGTGGTTCGCTTCCGGCAACGCGATCGGTCGCGCCGGTCAGCAGTTCGCCGAGCGCGAGCCGGACTCGGCACTGGGTCGCGAGCTGGCCGCCGGGCGGGCGATCACGGGCGCCCGGGGCGGCGAGCTCGCCCACGACGGCGACGAGGCGGCCCGCTTCGCGGTCGAGCTGGTCGGACATCGCCTGGGCGCCGGGATGGTCACCCTGGTCAACATCTTCAACCCCGAGGTCCTCGTCGTCGGCGGCGGGGCGATCGCGGCCGGCGACCTGCTGCTGGACCCCGCGCGGCGCGAGGTCGAGCGGCACGCCATGCCGTCGCTGCGCGACGCGGTGCGGATCGTGCCCGCGCACTTCGGCGCCGAGGCCGGGCTGCTCGGCGCGGCCGTGCTGGCGTTCGAGGAGTTCGGCAAGCGGTGACGCGTCCCGGCCGGCTGGTGGTCTGCCCGACGCCGATCGGCAACCTCGAGGACATCACGCTGCGGACGCTCGGCGCGCTGCGCGAGGCGAGCGTCATCGCCTGCGAGGACACGCGGACGACCAAGGTCCTGCTCGATCGGCACGGGGTCGACGCCGAACGCGTGCGGTACGACGCGCACGCCGAGCGCCGGGCCGCGCCGAAGCTCGTCGGGCGGATGCTGGCCGGCGAGGTCGTCGCGCTGGTCAGCGACGCGGGGATGCCGCTCGTCAGCGATCCGGGGGCCGTCCTGGTCCAGGCCGCGATCGCCGCGGGGCTGGCGGTCGAGGTGCTTCCGGGGCCGAGCGCGGCGCTGACGGCGCTCGTCGCCAGCGGCCTGCCCGCCGAGGTCTGGCGCTTCGTCGGCTTCCTGCCGCGCAAGCGCGGGGAGCTGCTGACCGTGCTGGCGAGCGAGGAGACGCTCGTGGCGTTCGAGTCGCCGCGGCGGGTCGCGGCGACGCTCGCCGTGCTGGCGGAGCTGGATCCGGAGCGGCCGGTGGCGGTCTGCCGCGAGCTGACCAAGCTCCACGAGGAGGTCGTCCGCGGCGCGGCCGCCGAGCTCGCCGAGCGCTACACCCACGCCGAGGTCCGCGGCGAGGTCGTGCTCGTGATCGGCGCCGCGCAGGCCGGCGCCGCCGACAGCGCCGCGGCCATCGACGCCGTCCGCAAGCTCATCGACGCCGGCGCCCGCCCCAGAACCGCCGCCACCGTCATCGCGGGCATGACCGGTCTCCAAGCCAACACGCTGTACGAAGGTGCGCACGAAGCGAAGAGCAAGGCGCCGGCCCCAACAGCAGGCACCAAGTAAGGGCGGCCACATGGCCGCCCGAACCAGCGTGCACCACCAACAGGAGCGAGATCGTGGATGGATGAGGCCGCACGCGGTCCGGGTGCTGTACCAGCGGTACTGGCGGGCGGGCCGAATTCCGGGTGGCCTCAGGCGCCACGAGATCCGCGATCACAGAGGGCGCTAGCGTTGCCGGGCGATGCCCGGCAACGCGTTCTACGTCACAACCCCGATCTACTACGTCAACGCCGCCCCCCACCTGGGGCACGCGTACACCACGATCGCGGCCGACGTCCTGGCCCGTCACCACCGCCAGCGGGGCGACGAGGTGTTCTTCCTCACGGGCACCGACGAGCACGGCGAGCCGGTCGCGCAGGCCGCCGAGCGCGAGGGGGTGACACCGCAGGAACTGGCCGACCGCAACGCCGAGCGCTTCAAGGCGCTGGCGCCGAAGCTCGGTGCGTCGAACGACTTCTTCATCCGCACGAGTGACGCCGAGCACGGCGCGAAGGTGCAGGAGATCCTGGAGCGCGTCCGCGCCAACGGGCACGTGTACGAGGGGGTCTACGAGGGCTGGTACTGCCCGCGCTGCGCGGACTTCAAGAACGAGTCGGAGATCGCCGAGGGCAACACCTGCCCGATCCACAAGATCACGCTGACGCGCGAGCATGAGCACAACTGGTTCTTCCGCCTGTCCGCCTTTCAGGAGCCGCTGGAGCGCCTGTTCGCCGAGCGCCCCGACATCGTCCGGCCGCGCACGCGGTACAACGAGGCGCTGTCGTTCATCAAGGGCGGCCTGCAGGACGTCTCGCTGAGCCGCGCCAACCTCGACTGGGGCGTCCGGGTGCCCTGGGATCCGGACCAGGTCGTCTACGTCTGGTGGGACGCGCTCCTGAACTACGTGACCGCGCTCTCCTACGCGCGTGAGGGCGAGGACCTGACCGACACGTTCTGGCCGGCCACGTACCACCTGATCGGCAAGGACATCCTGAAGTTCCACACGATCTACTGGCCGGCGTTCCTCATGGCCGCCGGCCTGGAGGTCCCGCGCCACATCTTCGTCCACGGCTTCCTGCTGATGGACGGCGAGAAGATGAGCAAGTCGCTGGGCAACGTCCTGGACCCGTTCGCGGTGATCGACCGCTACGGCTCCGACGCGCTGCGCTTCTACCTCCTGCGCGACGTCTCGTTCGGCCAGGACGGGTCGGTCTCCACGCAGGCGTTCGAGGAGCGCTACGAGCGCGAGCTGGCCAACGACTACGGCAACCTCGCGAGCCGCGCGGTCGCGATGGTCCACCGCTATCGCGGCGGCGAGGTCCCGCAGGTGCCGCACGACCCGTCGGTCGACGCGGACTTCGACGGCCTCGCGGGCCTCGTCGCGGACCTCCTGGACCGCGCCGAGGTGACGCAGGCGCTCGACGAGATCTGGACCCGCGTGCGGCGCCTGAACCGCTACGTCGAGGAGCAGGCGCCGTGGCAGCTGGCCAAGGACGAGGCGTCGGCGCGCCAGCTCGACATGGTCCTCGCGACGCTCGCCGAGGGCATCCGCTGCCTGACCGTCCTGCTGCACCCGTGGCTGCCGGCCACGAGCGAGAAGCTGCTGGCCACGCTCGGCGCGCCGGAGATCGGCTACGGCGCGGCGGGCCTGGGCGCCGGCCGCGTCGGGGCGGTCGCCGAGCTCGAGCCGCTGTTCCCCAAGCACGTCTGAGCCGCCGTGATCGACAGCCACACGCACCTGGACTCCTGCGAGCCGGACAACACGGCGCTGGTGGCCGCCGCCACCGCCGTGGGTGTCACGCGGATGCTCACGATCGGCATGGACGCGCAGAGCAACCGGACCGCCCTGGCGGCCGCCGAGCGGTTCCCTGAGGTCTACGCGGCGGTCGGCCGGCATCCCAACGCCGCCGAGGGCTTCACCGCCGCGGACGCCGCGGACCTCGCGGCGCTGGCGGCCCACGAACGGTGCCGCGCGATCGGCGAGACCGGCCTGGACTACTTCCGCGACCGCGCGCCGCGCGCCGACCAGCTGCGGGCGTTCCACGCCCAGATCGAGCTGGCGCGCCAGACCGGCAAGCCGCTGGTGATCCACACCCGGGAGGCCGCCGACGACACGATCGCGGTGCTGCGCGAGCGCGCGGGCGGCGTCCGCGTGATCCTGCACTGCTTCTCGATGCCCGACCGCCTGGCCGAGTGCATCGCGGCGGGCTGGTGGTTCTCGTTCGCCGGCAACGTCACGTACCCCAAGGCCCAGGCGCTGGCGGACTGCGTCGCGCGCGTTCCCGCCGACCGGCTGCTCGTGGAGACCGACGCGCCGTACCTGACGCCGCAGGCGGTGCGCAAGGAGCGCAACCAGCCGGCGTTCGTCGTCCACACCGCGCGCTTCGTCGCCGAGCGGCGCGGCCTGGAGTACGCCGAGCTGGACGCACTGGTCGAGCGCAACGCGGTGGAGCTGTTCGGCTGGTGACCGACCGTCCCGCGCCGACCCAGCCGAGCCTGCGCCGCCTGCGCGAGTACGGGCTGCGGCCCAAGCGCGACCTCGGGCAGAACTTCCTCGTCGATTCGAACATCCTCGGCGTGATCGAGCGCCTGGCCGACCTGGGGCCGGACGACGTGGTGCTGGAGATCGGCGGCGGGCTCGGCGTGCTGAGCGAGCACCTGGCCGCGCGAGCGCGGCACACGCACGTCGTCGAGATCGATCCGGCACTCGTCCCGGCGCTGGAGGAGGCGCTCGCGCCGTTCCCTCAGACGACGCTGCACGTCGGCGATGCGATGGCGCTGGACCTCGCCGCGCTGGACCCCGCGCCGACGAAGGTCATCGCGAATCTCCCGTACGGCATCGCTGCGTCTGCGACGCTGCGCACCATCGAGGAGCTCGAGCACGTGACGCGGTGGGTGGTGATGACGCAGAAGGAGGTCGGCCGGCGCCTGGCCGCCGGCCCCGGCGACGAGCTGTACGGCGTGCCGTCGGTGATCGCGGGGCTCGCCTGCGACGTGCGCGTGGAGCGCGGGGTTGCCCGCTCGGTGTTCTTCCCCGTGCCGAACGTCGACTCGGTCCTGGTGCGCCTGGACCGGACGGGGCCTGCGGCCTCGCCGCGGGTCCGGGCGCTCGTGGGCGCCGCGTTCGCCCACCGGCGCAAGGCGCTGGCGCGGTCGCTGGACCTGGCGCCGGCGTTCGGCGGCGCCGACCGCGGCGTGCGCGACCGCGCCCGCGCCGCGCTCGTCGAGCTCGGGCATCCCGCCGACGAGCGCGCCGAGCGGCTCGCGCCGGAGGAGTACCCGCGGCTGCTGGAGCTGATCGAGGGGTGACGTCGCGATGAGCTCGCTGCACGAGGACGCGCCGGCGAAGATCAACCTCGGCCTGATCCTCGGCCCGGTGCGCGAGGACGGGCGGCACGAGATCGTGACCGTCATGCAGCCGCTGTCGCTGTGCGACCGCGTCCGCCTGGAGCCCGCCGGCCTCGGCCTCGCGCACGACGAGGTCGTGTGCCCGGGCGTCGCGGGCGACAACCTGGCGGCGGCCGCGCTGGCGGCGTTCCGCGAGCGCGCCGACTGGACCGGTGCGCCCGTGCGCATCGTGATCGACAAGCGGATCCCTGTCGCGGCGGGCATGGCCGGCGGCTCGGCCGACGCCGCCGCGACCCTGCGGTTGGCGGCTCGCGCCGCGGGCCTGCGCGACGACCGGCTGCTGCGCGAGATCGCCGCCCGTCTGGGGGCTGACGTGCCGGCCCAGGTGCGGCCGCGCCGCTACCTGGCGACCGGCGCGGGGGAGCGGCTCTACCCGCTGCCCGATCCGGTTCCGTTCGCGGTGCTCGTCCTGCGCGCCGCGCAGGGGCTGCGCACGCCTGACGTCTTCCACGAGGCCGACCGCCTGGGCCTCCCGCGCGAGATCGCCGACCTGGAGCGCCGCCGCGGCGCGCTGGACGTGGCGCTCGCGAGCGGCGCGTCGCTGCCGCCGGACGAGCTGCTCGTGAACGACCTCGAGGCGGCGGCCTGCTCGCTGATGCCGGAGCTGCAGTGGACGCTGGACGACGCACGCGGCACGGGCGCGCTCGCCGCGTTCGTCTGCGGGTCGGGTCCGACGATTGCCGCGATCTACCCCGACGCCGAGCGCGCGCGGACCGCGGCGACCCAGCTCGGCGGCCGCGAGCTGCCGCCGATCGTGGCCGAGCCGTGGTACTCGCTGGCGGCTCCGCCGACCGCGCAGGACCTCGCCCCGTGAAGATCTGGCCGCTGGTCTTCGCGCTCGTGCTGTCGGCCGGGCTCGTTCGTCGTCGCCGCTCGCTCGAACCGACGCTGATCGCCGGTGGTGCGCTCGTCGTCGCCGCCCTGGTCGTCTACGGCACCGGCGTCGTGAAGCTGCCGAACCTGGAGCATGCGCTCGTCAGCGTCGGCGAGAGCCTGGGGCGCTGGACGTACCTGCTCGTCGGGGTGCTCGCGTTCCTGGAGACCGGGGCGTTCGTCGGCCTGCTCGCACCGGGCGAGACGGCGCTGATCGTCGGCGGCGTGGTCGCCGGGCAAGGCCGGATCAGCCTCGTCACCGTCATCGGCATCGCCTGGGCCTGCGCCGTCCTGGGCGACTGCGTCAGCTTCGAGCTCGGCCGCCGCAAGGGCCGGGCGTTCCTGCTTCGCCACGGCCCGCGGTTCGGGATGGCCGAGCCGCGGATCGTGAAGGTCGAGGCGTTCTTCGAGCGTCACGGGGGCAAGGCGATCTTCCTCGGGCGGTTCGTCGGCATCGTCCGGGCCGTCGCGCCGTTCCTGGCGGGCAGCGGCCGGATGCCGTTCCGGCGGTTCTTCCCCTACGACGTTCTCGGCGCGGGGCTGTGGACGTCCACCTTCCTCGTCCTGGGATACCTGTTCTGGCAGAGCCTCGACACGGTGCTGGCGATCGCGAAGACCGGGGCGCTGGGCCTGGGCGTGGCGATCAGCGTCGTCGTCGGCGTGACGCTCACGGTGCGCCGGCTGCGCATCGAGGAGCACCGCCGCGAGCTCGAGCGCCGGTTCGACGCGGCGCTGGACCACCCGCTGCTGCGCCCCCTCGCGCCGCTCGTACGCTGGCTGCGCGGCCCGGCGCGGTTCCTCTGGAACCGGCTGACACCGGGCGACCTGGGCCTCGAGCTGACGACCCTCCTGGCAGTCGCCGCGGCCGGGAGCTTCGCGTTCATCGGCGGCTGGATCACCGCGGGGCAGGGCGAGCTGGGCCCCGCGGACAGGATGGTCCACCGCTGGACGCAGGACCTGTCGCCCGGCGACGCGCTCGTCGAGGCGTCGAAGCTGCTCACGCAGCTGGGCGGCACCACCGTGATCGCCGCGGTCGTCCTGCTCGGCGCGCTCGCGCTGGCGGCCCGGCGGCGCTGGTCGGACGCGACCGTGCTCGTCGCCGGCACCGTCATCGTCCACGCGTTCGTGCACCTCGCCAAGGCGGACACGGATCGTCCGCGCCCGGCGGACGCGCTGGTGCCTGCCGGCGGCTCGGCGTTCCCGTCCGGCCACACCGCACACGCCGTCGCCTGGGTGGCGCTGGCGGTGGTCGCGATGCGCGCGATCCCGGCGCTCCGGCTGCGCGGCGTGGCGCTGATCACGGTGGCGATCGGCGTCGTCGTGGTCGTCGCGGCGACGCGGGTCCTGCTGCGGGTGCACTGGCTGTCCGACGTCGTCGCCGGGGCGGGCGCCGGCGCGCTCGGGTACGCGGGTGTCGCGGTCGTGCTGCTCGTCGTCACCACACTGCGGCAGAATGGAGGTCGCGCATGACCAACGAGTCGATCATCGTCCTCGTCGCCGCGTGCTGCGGCGTGTTCGGCCTGGCGGCATGGCTGGGCCTGCTCGCCATGCCCGCGTGGCAGTCGTATTCGACCCTCTGGGAGCGCGCCGCAGCGGCGTTCCTGTCGCTCTACAGCCTCGCCGGCTTCATGCTCGCCGGCGTCGCGCTCGGCGCCGCGGTCGTCTGGTTCTGGGATCGCCTGGCGCCGTAGCGCCCGAGCGCCCGCTCTCCGGGCGGGCTGACGACCTACCATCCACCCCGATGTCGGGCGGCGACCGCGCAGGCGTACGGCTGGACCTGGCGGCGCTCGACGCCGTCACGGATGCGGTCGCCTCCGGCGCGGGACTGCCCGAGGTGGTCCGCGCCGCTGCCAGGGCGCTCGAGGCGAGCATGGTCCTGTCCGACCAGACGGGGCAGGTCGTCGCCGTGGCCGCGAGGTCCAGCGCCGACGAGCGGGCCCTGCTCGCGGGGGCCGAGGGCGTGGAGACGCTGGAACTGAAGGTCGCCGACGAGCTGGTCGGCACGCTCCGCCTGCGCACCCGCGGCGAGCCGGACGTCGTCGCGCTGCGGCTGATCACGACGATCATCGCCTCTGAGGTCGAGCGCCTGCGCGCTCCCGAGCGCGCGTCGGCCGAGGCCTCGGCCGCCTTCCTCATCGGCCTGCTGCGCCGCGAGCTGTCCGATCCTGCGGCGGTCGTCGAGGGCGCCGCGGCCCTCGGGATCGACGTCGAGTCCGGCGCGACGATGCTCGTCGTCCGCGTGCACGCCCACGTCGCCGGCGGCGACGGGCGCCGCGCGCGCGCCCTGGCCCTCGTCGAGCGCGGAGCCCGCGGCGTCGCGCCGGCCGCCATCGCCGCCCTGACCGAGCGTCAGGAACTGCCCGGCGACGAGGTCCTCGTCCTGCTCCCGGGTACCGCCGAGGAGGAGGGGACCCGCGCCGCGGACACGGTCCGCCGCGAGCTCGAGTCGGGACTGCAGGGCCACTCGTTCACGATCGGGCGCAGCCGCCCGTGTTCGGATCCCGGCGAGCTGTACCGGGCTGCGAGCGAGGCGCTGCTGGCCGCCAACGTCGCCGAGGGCGACGCCGAGCGCCCGGTGCTCGGGTTCGACGAGACCGGGGCCTACCGCCTGCTGCTGTCGGCGATGGTCGAGGACCCGGGGGAGCTGCAGCGGTTCTACGCCGAGACCGTCGAGCCGCTCGTCGCCTACGACGAGCAGTACGAGACAGACCTCGTCGCGACGGTCGCGGCGTTCCTGGAGGCTGATGGGAACGTCGCCGGGACGGCGCAGCGCCTGTTCACCCACCGGCACACCGTCCGCTACCGCTTGGAGCGCGTCCGGGAACTGTCGGGCCTGGACGTCGGGTCGACGGACGGCCGCGAACGGCTCAGCCTCGGGCTCAAGGCGATGCGCGTCCTGGGCATCGTGCACCGCGGCGGGCCGGCCAGCGAGGCCGGCGCTGCGGGCGGCCGCGTCCCGCGTCCCCGCTGACCGCGCCCAGACGACCGCTCGCCGACACGGTGGCCACCGCGCCTGCAGCTTTGCTGCGCGTTCGGCGAGGCGGCCACCCGGCTATCGATCATTCAGCTGGACCCCCTCAAGCGCGGTTCAGACAGGGCCGATCCCTGGAGTAATGCCGCCTGTCACCCCGTTCACCCCCGCGTTCGCCGGCTCCCCGGCCAACCGCCGCGCCGGAGCAGCCGCCCTCGCCGGCGTCGGCGTCGGCGTCACCCTCATCTGGGGCAGCCTCACAGCCCTCGACCGCTTTGTCCTGGGCTTCCACGCATGGCCCGAGGGCCCGCAGGTCGCGGCCCAGCGCCTCGTGGTGGAGGACGTGCCGAAGCCGATCACCGGACAGCAGCGGCTGTCCGCCGCGCGCCTGCTCGGCGGCCCCGGCGTCCTCGGCGCCGGGCTGCGCCTGGTCCCGGGCAGCGCTCCGGGCACCCTCGTCCTGGGCGGCGCAGGCCCCGCGGTCGCACGCGGTCCCGGCGCCGCCTCCGGCGGAGGCCTGACCGCCCCCGGCGTCGCGGGCGGGGTCCAGGGCCCGTCGGCGGGCACCATCTCCAAGACCGATCCGGACGGTGACGGCATCCCGACCGCGGTCGAGCAGCAGCTCGGGACCAACCCGACGAGCAGCGACTCCGACGGTGACGGAACACCCGACGGCGTCGAGCAGTCGAGCGGGGCGAACCCGCTGAACTCCGCGGACGGCGGCCTGGCGCCGGCGTCCCCGGACTCCGGAACGCCGCAGGCATTCGGCCCGGGCACCGGCACCCCGGACGGGGGCAAGGATCCCGCCGGGGCCGTCGGCGACCCGGCCGTCGCCGAGGGCGGGGACGGCGCGGACACGCCGCCGGTGGCGACGCCGCCCGACACGCCGCCCGCCGCCGATCCGGGCGACCAGCCCGGCCTGGGGACGACCCCCGGCGATCCGGCGGCCCCCGTGGACCCGCCGGTCGCGAGCGATCCGGCCCCGGCGCCCGACCCGGTGCCCTCGCCCGACCCGGTGCCGACCGTGGACCCCGTGACCGCGCCCACGTCGCCGATCGATCCGTCGCCGGCCGACGCGCCCGCGCCGCCGGAACCGGAGACGGGCGGTGTGGGAGCCCCGGCCGAGGCGCCCGCGCCCGCGCCCGCGACCTGACTGGCGCCCGCGTACGATCCGGCGCATGCGCGTCGGACTGCTCACGGGATCGGGGATGTACGAGGTCCCGCGCCTGCGCCTGCGTGAGCCCGCGAGTGCCGACACGGCGTTCGGGGCCGTCGAGCTGACGCGTGGGACGCTCGGCGCCACCGAGATCGTCCACGTCTCGCGGCACGGGACGGGTCACGCGCGCGTCTCGCACCAGGTCGAGCACCGGGCGAACGTCGCCGCGCTGCGCGACGCCGGGGTCGACGCGATCCTCGCGGTGACCGTCTGCGGGGCCGTGGATCCGACGCTCGGACTCGGCGAGCTGGTGGTGTTCGACGACCTCTGGTTCCAGTCCAACCGCCTGCCCGACGGCTCGCTCTGCACCCTCCACACCGAGCCGGGCGCTCCGGGGCGCGGGCACTGGGTGTTCGAGCGGCCGTTCCACGAGCACCTGCGCCGCGCGCTGCTGGGTGCCGCTCGCGACCTCGGGCACGACGTGCGGGACGGCGGCTGCTACGGCCACGTCGACGGGCCGCGCTTCAACACCGCCGCCGAGATCCGCCTGCTCGCGAGCGCCGGCGTCAGCGCCGTCAGCCAGACGGCCGGGCCCGAGACGGTCCTCGCGGGCGAGGCCGGCATCCCGTACGCGGCGCTCGGGTTCGTGACCGACCATGCCAACGGCGTCGCCGGCGAGGCCACGCCGGTGGCCGAGCTCGTGCGGCTGATCGGCGTCAGCGCCGAGCGCTTCGCCGGAACGCTCGCGGGGGCCCTGGACCGGATCGACCCCGCGGAGCTCGGTCCCGTGGGCGCGAGCATCACGTGGGACTGACGTGAGCGGCGACCCGCTCGCGGCCGTCGTCCTCGACACCCTCGCGGCCCCGCGCGACCCGGAGCTGGACCGCGTCGTCGGGCCCGGCGCGGCGCAGCGCCTGCGCCTCGAGCTGCGGGATGTCGCGCGTCGCTGGGTGGCGCTCGCGGCGCCGGACCGTGCGTTCGAGGCGACGACTCCGGCGGCGGCGCTGATGGCGCTGCGCGATCACGCGGGCCCCGTCGTCCTGGTCGCGCCCGACGTGCCGTCGCTGGGCCCCGCGCACGCCGAGCTCGTCCGGGCCGACCTGGCCGCCGGTGCGGGCGTCATCGTCGGCGCGACGCACGACGCCACGCCGTACCTCCTGGCCTTCGCCGTCACCGACCCGGACCTGCTCGAGCTCGCCGGCGCGCCGTTCGAGGCGCTGATGGCCGCGGCCCACGCGCGCGGCCTGGACCTCGCCGCGGCCCGCCACGAGCGGCGCCTGGCGACCGCGGCCGACGCGCTGGCCCTCGCGCTGGATCCGCTCGCCCCCGCCGCGCTCGCGGCCCAGCTCGGCAACCTGCGCGGGTTGCGGGCGACAACGGATGCAGCGACGCTCGACATGGAGTAAAACCGTTTCATGAACGACTTCCTGGAACGCCGTCGCGAGGAGCGTCGCCCGGTTGAAGAGGCCGGCGGCGGCGAGGCCGAGGGCTTCGAGCAGGCCGAGGAGCTCCTCGTCCGCAACGCCGAGAACTGGGAGGGCCGGTCGCCGCTGCGCGACGCCTTCCCGGCCGAGGAGGCCGGGAGCGTGGAGTACGGCGAGGCCGACCACGAGCACACCTCCGAGGACGCTCCGGGCGCCTGAGTCGCGATCCGCTGGCCGGGTCCCTAACGTCTGCACCGCCCACCCGTTGGGGGGTGGTGTAACGGCAGCACATCGGCCTTTGGAGCCGAGAGCCAGGGTTCGAATCCCTGCCCCCCAGTAGGACGGCCGTCGATCACCGTCGGCGGGCGTCTACGATGCGCCCGTGACCGCTCCCACCGTCGTCGTCCTGGCAGCCGGACAGGGGACGCGCATGCGCTCGGCGACGCCGAAGGTGCTGCACGACCTGTGCGGCCTGCCGATGATCGCCTGGCCGGTCGCCGCAGCCCGCGCCGCGGGCGCCGGCACCGTGATCCTGGTCGACGGTCCCGACCAGCCACTGGACGCCGTGTTCGAGGACGTCGTGATCGCCGTGCAGCCGGTCGCCAACGGGACCGGGGGGGCGCTCGCGGCGGCCGCCGGCCTGCTCACCGGCGACGCGCCCGTCGTCGTGCTGTCGGGCGATGTCCCGCTGATCGGCGCGGCGACGATCAGCGCCCTCGTCGAGGCGCATGTCGCCGCCGGCGCCGTCGCGACGGTCGCGACGACCGTCCTCGACGATCCGGCCGGGTACGGGCGCATCGTCCGCGGCTCGGACGGGGGCGTCGAGCGGATCGTCGAGACCAAGACCGTGGGTGACGCCACGGACGCGGACCTCGCGATCCGCGAGATCAACAGCGGCGTCTACGTGTTCGAGCCCGCCGCGCTGCGCGACGTGCTGCCCCGGCTCAGCGCCGACAACGCCCAGGGCGAGCTCTACCTGACCGACGCGCTGGCACTGCTGCGCGAGGGCGGCGGCCGCGTCCAGGCGCACGTCGTGGACGATCCGGCGATCGTGCTCGGCGTCAACGACCGCGTCCACCTGGCCCACGTCCGCGAACTGGCGCGGCGCCGGATCGTCGAGGCGCACCTGCGCGCCGGCGTCGACATCACCGACCCGGGGTCGGTCGTGATCGACGCCACCGTCGAGATCGGCGCCGACAGCGTGATCGAGCCGTTCACCGTCCTGCGTGGCGCGACCCGGATCGGCGCGGGCTGCGTCGTCGGGCCGGGCTCGACCGTCACGGACGCCGTCATCGGCGACGGCGCGAAGGTGCTGCACGCGTACCTCGTGGAGTGCGAGGTGCGGGCGGGCGCAAGCGTCGGGCCGTTCGCCTACCTGCGGCCCGGGACGCTGCTGCGCGAGCGGGCGAAGGTCGGGACGTTCGTGGAGATCAAGAACTCCGACATCGGCGAGGGGACCAAGGTGCCGCACCTGTCCTACCTCGGCGACACCGATGTGGGGCCGGGGTCGAACCTCGGCGCGGGGTCGATCACCGCGAACTACGACGGCGTCAGGAAGCACCGCACCACGATCGGCGCGGGCGTGCGCGGGTCCGTGCACGTCTCGTACGTCGCGCCGCTGACGGTCGGCGACCGGGCATGGACGGCGGCCGGGTCGGTCATCACCGGCGACGTGCCGGAGGGGGCGCTGGGCATCGCTCGCGAGCGCCAGTCGAACCTCGAGGGGTACGACGAACGGCGCGCCGCGCAGCGCGACGAGGGGGCCTGACCCCATGGCTGCCGCCGCCGGACCTACACTCTCGTCCGCGTCGACCCCGGAGACGAGCGCGCTGATGAACACGAGCCTTCCGATCACGTACGACAAGCGGCTCATGCTCTTCTCGGGGCGGGCCAACCCGGACCTGAGCCTGAAGATCGCCGACAAGCTCGGCGTCGACCTCGGTCCGGTCGTGCTGAAGACGTTCTCCAACGGCGAGGTCTACTGCCGCTACGAGGAGTCGATCCGCGGCGCCGACGTCTTCATCATCCAGCCGACGTGCGGCAACGCGCACACCGGCATCAGCGCCAACGACTCGCTGATGGAACTGCTGGTGATGATCGACGCGGCCGTCGGCGCGAGCGCCCATCGCGTGATCGCGGTGACGCCGTGGTTCGGCTATTCGCGCCAGGACAAGAAGAGCGCGCCGCGCGAGCCGATCACCGCGCGTCTGGTCGCCCGGATGCTCGAGTCCGCCGGTGCCGACCGCGTCCTGACGATGGACCTGCACGCCGGCCAGGTCCAGGGCTTCTTCCAGATCCCCGTCGATCACATGACCGCTGCGATGATGCTGACGCGGTACTTCGACGACCTCGGGCTGCAGGACCTCGTCGTGGTCGCGCCGGACGCCGGCCGCGTCAAGCTGAACAAGAAGTTCGCCTCGAAGATCGGCGCCGAGCTGGCGATCCTCGACAAGGAGCGCCCGGCTCAGCAGGTCGCGGAGATCGGCTACATCATCGGTGACGTGCGCGACAAGACCGCGCTCATCGTCGACGACATGATCGACACCGCCGGCACGCTCAAGGCCGCGGGGCAGACGGTCAAGGATGCGGGCGCCTCGCGGGTCTTCGCCGCCGCCACGCACCCCGTCCTCAGCGGCAAGGCGTTCGAGAACCTCGCCGCCTCGCCGTTCGAGCAGATCGTCGTCACCGACACAATCCCGCTGCGCCGCGGGGCTCCGGACAACATCCGGGTCCTCAGTTGTGCCGACCTGCTGACGGACTCGATTCGCCGCATCTTCACCGACGACTCGGTCTCCGAGGTCTTCGGCGGCGAAAACCAGCTGTTCTGAGCGTCGCCCGGCCCTGGCGGGCCGCGCGACGCTCAGAACAGACGGGAGTTGGCCCAGGGGGCCAACGTCCCACTGGTGGTTTCTTGTGGCGGGTGCTGGTTGGCCCTGGCGGGCCGCGCGACGCTCAGAACAGACGGGAGTTGGCCCAGGGGGCCAAC
>JBKJRO010000077.1:0-6587 GCA_046594555.1 Solirubrobacteraceae bacterium
CTGGAAGCGCCGCTCCAGCGCCGGGTCCTTCTCGATGTGCTTGCGGTACTCGTCGAGCGTGGTCGCGCCGACGCAGTGCAGTTCACCGCGCGCCAGGGCCGGCTTGAGCAGGTTGGAGGCGTCCATCGCCCCGTCGGCCTTCCCCGCGCCGACCAGCGTGTGCATCTCGTCGATGAACAGGATGATCGAGCCCTCGGCGGCGGTGACCTCGTTCAGCACCGCCTTCAGCCGCTCCTCGAACTCGCCGCGGTATTTCGCGCCGGCGATCAGGGCGCCCATGTCGAGCGCCATCAGGCGCTTGTTCCTGAGCGACTCGGGCACGTCGCCGTTGACGATGCGCTGCGCGAGGCCCTCGACGATCGCGGTCTTGCCGACGCCCGGCTCGCCGATCAGGACCGGGTTGTTCTTCGTCCGGCGGCTGAGCACCTGCATCACGCGACGGATCTCGTCGTCGCGGCCGATGACCGGGTCGAGCTTGCCCTCGCGAGCACGCTGCGTCAGGTCGTTGCCGAACTTCTCGAGCGCCTGATACTGGTCCTCGGCGTTCGGGTCGGTCGCCGCGTGCGGGCCGCGCACCTCGCGGATCGCCTGGACGAGGCGCTCCTTCGTGGCGCCGGCGGCGCGCAGCGCCTCGGCGGCTTTCGTCTTCTGGTCGGCGAGCGCGAGCAGGACGTGCTCGACCGTGACGACGCTGTCGCCCATGTCGCGCATCTCGTTCTCGGCCCGCTGGAAGACCTGGACCAGCTCACTGCCGACCTGCGAGGCCTCGCCGCCCTGCCCGAGCTTGGGAAGCCCGTCGATCGCCGCCTGGAGCGAGGCGCGGACCACCGACTCGTCGGCGCCGAGCTTGCGCAGGACGCCGGCGACGAGGCTCGCCTCCTGGTCGAGCAGCGCGAGCAGCAGGTGCTCGGGCTGGGCCTGGGGGTTGCGGCGCTGTGCAGCCAGGGAGAGCGCCGACTGCAGCGCCTCCTGGGCCTTGACGGTAAAGCGGTCGGGGTTCACAGATCTAAGTGTAGCTGACTTAGATCTCTAGCGAAGGTTGAACGCGGTCGGGATGTAGTCGATCGCCCCGACGAGGCTGATCTTCTCGGTCCCGCCCCAGGCCTTGAGGCCGTTGGCGCCGACGAACGCTCCAACCTGCCAGCCGTAGTCCTTGACGCCGTCCTTGCCGGTCGTGATGTACACACCGGACTGCCCGCCCGCGAGATCGGCCGGGAGCTTCCCCTTGACACCGACGACCAGCGTCGACTCGTCGTTCTTGAAGTCGAGCTCGCCCGCGCCGAAGATGCTGATCAGCTCGGCCGTCCCCTTGACCTTCCCCGACAGCTCGACGGCGAGCTTGTCGCAGCCGACCTTGACCTTGAGGCTGAGCTCCGAGGGCTTCTCGACGCCCTTCGGGGGCGGGATCTCGACCTTGGTTCCGAACGGCACCGTCTTCCCGCTGAGCGCCGGAGGGCAGCCGCCTGGATCGGCGGCGTTCGCTGCGACGGCAGGGGAGTCGGGCGCCGGCTCCTGCCCGGCCACGCACAGCGGCTTCATGAACGTCGTCGCCCCGACCCAGCCGGCCGCCGCACTCGGCAGCAGACTCCACAGCGCCTCGCCGTGCTGCTGCATGTTGATCAGCGCCTCGCTGTGATAGTCGGGTTGCTCGAGGTGCGCGACGATCGCCGTCTCGCGGCCGCCCGCGCGGTGCCAGTACTCACGCGCGAGCTGGTCGAGCAGCGCCATGCGCGAGTTGAAGCCGCCCTGGGCCGACGCCGTCGCCGACTGGCACCAGGGGATAAAGCAGGGGTTGAACTCCCCTCCGGATGCCAGGCACTCGCGCTGCTTCGCCGGCACCGTCACGGACCAGAACGCGTCCGTGTGCGCGCCGACATCCTGGAACGCCGCGAGGACGCGATCGTTGAGCGCCCCGAGCTCCGGCTCGTTGTCGCTCTGACTGACCGCGTTGACCATCGCGGTCCGCTCGAGCTTGTCGGGCGTGCGCTCGACGAGCTTGTTGACCCGCTCCACAACAGCCTGATGTTCCGTCGAGAGCGCGCTCGAGCGCGTGTGGCTGGCCGCCGTGATCGCGCCCATCCGCTCGACGGCGTTCGAGCTCTGCTCCGGCGTCGACGGCCACTTGAACTGCGGCAGCGGCGTTTCCTGGGCGACCTCGAGGTCATAGACGTCCTTGGCCCACGGGCTCTCGGGCAGCTCGACGAGCCCGCCCGGAAGCTGCGTGCGCGGACCGAGGTACGTCAGCGCCCGCCGCGCGTAGCTCTTGCGGATCAGCTTGACGGCCTCGGCGCTGCTGCCGCCGGAGCAGAGCAGCGCGAGCGCCAGGTTGGAGTGCGCCTCGGCCAGCGGCCGGCCAGCCGCGGCGATCGCGCGGCGCAGCGGCGCGATCGCCTCCGCCGCCCGGCCGAGCTTCAGCAGCGCGTAGCCGCGGTTGTTCTCGAGCACCCCGCGCCCGCTCAGCCCCATGGGGTTGGCGAGCCTCGGCCGCGCCGCCGCCGCGCGGGCGCCGCCCGCTGCCCGGTCCAGCAGCGCCAGGGCCTCCGCCGGGCGACCGAGCATCGTCAGCGGCACGGCCGCGTTGACGAGGTTCATCGCGTCGCGGGGATCACGCTGGTAGGCGGCCAGCAGGCCACCGAGCACGAGGCGGGGGGACCCACCCAGGACGGCGGCGACGGCCAGGCCGCGTGCATCGCCCTCCGACTTCAGCCGCTTGGACAGGCGCGCCATCATCCGGCCCGCCTTCCCGGCCCGCCCGAGCGCCTGCGCGCGGCGCAGCGCGACGGCGAAGCTCACCTTGCGCAGCTTCCCGGGCTTGGTCGTCGGCAGCGTCACGCCCGGCGGGAGCGTGATTCCGGGCGGGAGCGTCACGCCGGGCGGGAGCGTGATTCCCGGCGGCAGCTGCGCCGCGGATGCCGACGCCCGCGGGCACTGGCCCGTGACCGCTGCGAGCGTCTGCTTCAGCGACTTCTCGCTCGGGACGGCCCACGACTCGGAGAACGTGGTCAGCGTTCCGGCCGGCAGCGCTGCCGGCGCCGGCGCCGGCGCCGCGAGCATGCCGCAGACAAAGAGCAGGACCGGCAGCCGCACCACGCGACCGCCGACGCGGGGGCGCCGGTGCATGGCAGCGATCCTCCGCTTCTCGCCGCCAGGAGTCAAACAGCCGGCTGCGAGGTCAGCCGTCGCGCCGCAGGCCGCGACGAGCGTCGACCGCGCGCACGAGGTCCGTCGAGTGGCGGATCTGCACGAGCTCGGCACGCACCGAGCGGCGGACGGCCTCCATCTCGCGCTCCATCTCGGCCCGCAGCTGGGCGCTGCGCTGCTCCAGCTGGGCGAGCCGGTGCTGCGCGCGCTGCAGCTCGAGCTCGAGCGCGAGCACCCGCTCGACGCCGGCGAGGTTCAGCCCCAGCTCGGTCGTCATCTCCTGGATCCGGCGCAGGCGCTCGACGTCGTTCTGGGAGTACAGGCGCGTGCCCTTCGGCGAGCGCTGCGGGCAGATCAGCCCGCGCTGCTCATACATCCGCAGCGTCTGCGGGTGCATCTCCGCCAGCTCCGCGGCGACCGAGATCATGAACACCCCGCGCGCGGTGTCGACCGTGATCCGGGTGGTGCGCCGCGTGGCCATCAGGCCTCGCCCCGGAACAGTGCCGCGCGCGGATCGCTGCCGTTCATCGCAGCGGCAAGCTTGTCGACCAGCTCGGACTGCTCGGTCGTCAGCTCGGATGGGACGTCGATCAGGAAGCGGTAGTGGATGTCGCCGCGGCCCGACGATCCCAGCCGCGGCGGGCCCTCGCCGCGCAGCCGCTGGACCGTGCCGTGCTTCGTGCCGGGCGCGACGCGCAGCGTCTTGCGGCCGTCGAGCGTGGGCACCTCGACCTCGGCGCCGCGGACGGCCTCGGGGATCGTCAGCGGGACCTCGACCTCGACGTGGTCACCCTTGCGGCGGAAGATCGGGGACGGCGCGACGCGGGTGATGACGTAGAGGTCGCCCGCCGGGCCGCCGCTGCGGCCCGGCTCGCCGCGGCCGGCGATGCGCACACGCGACCCCTCACGCACGCCGGCCGGGATGTTCACCTTCAGCCGCTTGGTCTCACGCACGCGACCCGCGCCCTTGCAGGTCGGGCACGGGTCCTCGATGACCGCGCCCGTCCCGTGGCACTGCGAGCACGGCTGCGAGATCGAGAACAGGCCCTGGCCCTCGGACTCCACGCCGCGGCCCTGGCAGCGCGGGCAGACCTTCGGCGCGGTCCCGGGCTTGGCGCCGGTCCCGCGGCAGGTGCCGCAGGCGTCGGTCATCGGCAGGCTCAGCGGCACCTGGACGCCGGCGATCGCCTGGCGGAAGTCGAGCGAGACCTCGGCCTCCAGGTCACGCCCGCGCTCGGGCCGCGGACCGCGCGCGCCGGGCTGGCGCGCACCGCCACCGCGGCCGAACAGGTCCCCGAGGATGTCGGAGAACGAGCCGCCCTCGAACGGCGCGCCGCCCGGAGCGGACGGCCCGTAGCCGAAGCCGCCGAACGTTCCGGCGCGGTCGTACTCCTTGCGCTTCTCCGCGTCGCCGAGGACGTCGTAGGCCGCGGAGATCTCCTTGAAGCGCTCCTCGGCCCGCTTGTCACCCGCGTTCTGGTCGGGGTGGTACTGCCGCGCGAGCTTGCGGTAGGCCTTCTTGATGTCCTCGGGCGAGGCCTTCTTGTCGACCCCGAGCGTCTTGTAGAGGTCCTGCTGGGCCATGTCCGCGCTCCGCGACTAACTCGCGACGACGACCTTCGCCGCGCGCAGGACCTCATCGCCGAGCAGGTAGCCGGGCGAGTAGACCTCGATGACCGTCCCCGTCTGCGCGCCGTCGGACGGCTGCTGGGCGACGGCCTCGTGGCGGTGGGGGTCGAACGCCTCGCCGTGCGGGGCGTCCTGGACGATGCCGACGCGCTCGAGCGCACCGGCCATCTCGCGCTGCACGAGGCGGATGCCGTCGGTCAGGTGATGGTCGGCGTTCTCGGGCTGGGCCTCGGCTGCGGCCAGCGCGCGGTCGAGGTTGTCGAGCGCCGGCAGCAATTCGCGCGCCAGCCGGGCGAGCCCGCGGCCCTCGGCGAGCGCGACGTCGCGACGCGCGCGCTTGCGCACGTTCTCGAGCTCGGCCGCGGCCCGCAGCCACTGGTCCTTGTAGTCCGGCTCGGGCGCCTCGGCGGCCGCCTCGGCTGCGGGCGCGGGCTCGGGCGGCGCCACCTGCTCGCCACCCGGCTCCTCGTCCAGCACGTCCGCGGTGTCGGGCGTCTCGGTCATCACTTGGCCTCGTCCACGACCTCGGCGTCGACGACCTCTTCGGCGTCGCTCGCCGCGTCGGCGCCGTCGCCGTTGCCGGTCGCCGCCGACTCGGCCTGGGCGCGCTCGTACATCGCCTCGGACACCTTGTGGAAGGAGACCTGGAGCGCCTCGGCCTTGGCGTTGATCGCGTTCGCGTCGTCGCTCTCGAGGACCTCGCGGACCTCCGCGATCGCGGCCTCGATCTCCGTCTTGGAGCCCTCGTCGATCTGCTCGGCGAGGTCCTTCAGCTGGCGCTCGGCCTGGTAGGCGGCATTCTCGGCGTTGTTGCGCGCCTCGGCGAGCTCGCGGGCCTTCTTATCGTCCTCGGCGTGCGTCTCCGCGTCCTGGACCATCCGCTTGATCTCGTCCTCGGCCAGGCCGGAACCCGACTTGATCTCGATCTTCTGCTCCTTGCCCGTGCCGAGGTCCTTCGCCGACACGGCGAGGATGCCGTTGGCGTCGATGTCGAAGGCGACCTCGATCTGCGGCACGCCGCGCGGGGCCGGCGGGATGCCGGTCAGCTGGAACTTGCCGAGCGACTTGTTGTAGTTCGCCATCTCGCGCTCGCCCTGCAGCACGTGGATCTCGACCGACGGCTGGTTGTCCTCCGCCGTCGAGAAGACCTCGCCCTTGCGGGTCGGGATCGTCGTGTTGCGCTCGATCAGCCGCGTCATGACGCCGCCCTTGGTCTCGATGCCGAGCGTCAGCGGCGTGACATCGAGCAGCAGGACGTCCTTGACGTCGCCCGCGAGCACGCCGGCCTGGATGGCCGCGCCGACGGCGACGACCTCGTCCGGGTTGACACCGCGGTGGGGCTCCTTGCCCGTCAGCTCCTTGACCTTCTCCTGCACCGCCGGCATGCGCGTCATGCCGCCGACGAGGACGACATGGTCGACGCTGGCGACGCCCTTGTCCTTGGCGTCGTCGAGCGCCTGGCGCACCGGGGCGACGACGCGGTCGAGCAGGTCGGCCGTCAGCTCGGCCATCTTGCTGCGCGTCAGGCGCATGTCGAGGTGCTTCGGGCCGGCGGCGTCGGCCGTGATGAACGGCAGGTTGATCTGCGACTCCTGCGCGGTCGACAGCTCGATCTTCGCCTTCTCGGCGGCCTCGTAGAGCCGCTGCAGCGCCATCGGGTCGGCCGTCAGGTCGATCGCCTGCTCCTTGCGGAACTCGCCCGCGAGCCAGTCGACGATCGCCTTGTCGAAGTTGTCGCCGCCGAGGTGGTTGTCACCCGCGGTCGACTTGACCTCGAAGACGCCGTCGCCGATCTCCAGCACCGACACGTCGAACGT
>JBKJRO010000118.1:0-6728 GCA_046594555.1 Solirubrobacteraceae bacterium
GACGCTCGAGACCGAGATGGGTGAGTTGCAGGAGCGGATCACCTCGACCAAGCAGGGATCGGTCACCTCGATCCAGGCCGTCTACGTCCCCGCCGACGACCTCAGCGACCCGGCACCGGCGTCGGTGTTCGCCCACCTCAACGCGACTACGACGCTGTCGCGGTCGATCTCGGAGAAGGGCATCTACCCGGCCGTCGACCCGCTCGACTCGACCTCGACGATCCTCAAGGCCGACACCGTCGGCCAGGAGCACTACGAGGTCGCCACGCGCGTCAAGGAGATCCTGCAGCGCTACAAGGAGCTCCAGGACATCATCGCGATCCTCGGCATCGACGAGTTGTCCGAGGAGGACAAGATCACCGTCCAGCGGGCACGCAAGGTCGAGCGCTTCCTCTCGCAGCCGTTCCACGTCGCCGAGCAGTTCACCGGCACTTCGGGCCAGTACGTGCCGATCGCCGAGACGGTGCGCTCGTTCCGCGAGCTGATCGAGGGTGAGCACGACGACCTGCCCGAGTCCGCCTTCCTCCTGAAGGGCTCGATCGACCAGGTCGTCGAGGCCGCGAAGAAGGGCTAGGGGCACCCGTGGCTCGCACCCCGTTCAGCGTCGAGGTCCTGACCCCGGAAGGGGCGATCTTCCACGAGCAGGTCGAGATGCTCTCGACGCGCACCGAGGTGGGCTCGATCGGCGTGCTGGCCAACCACACGCCGCTGCTCGCGATGCTCCGCCCGACCGAGCTGCGCCTGTACCGCAGCGAGACGGACATCGTGCGCTTCGCGCAGGGCGAGGGCTACATCCAGGTCGGGGGGAACCACGCGCTGGTGCTCGTCGAGGACGCGATCCGGCCCGAGGACCTCGACGCCGCTGACCTGCGCGAGAAGCTCGCGCGGGCGCAGGCCGAGGCCGCGCAGGCGCCGGACGGCAGCGAGGCGCAGCGCCGCGCGCAGCGCGACCAGCGGCGCTGCGAGGCATTCCTCCGCGTCGCCGAGCCGTCGGCCTAGCGGTCCGCGCGCGCCGCGCCGCCGGCCTAGCGGTCCGCGCCGCCGGCCTAGCGGTCCGCGCGCGCCGCGCCGCCGGCCCGCGCCGATCCCGGATCCATACACGCCACGGCGTGCTCAGAATCCGGTCGGGTGTCTCGCCGCCGCTCACGCGGACGGAGCGGCGGCGAGCAGGCGCCTGAGCAGCGCGACGACGGCCTCCGGTTCGTCGGCGAGCCGTCGCCAGGTGATCCGCACGACGCGGACGCCGGCCGCCTGGAGCGCCGCGTCGCGGCGGCGGTCGCGCTCGAATGCGGCCCGCGAGGCGTGGAAGGCGAAGCCGTCGACCTCGACGACGAGCCGGTGCTCGGGCCAGAACGCGTCGACCTCGAACCCCTCGACGCGGACGTTGGTTTTCGGCGGCGGAAGCCGTGCGGCGCGGACGAGGTCGAGCAGCCGGCGCTCGGCCTCCGAGCGCGTGAGCGCCGGGGACGACCCGAGCTCCGCGACGATTGCCCGCAGTGCGCGCGCGCCGCGCCGCCCCCGCGATCGTTCGAGCTGCTCGGCGAGGTCGCGGATCGTCACGAGCCGCCGGACCCGTGCCTCCTCGACTGCCCAGCGCGCATCGCGCGTGCCCAGGACCGCGGCAAGATCGAGCAGTGTCCGCGCGGGCGACGTCAGCAGGAGTCCGTCGTGCCGCCGAATGTCGAGCGGGTCGATCGCGCGCGTCAGATGCACGACGACGCCGCCGCCCGGCGAAGGCTCCATCCCGGCGACGAGGACGTGGATCGCCGCCGGCGCCGCATCGACGATCCGCCATGACGAGGCTGCGGTCTGCCGGTTGAGCGCCGACTGCGCCCCGCACGCCAGCAGGGCCGCGGTCTCGCGGGCGAGCGGGAGCGGGTCAGGGTGTCCGACGAGGTAGACGCCGCGGTGGACGCGGTGCAGGCGCCCCGTCGCAACCCGGTGGGCGATCGCACTGCGCGTGAGGCCCGCGGAGCGCAACTGCTCGTGCGAGACGCTGCGCCGCTGCGCGGCCGCGATGGCATCGACGATCGCGTCGGGCGCGGCGCGCGCGGGATCGATCTGGAGCCCCTGACCGTCGGCCAACCGGATCCAGACACGCCCCAGCGTGTCTGGATCCGGGTTCGGTGTGTGCAGGGCCTGCTGGCGGCGCATGACCGCCAGAGGCGGGAGGGCGCAGCGCCGTCCCCCCAGGGCCGCGAGGGTCAGGTGGCGATCAGGCCGTACTCGGCCGCGGCGGCCTGGAGCTCGTCGAGGCCGAAGCCGTCGACCGGGCCGAGCGCGCCGGCGCCGCGGAGCTTCCCGGCGGCGGCCTGCTCGGCGCCCCAGGCGAGGAACCCGGCGGTCAGGTCGTAGACGTTCGACCCTTCCAGGCGCACGTGCGCGATCCGGGTGCCGCTGACGTCGAACCCGTCGGCGATCACGGTCACGCCGGTCCCGGCGCGGGCGGCGGCGTCGGGGCCGCCGGTCGAGCCGTGCACGAATCGCCCGCCGACGGCGCCGGACAGCAACTTGAAGCCGGGGACCTTCGCGGCCAGCGACGTCCCGGCCGAGAACACCTGCGCCACGCGTGAGGCGGATCCGAAGATGCCCAGGTAGGTGTCGACGTGCCAGACGTCGCGCTGCAGGCGGGGGAGGGTGTAGGCCTCGGTCGCGCCGAGCGAGACGGCGGACCACTGCTTCCCGGGGCGCACCTCGAAGCTGCGCACGCGCTTGGCGGGGCGCTCGGCGATCAGGCGCCCATCGCGCCAGGTGAACGCGGGCTCCATGGACGCGGCGATGGCACTCGCCCGCGTCCCGCCGCTCAGCCCGTCCGCGGAGATGCCGTTCGTGAAATAGCCGATCTCCAGGCGCCGCACGTCGGAGCCGCCCTCGCGCAGTGCCAGCGCCCCGGCGAGGTTGCCCGGGACGAAGTCGAAGCCCATCGCGGTCAACAGGCCGACACCGGCGCGCTCGGCCCGCGGCCCGGCGTCCTCGAAGACCTTGCGGATGAACGGGCCCTCTCCGGTCGAATCCAGGTAGTGCGCGCCCTTGGCGATCGCCGCCTCGAGCGCCGCGTCGCCCCAGCGCATGAACGGCCCGACCGTGGAGATCAGGACGTCGCCGGCCTCGACGAGCGCGGCCACGCTCGCCGGGTCGCCGACATCCGCGAGCTGCGTCTCCAGGCCGCCGAGGTCCGCCGCCAGCGCCTCCAGCCGCTCGGCGTTGCGGGCCGCCAGCACCGGCCGCAGCCCGCGCCGGACGAGCTCGCGCGCTGTGAGGCCTCCGGTGTAGCCCGTGGCGCCGAACAGGACGATGCGTGAAGCCATGCCCGGCACCCTATCCTCAGCCATGATGGACGAATGCGTGCTCGCTGAGCGTCTGATGGGCTACGACACGTCGAAGCCGCAGGAGCTTCGCGCGGCCGCCGAGTTCGTCACCGGATGGCTCGAGACGCGCGACATCGCCGTCCGCCGCCTGGACCACAACGGCCTCCCCGTGATCCTCGCCGAGGCGGGGCCGAAGACCGGGCCGCTGGTGGTGCTGCACGGCCACATCGACGTCGTCCCGGCGTTCCCCGACCAGTTCGCCCCGCGCATCGAGGGCGACCGGCTGATCGGCCGCGGCGCCTACGACATGAAGGGCGCGCTCGCGGCGATGATCTGCACGCTCCATGACGTCGCTGCGCAGGACCGCGTGCGCGTGCGCTTCGTCTGCGTGCCCGACGAGGAGTCCGAGGACGTGGACGACCGCTCGACCGACGTGCTCGTCGCCGAGGAGCTGTCCGACGCGGACTTCGCGATCACCGGCGAGCCCACCGACCTGCACGTCGGCGTCCAGGCCAAGGGCGTCCTGGCGCTCGTCGTCGAGGTCCGCGGGACGGCCGCGCACGGATCGACACCGTGGCTCGGCGACAACGCGATCCTCAAGTCCTACGACGTCTTCCGCCGGATCGAGACGCTGCCGTTCAGCCGCGAGTCGTCGGACCTGTTCGACCGGCCGTCGATCAACCTGTCCCGGATCCACGGCGGCGACGCCTTCAACAAGGTGCCCGACCGCTGCCGGATGGACGTGGACATCCGCTTCCTGCCGGGCCAGGACACCGAGGCGATCCTCGATCAGATCCGCGCGCTGCCGGACGTGGAGATCGTCCGCTGCTTCACGCGCGCGCCGGCGATCGTCTCGCGCACCAGCCCGTACGTGCTGGCGCTGCGCGACGCGGTGTCCGCGTCGATCGAGGGCGAGGCGCTGTCGATCGGCCGCGACGGCGCCTCGGACGCGATCTCGTTCCTGGAGGCTGGGATCCCCGCCGTCGAGTTCGGCCCCGTCGGCGCCGGCCATCACGGCCCCGACGAGTGGGTGTCGATCGCCTCGCTGCAGATCTATCGCAGGGCGCTGGTGGACTTCGTCAACGCGCTGCCGCAGCGACTCGCCGAGCGCGGCGGACCGGGCCTGCACCTGATCGACGGCGACGTCGCGTAACCCGGCGCGTCAGTCGCCGCCGCTCGGCATCCGCACGACGGTGCGCTGCTCCGACGAGCGGCGGGCGGCCTCGATGATCTCCAGGACGCGCACGCTGTCGGCCGGGTCGACGGGCGGGGGCGCGTCGCCCAGCGCCCAGTCCCGGACCCCTGCGTAGAACGCCTCGTAGCACCCGCGGTCGAGCTCGATGGGCCGATCCCCGAGTGACCCGGCGGGCGCGGCGCCGTAGCCTGCCGAGCCCGGCCGCATGCCGCGTGCCAGCTGCTCCTCCTGGGGGTCGACCCCGTCGCACGCGAACCCGCCGGTCAGGCCGCTCACGCGCATGCGCGGCCCGTGCAGCGGTGCCGTCGCGCTCATCCACAGGTGCGAGCGGACGGCGCCGGGGTGCTCGAGGGCGACGAACACGTCGTCGTCGACCTGGGCGCCGGGGCGGCGCCGGTGGACCTCGCCGTACACGGCGACCGGCTGACCGAACAGCTGCACCGCCTGGTCCACGAGGTGCGATCCGAGGTCGAGCAGCAGGCCGCCGCCCTCGGCCGGGTCGGGCCGCTCGCGCCAGCGACCCGGGTCGATCTGCGGGCGGAAGCGCTCGAACCGCGACTCGAAGCGGAACACGGGACCCAGCGCGTCCTCTGCGAGCAGCCGGCGGAGCGTCAGGAAGTCGCCGTCCCAGCGGCGGTTCTGGAACACGGTGAGGCGCCCGCCCGCGTCGAGCAGGCGACGGGCCTGGGCCGCCGTGGCCGCGAGCGGCTTGTCCACGATCACCGCGATGTCCCGGTCGAGCGCCGCGAGCGCGAGCGCGACGTGCGAGCTGTTGGGGGTGGCGACGACGAGGACGTCGATGTCGTCCAGCAGGGCGTCGACGTCGGCGACGACGCGCACGCCCGGATGGTCCGCCGCGGCGTGCGCGGCCCGCTCGGGGGAGCGGGTCATGATCGCCCGCAGCTCGAGCCCGTCGGTCGCGCCGATCAGGGGTGTGTGGAAGACGCGACCGGCGAGTCCGAAGCCGGCGATGCCGACGCGGGCGGTCAGCCCCACGAGGCCTCGATCATCGGCCGGTAGCTCATCGTCATCACGCGCCAGCTGGTCGGGCGCGTCACGCAGTAGATCACGGTGTCGGCGACGTCCTCAGCCGTCATCATCCCGTCGGTCGAGCCGGCGGTGCGCCCCGTTCCCATCGCGAAGTCCGTCGCGATCCCGCCCGGGCAGATGTTCGTGGCCCGCACGCCGTGGTCGCGCAGTTCGTGATCGAGGGCCCGCGTGAAGCCCAGCTGCCCGAACTTCGACGCGTTGTAGACGGCTTCGCCGGGGTAGGCGCGCAGTCCGGCGACCGACGCCACCGAGACGAAGTCGCCGGCGCCCGCCGCGATCAGGTGTGGCAGCGCCGCCGCCGCCGTGTAGAGCGTGCCCTTGAGGTTCACGTCGATCATCGCCTCGAGGTGCTCGGGCTCGAGGTCGAGGAACGGTCCGTACATGCCGACCCCGGCGTTCGCGACGACGCAGTCGAGCGCCCCGAATTCGGCGACCGCGCGATCGACGGCCGCGAAGACCTGCGCCCGATCCGTGACGTCGCACGTGACGCCCAGCGCACCCTCCAGCCCGAGGTCGTCCCCGCTGCGCGAGGCGAGCGCGACGCGGGCGCCGCCCGCGTGCAGGGCGCGGGCGACGGCCGCGCCGACGCCGCGGCTGGCGCCGGTGATGAACGCATGCCGGCCGGCGAGAGGGCGGACGTCGGACATGGGGAGAACCTTTCTGGAAGTGGTCGGGAGGGGCATTGGCGCGCCCGCCCGCCCCGGAGTATTGTCACAAACGCAACCATCCCCGTTGCAGTCCAGGAGGAGTTGGCACATGCGTAGGTACAGCTTGATCGCAGCCTCGCTGCTGGCGGCGCTGCTGCTGGCGGCGTGCGGCAGCAGCAATGACAAGAAGAGCAGCAGCAGTACGACAGCGGGCGGCTCGGGTGGCGGAACGATCGCCCTGCTCCTCCCCGAGAACCAGACGGCCCGGTACGAGAGCTCGGACCGGCCGCTGTTCCAGGCCAAGGTGAAGGCGCTCTGCCCGAGCTGCAAGATCCTCTACTCGAACGCCACGCAGGATCCCGCCAAGCAGCAGCAGCAGGCCGAGGCCGCGCTGGCGCAGGGCGCCAAGGTCCTCGTGCTCGACCCGGTCGACGGCAAGTCCGCGGCGGCGATCGTCAAGCAGGCGAACGACAAGAAGGTGCCGGTCATCAGCTACGACCGCCTGCTGCTCAACTCGAAGCCCGACTA
>JBKJRO010000083.1:0-17271 GCA_046594555.1 Solirubrobacteraceae bacterium
TCGACGGCGGGACGCAGCGGCTGCCGCGGATCGTCGGGCAGGGCCGCGCGCTCGACCTGATCCTCACGGGCCGGATCGTCGAGACGGACGAGGCGCTGGCGATGGGAATGCTGACCGAGGTCGTGCCAGCGGGCCGTCACCTGGAGCGCGCGCTGGAGCTCGCCCAGGGCCTCGCGCAGTTTCCGCAGCAGACGATGCTCGCCGATCGCCGCGCAGCGATCGAAGGGCTCGGCCTCTCCTTGCAAGAAGGGCTGGCGCTGGAGGCCAAGGCCGGCCCCGAGGTCTTCGCCGACGCGATCCACGGCGCCGCCCGCTTCGCCGGGGGCGAAGGCCGCGGCGGCGCAGGCGCCGGTGCCTGAGCAGACAGGCCAGTAGCACCCGTCGAGACGTCGATTGTGCTCGTTCACGGGGTACAACTGACGCCTCGAAGCGCCGGCTCGACGATCGGCGGGCGCGACGGCGCCGACCACACGCGCTCCGTTGCCCGCGCGAAGGTAGGGTTGGCGCGACGGCACCAAGAGGAGAGACAAGCGGGATGACTTACTTCGTGACGGGCGCCACCGGGTTCATCGGGCGCAACCTCGTGCAGCGGCTCGTCGAGCGCCACGACGGCGACATCCATGTGCTCGTGCGCGAAGGCTCACGCGGGCGCATGGAGGAGCTGATCGAGGGCTGGGGCGCGCGTGACCGCGTGCATCCCGTGATCGGCGACCTGCAGCAGCCAAAGCTCGGCGTCGACGACGCTTGGATCGAGGCCAATCGCGGCAAGATCGACCACGTCTTCCACCTCGCCGCGATCTACGACATGGCGGCTGACGCCGAGGTCAACGAGACGCTGAACGTCGGCGGCACCACACAGCTCGTGTCGCTGGTCAACGACCTGAAGCCGAGCCTGCTTCATCACGTCTCCTCGATCGCCGTCGCGGGCGCGCACAAGGGCATGTTCCGCGAGGACATGTTCGACGAGGGCCAGAAGCTGCCCACGGCCTACCACCGCACGAAGTTCGAGTCTGAGCGCGTCGTGCGTGAGCAGGCGCTCGTGCCATGGCGGGTCTACCGCCCCGCCATCGTCATCGGCGACTCGCGCACCGGCGAGATGGACAAGATCGACGGTCCGTACTACTTCTTCAAGGTGATCCAGCGGCTGCGCGACCTGATCCCGCAGTGGGTCCCGCTCGCAGGGCCTGAGATCGGCGACACGAACATCGTGCCGGTCGACTTCGTCGCCGACGCGCTCGAGTCGATCGCACACAAGGACGGGCTCGCCGGCCAGGCATTCCACCTCGCCGCTCCGCGGATGACGGCCTCCGGCGAGGCGATGAACGCCTTCGCACGCGCCGCGCACGCGCCGCAACTGGCGGTGCGCCTGGACAAGCGCCTGACCGACGCGCTGCCCAAGGGCGTCTTCTCGATGCTGATGCAGCTGCCGCAGCTGAAGGACATGCGCAAGTCGATGCTGGCCGACCTCGACATCCCCGAGGACGTCATCACCAACGGCGGCTTCCGCTGCACGTTCGACACGCGCGACACGGAGCGCGCGCTGGCCGGGACCGGCGTCGTGCTGCCCGAGCTGGAGAGCTACGCCGACAAGCTCTGGGACTACTGGGAGCGCCACCTGGACCCGGACCTGTTCAAGGACCGCTCGCTGCACGCGGCGCTCAACGGCCGCACCGTGGTCATCACGGGCGCGTCCAGCGGCATCGGCCGCTCGGCGGCGCTGAAGATCGCCGCGGCCGGCGGCATCCCGCTGCTCGTGGCCCGCGGGATCGAGAAGCTCGAGGAGACCAAGGCCGAGATCGAGGCCGCGGGCGGCACGGCGCACGTCTACACCGCCGACCTGTCCGACATGGAGTCGATCGACAAGCTCGTCGAGCAGATCCTCGCCGACCACGCGTCGATCGACATGATCGTCAACAACGCCGGGCGCTCGATCCGCCGCTCGATCACGCTGAGCCTCGATCGCTTCCACGATTTCGAGCGCACGATGCAGCTGAACTACTTCGGCGCGATCCGCCTGGTGATGGGGCTCATCCCCCACATGCGCGAGCGGCAGTTCGGCCACATCGTCAACGTCAGCTCGATCGGCGTGCAGACGAACCCGCCGCGGTTCAGCGCCTACGTCGCGTCGAAGGGCGCGCTCGACGCCTGGACGCGGGTCGTCAGCTCGGAACTCGTCGGCGACAACGTCACGTTCACGACGATCCACATGCCGCTCGTCCGGACGCCGATGATCGCGCCGACGAAGATGTACGACTCGATCCCGACGCTGTCGCCGGACGAGGCGGGCGACCTGGTCTGCGAGGCGCTGCGCAAGCGGCCCAAGCACATCGCCACGCGCCTGGGCACCTTCGGAGAGGTCAGCTACGCGCTGGCGCCGAAGGCCGTCGATCAGATCCTGCACATGGCGTACAAGGTGTTCCCCGAGTCCGCCGCGGCGAAGGGTCAGCCCGACACGCAGCAGAAGGCCAACATGGAGCAGATCGCCATGGCGAACCTCATGAAGGGCGTGCACTGGTAGGAGTCGCGAGCGCTCGGGCGATGCGCGCCGCGGCCCGCGCCGGCCGCTCGAGCAGCTCGCGCTCGGTGACGCGCAGCACGCGGTAGCCCATGCGCCGCAGGTCATGGTCCCGCCGGGCATCGGCCCGGCGGGCGCTCGGGGTGCAGTGGTAGCGGTCGCTGTCGACCTCGACGACGAGGCGGGGATCCGACCAGAGCATGTCGGCGACGTAGCGGTCCCCGATCCAGGCGTTGACCTGCGGTGCGGGAAGGTCGCGGGCGGCGAGAAGGTCGAGCATCGCCAGCTCGAGATCCGACCGGGTCTGGGACCAGCGGGGGTCGTAGCCGCGGAGGAGCTCGCGAAGCACTTGAGCGCCGCGGGTCCGACCGCCCGAGGCGGCGAGTGCGGCGTCGATCGCGGCCATGTCCAGCAGCCGGAGCCGCTCGGCGGCGACGAACGCTGCCCGGACCTGGGTTGCGGGAACGACGGCACCCAGGTCGACGAGTGTCCTCGCGACCGACGTCACCGGAATCCCACGGACGAGCGCTCCGTCGCCCGCCGCGCTCAGGCGCGTGTGGTGCACGCGGATCCCCGGTCGCGAGCGTTGACCGCGATCGGCATCGAGGAGCACGTGGACGAGCCGCGTGGTGCTGTGCCGCAGGCCCCAGATCGCCGCGGCGGTGACATGGCTCGCCAGCGCCCCGCCACCGCACGCCAGCACCCCCGAGAGCCGGTGGCCGTCGGCCGACAGAACCTGGTGCCCGACGGCGTACACCCCGCGATGCACGCGATGCAGCCGGCCAGCATCGACCCAGCGGCTGACCGCCGCGCGCGTCAGCCCGAGCGCCCCGAGCTGCGCAGCGCTGACGACGCCGTGCTGACGGGCCGCAAGCTCGGCCACGGCCCGCCCACGCAACTCCGATGATGGTTTGTCTCGCATAGCGAGACGTTTTCGCATCGAATCGGCGGGCAGGCCCGGCACGGCACGCTTTCGGTGCCCGCCGTTCGTGAAGCCGTAACGCTGAGGTGGTGATCCGTCACCCGCCGGGCGGGCCGGCGGAGGCCGTCCCGGCGCGGACGTTCCGCAGCACCGTCGCCGGGGCGTCCGTCCCGTTGACGCGGATCCGCGGGAGAGCGAACGGGTCCGCCGACGGCGACGCGATCCCGGGCTCGACCGTCGTCGCGGCCTGGTAGCCGGCGGCGCGCGCCGCGGCCTGCACGCGAGCGTCGTAGCGGCCGGCGGGGTAGCAGAGAAACGACACCGGCACGCCGATCTCGCGGCGCAGCAGCTCCCGCGACGCGACCAGCTCGCTCCGCAGCGCGGCGTCGCCGAGCGTGCGCAGATCCGGGTGCGTGAGCGTGTGCGAATCAACCTCCCACCCAGCCGCGATCAGCGTCCGCACCTGCCGCCGCGTGAGCCCGCCGGGGCCGATGTTCTTGCCCTCGAGGTTCAGGACGCCCGGCCATCCGGCAGCCCGCAGCACCGGCTTGGCGTGGGTGACGTGGCTCAGGTAGCCGTCGTCGAAGCTCACGACGATCGGATGCGCGGGCAGGCCCGGCCCACCGTGCCACGCCTTCCAGACCTGGCCCAGCGTCACGCCGCGATAGCCCGACCGCACCAGCAGGTCGATCGTCGCCCGGAACGTCTCCTTCGGCGTCCACAGCTCCGAGTACGCGACCCCCGCGGGCGGGGCCGTCACGACGTGGTACATCAGGATCGGCACGGCGCCCCGGTAGGACCCGGTCGCCGGCACGGGCCGGACAACGGCGGCAACCGAGGAGGATCCCTTCCCTGTCGTCGCCGTTCGTGCCGGACCAGGCGATGACGAACCACCGCCACAGCCGCTGACGGCCAGAGCGGCGAGCACCGCGGCCAGCACGACCGGCCTCACAGCGATGCGGCACCCTCTCGCGCGCGCTCGCACAGCTCGCGCTGCACATCGCGCGGATGATCGCCGGTCGCGCGCCGCCGCCAGCTCCCGTCCCGCTGCAGCTCCCATGCGTGCACGTCATCCGCGAGGCAGCGCTCGAGCGTGTCGAGCAGCGCGGCCTGGCAGGCCGGATCGTCCACCGGCGTGATCAGCTCGACGCGGGTCTCCAGGTTGCGCGGCATCAGGTCGGCCGAGCCGATGAACACGTCCTGCTCGCCGTCGCCGTAGAAGCAGGCGTAGATCCGCGAGTGCTCCAGGAACCGCCCGACGACCGACACCACGCGGATGTTGTCGGACACGCCCGGGATACCCGGGACCAGGCAGCAGATGCCGCGCACGTTCAGCTCGACGGGGACGCCCGCCTGCGAGGCGCGGTACAGCGACTCGATGATCTTCGGGTGGACCAGCGCGTTCATCTTCATCGCGATCATCGACGGCCTGCCGGCCCTGCGCGCCTCGATCACCCGCTCGATCCGTTCGAGCAGGCCACTCAGCATCCAGTCCGGCGCGACAAGGACCTCGCGGTAGCGATGCGGGCGGGCGAAGCCGGTCAGCGCGTTGAACAGCTCGGCCACGTCCTCGCCGATGCGCTCGTCGCACGTGAACAGCCCGAAGTCCGTGTACAGGCGCGCCGTTCGCGCGTGGTAGTTGCCGGTGCCGATGTGCACGTACCGCCGCACGCCATCGCCCTCGCGGCGCACGACGAGCAGGCACTTCGCGTGCGTCTTCAGCGACGGGATGCCGTGGACGACGTGGACGCCGGCCTCCTCGAGCGCGCGCGAGTTGCGGATGTTCGCGCGCTCGTCGAACCGCGCCTTCAGCTCGACGACGCACACCGCCTGCTTGCCCGAGCGCGTGGCCTCGATCAGCGCCGGGACGAGCGTCGAGTCGTCCGAGGTCCGGTACACCGTCTGCTTGATCGCCAGCACGTCCGGATCGGCGACCGCCTCGGCGACGAACCGCTCGACCGACGTCGCGAACGAGTCGAACGGATGGTGCACGAGCAGGTCGCCGTCGCGGATGACGGCGAACATGCTGCGGCCCTCCTGCTCGGCCTCGTGCAGCCGCGCCTGCGTGAGCGGCGTCCACGGATCGGCCCGCAGTTCGGGGAAGCCGGGCAGCCCGGAGAGCCCCATCAGGTCGGCGAGGTCCAGCAGCCCCGGCAGCTCGTAGACCTGGCGCTCCTCGACGCGCAGCGAGCTGACCAGCTCCTCGCGCAGCTCTGCACCGAGGCCCTCCTGGATCTCCAGCCGCACGACCTCGCCGAACGGGCGCCGTCGCAGCTCCTCCTCGACGGCCTCGAGCAGGTCGTCGGCCTCGTCGCCGATCTCGAAGTCCGCGTCGCGCGTCACGCGGAAGAGCCCGTGGGCGACGACCTCCATGCCGGGGAACAGCGTCTGCAGGTTCGCCGCGATCAGCTCCTCCAGCGGCACGAACGTGGCGCTGCCGGCCTCGATCGGCACGAAGCGCGGCAGGATCTCCTTCGGGACCTTCACGCGCGCGAACAGCTCCTGGCCCAGGTGCGGATCGCGGACCAGCACGGCGAGGCTCAGCGACAGATTGGAGATGTAGGGGAACGGCCGGCCCATCCCGACGGCGAGCGGGGTCAGCACGGGCAGCACCTGGCGCGCGAAGCGGTCGTCCAGGCCCGCGCGCTGCTCGGGGCTCACATCGTCCAGCGACACGATCCGGATGCCCTCGGCGGCGAGCGCGGGGCGCAGCTCGTCCTGGACCAGGTGGGCCTGGCGCTGCGCCTGCAGGCCGATGCTCTCGGCGAGGACGTCGATGGTCGCGTCGGGCGTCAGCCCCGCGCGGCGGCGGTCGATGCCGGCGTCCACCTGGTCGTGCAGGCCGGCAACGCGGATCATGAAGAACTCGTCGAGGTTGGACGAGAAGATCGCCGCGAACTTCAGCCGCTCGAGCAGCGGCTGCGCGGGGTCCTCGGCCAGCTGCAGGACGCGGTCGTTGAAGTCCACCCACGACAGCTCGCGGCTGAACGTGAGCTCCGGGTCGGCGAGGTCGACGGTGAGTGCGGGCGCTTCAGTGGTCTCGCGATCGGTCATCGTTCCGGGCGTTCGGTCAGCGCGTACTCCAGGCGGGCGCGGAAGCCCCCGCGCTCCAGGTCCGTCCACAGTGTGACGAAGCGCCGGTGCAGCACCTCGCGGCGCACGCGAAGGTGCAGGTCGAGGGCCGCCAGACCCGGCCACGCAGCGCTGTTGGGCAGCTGGGCGGCGAGCTCGGGCGCCAGGTCGCTCGCCCCGTCGGCGCGCCGGCGCAGCTCTGCCGCGTCCTGCTCGCGCAACTCGGCCGCCAGCCGGGCCACGCGCGGGCGCTGGACGTCGCAGTCGTGGATGTCCCCCAGCACGTCCTGCAGGGCCTTGGTGTGGCGGGCGGCGACGTGGGCGTACTTCCCGAAGCACGGGTCGGCGGTGGCCTCCAGCACGTAGCGCAGCCGCTTGGCGGCGATGCGCATCGCGTGCAGGTCCTCGGCCGCCTCGGGATCCAGCGCGCGCGGGATGAACGCGCACAGCTCGTCGAGCCGCACGTGGGCCAGCCGCTGGGCGTTGTCGGCCAGCGTCCCGAAGGGATCGAGGCCCTTGACCTTGCGCGCCTTCATCGGATCGCATGCTCCGCCAGGGCGCGCAGGCGGCCCTCCAGATCGACCTCGTCCATCCGCCGCAGCTCGGCGGCGAGCACCGCGTTGCCCTGCTCCTGCTGGGCGCGGGTGCGGGCGACGAAGCGCTCGACGCCGACGCGCTCGTCGGGCGCGGCCGTCTGCAGGAACTGATCGAGCGCGAGCAGCTCGACGTCCGGGTCGCGCCGCGCGCCGAGCGCCGCGGCAAGCGCCTTGACCTCGCGCAGGACCGGCCGCAGCTCGTCCTTGGGGAAGCACGGCGCGTACAGCTCGAGCACCGCGCGCAGCCGCCGCGTCGCGACGCGCATCGCGTGGACGCCCTCGATCTCGGTCATGTCCAGGACGCCGGCGCTGTGCTCGAACAGCTCGTCCGTGCGCACGGCGACGCTGCGCGCGGCGGCCTCGCCGAACGGCAGTCCGGCCGTCAGCCCCGGGATCTCGCGCGCTTTCGACATCTTCCCTGCAGTATCGACGGTTTGTGCAAGGACTGGACCGGTTGTTCACAACCGCGCTCGCGCGGCGACCCTGCGATCATGCGCGGCAGTGGCTTCCGCGGCACCAGCGATCCTCGTGCGCGACCTGCGCAAGAGCTACGGCGACCTGCAGGCCGTGCGCGGCATCGACTTCGAGGTCCAGCGCGGCGAGGTGTTCGGCCTGCTCGGCCCCAACGGCGCGGGCAAGACGACGACCGTCGAGATCCTCGAGGGCTACCGCGAGCGCACGTCCGGCATCGCCAGCGTGCTCGGCATGGACCCGGGCGAGCGCTCCCGGTCGCTGCGCGAGCGCGTCGGCATCGTGCTGCAGAGCAGCGGCATGTACCGCCACGTCACGGTCCGCGAGGCCGTCGCCCACTGGGCCGGGCTCTACCCCCACCCGCGCGACGTGGACTCGACGATCGCCGACGTCGGCCTGACGGAGAAGGCCGGCGCCCGCGCCCGCACGCTGTCCGGCGGCCAGTCGCGGCGTCTGGACCTGGCGCTGGCGCTGATCGGCGACCCGGAGCTGATCTTCCTCGACGAGCCGACGACCGGCTTCGACCCGCAGGCGCGCCGGGCGGCATGGGCGAGCGTGCGCCGGCTGCAGGAGCTGGGCAAGACCGTCCTCCTGACGACGCACTACCTCGACGAGGCGCAGGCGCTGTGCGATCGCGTCGCGATCATCAAGGACGGGCGGATCGCCGTCGAGGGCCCGCCGTCGGAACTGGGCAACGCCGAGACGCGCTACCGCGTCGGCTGGACCGACGAGCACGGCGAGCACCGCAGCCGTGAGGAGCGCGACCCGACGGCGTTGCTGCACCAGCTGACCAGCGCCGCGCTCGCCCGCGGCGAGGCCGTCCGCGACCTGTCTGTCACGCGGCCGACGCTGGAGGACGTGTACCTCGAGCTGACCGCCGAGGGCGTCACCGACAGCGACATCGCCGAGGCAGGCGACGAGGTGCCCCGATGAGCGACGCGGCCCTCGCCTGGCGCCAGTTCCGCCTGGAGCGCAAGATGTTCTGGCGCAACCCCAGCGCCGCGTTCTTCAGCTTCCTGCTGCCGCTGCTCTTCCTGTTCCTGTTCGGGTCGATCGCCTCGGGCGACACGGCGAAGCTGCAGATCATCATCCCCGGCATCGCCGGGCTCAGCATCATGGCGACGACGTTCAACGCGCTGGCGATGAACATCACGTTCCTGCGCGAGCAGGGCGTGCTCAAGCGCGTGCGCGGCACGCCGCTGCCGACCGCCTCCTACCTGACGGGCGTGCTCGGCAACGCGGCGGCGAACGCGGCGATCCAGCTGGTCATCGTCGTGCTGGCGTCGAAGCTCGCCTTCGGCCTGCCGTGGCCGGCGGACCTGCTGACGCTCGTCGTGTTCGGCGTCGCGGGCGTCGTCTGCATGGCCTCGCTCGGCGTCGCCTTCTCCCACCTGATCCCCAACTTCGACGCGGCCCCGGCGTACACGAACATCGTGTTCCTGCCCGTGATCTTCATCTCCGGCGTCTTCTACGACGTCAAGAACGTGCCGGCGTTCCTCCACGACATCGCCAACGCGCTGCCGCTGGTGCACATCATCAACGGGCTGAAGGCCGGGCTCGTGACCGGCCAGCCGGTGAGCGACCACTGGGACGACCTCGGTGCGATCGCGCTGTGGGCGGCCGTCGGGATCGTGTTCGCGGTACGCGGATTCGCGTGGGAGTCGAAGCGCGCCTAGGCCCGGAACGCCGACGGGACGTCGCCCTCGACGCGCACCGGCACCCCCGCCAACTCGCTCGCGGCCCAGTCGTCCCGCAGCATGCCGAACACGTTGACGTCGAGCCATCGCTCGCCGTGGCGGTGCCAGTCGCGCAGCACGCCCTCGTGGCGCAGGCCGACGCCCTCCAGCGCACGGGTCGAGCGCTCGTTGGCGGTGTTCGAGTAGGAGCCCAGGCGGTGCTGGCCGAGCAGGTCGAACGCGAGGCGCATCATGATCGCCTTGGACTCGCGGTTGACGCCGGTGCCCCAGAAGTCGCGGCCGAACCATGTGCCGACCATGCAGCGCGCGTCGCGCGGGCTGAACTCGGACAGCCCGGTGATGCCGGCGGGCCCGAGCTCGCGATGGACGACGAGCAGGTCGAGCTGGTCGCCCGCCTCGCGCTGGGCCGCGCAGCGCTCGATGTAGGCGAGCGGCTGCGCGATGTCCGTGTACGGCCCCCACGAGAACCACTGCGTCACCTCGGCATCCCCGGCGAGCGCGAGCAGCGCGGCGGCGTCGCCGGGCTCGGGCGGGCGGAGCGTCAGGGTGGGGCCGTGCAGGGCGAACGCCACGGCCGGTAGCTTCCCACCCGCGGTGCTCGCGGTGCTCTACGACATCCACGGCAACCTCCCGGCGCTCGAGGCCGTCGTCGCCGACGCGCGGGACGCGGGCGCCGACGGCTTCGTCCTGGGCGGCGACTACGCGGCTTTCGGCGCCTGGCCTTCGGCGACGGTCGCGCTGCTCGAATCGCTCGATCCCGTCGTCATGATCGCCGGCAACCACGAGCGCTGGCTGGCCGGCGACGACGGTGACATCCCGCCCGGGAACGCCGTGGTTCCGGACGCGATCGACTTCCAGCGCGCGGCGCTCGACGACGACGTGATCGCCCGCATCACGAGCCTGCCGGTGACCGCCGAACACGCGGGAGCGCTGTTCTGCCACGCCTCCCCCACCTCCGACATGCGCTCGTTCTCGCCCGAGGACGACCCCGGCGACGACGAGCTGCTCGCGGGTGCGACCCAGCAGCGCGTCGTCTTCGGTCACACGCACCTGCAGTTCCGCCGCCTGACCGAGGCCGGGACCGAGCTCGTCAACCCGGGCAGCGTCGGCCTCCCGTTCGACGGCGACCGCCGCGCCGCGTACGCGCTGCTGGACGACGACGGGAGCCTGCGCCTGCGGCGCGTCGCGTACGACACCGGCGCCGCCGCCGAGGCGCTGCTCGCGTTCGGCGAGCCGTGGGCGGACGCGGTCGCCGGCTGGCTCGACCGCGCCCGCCCCTGAGCACGCGGGTGCTGCTACGCGGCGACCGCCGTCGCCCCAGACGTCTTACGCGCCAGATCGGTCGCGCTGGGCGTGCGGACGTTGGAGGCCAGACCGACCCGCTCCATCAGCCGGATGACCGCGAACGAGGGATCCACCTGGCGCCGGCGCAGGCCGTGGCGTGCGGAGGTCGGGAACGCATGGTGGTTGTGGTGCCAGCCCTCGCCGAGCGACACGCACGCGACGGCCCAGTTGTTCGTGCTCTGATCCTCGATCTCGAACGGGCGCGTGCCATAGAGATGGCAGATGGAGTTGACGCTCCACGTCGCGTGGTGCAGGACGAAGATCCGGACCAGGCCGCCCCAGACGAGCGCGGTCAGGCCGGCGAGCAGGCTCCCGCCCGAGATGGCGAAGCCGGCGGCGAACGGGATCGCCAAGCCGAGCAGCGCCCAGGCGATGAAGTGGCGGTCGACGAAGCGGATCACCGGATCGGCGCGCAGGTCGGGCGCGTAGCGGCGGGCGGAGGTCGGCTCGCCGTCGAACAGCCAGCCGGTGTGCGAGTGCCAGATGCCGTGGAGCACGCCGCGCCAGCCGTCGCCGCCGTGGGTGTGCGGGCTGTGCGGGTCGCCGTCCTCGTCGGTGAACGCGTGATGGCGGCGGTGGTCGGCGACCCAGTGGATGACCGCTCCCTGGACCGACATCGAGCCGAGGATCGCGAGGGCGCCGCGCACCGGCGCGGGGGCGTCGAACGAGCGGTGCGTCAGCAGCCGGTGGAACCCGATCGTGACGCCGAAGCCCGTCAGGACGTACATGACGGCGAGGATCGCGAGATCGCGGCCGGTGACGGCCCCGCCCCACAGGAGGGCGATCGCGGCGAGGAAGCCCGCGAACGGCAGGAAGACGGCGAGGACGGTGATGCGGCGTTCAAGTGGAGTCATGCCATGAAGGTAGACGAGCATTTCTCCAGGTTCTTGACCACTTCACCACGACTTGACCGTAGTATCTGTTGTATGAGTGATAAGTACGGCGCCGACCGGCTCCCCGCAGACGTGCTCGCCCTGTGGCTTCCCCAGCTCCCCGTCCTGGCCGAGGAGATCATCGCCGCGATCCGCGCCGAGGTGCCGGCCTACGCACGACCGCTCGAGGGTGACTTCGGCCGGACCGTCCGCGTCGGGGTCGAGGAGGCGCTGCGGCGCTTCAGCGACCACGATCCCGCCGAGCAGCGGGACGACTCCCGCAGCGTCTACGTCGCGATCGGCCGCGGCGAACTGCGCGAGGGCCGCTCGATGGAGGCGCTGCTCGCGGCCTACCGCGTCGGGGTGCTCGTCGCCTGGCGGCGCCTCGGCCAGACGGCCGTCGCCGCGGGCCTGGACGGCAGCGCGCTCGTCGGGATGGCCGAGTCGCTCTTCGCGTACATCGACCAGCTCTCGGCCGAATCGGCCGACGGCTTCGCGGCGGAACAGGCGATGCGGGCCGGCGACGCCGACCGCCGGCGCGGCGAGCTGATCGAGGTGCTGCTGCGCGAGCCCGCGGTGACCGGCGACGCCATCGGCGCGGCTGCCGCGGCGGCTGCGTGGCAGGTCCCCCGCGAGCTGGCCATCCTCGTCTGGCCCGGCGCGAACGACGCACGAGCGGGCACGCGGCTGCCCGACGGGTGCATCGCGACCCGGCTGGACGAGCTCTGGTGCGCCGTGATCCCCGACCCGGGCGCACCGGGGCGGCGCGGCCAGATCGAGCGGGCGCTGACCGGTGAGGTCGCCGGGATCGGGCCCGCCGTCGCGCCCGCCGACGCCGGCCGGTCCCATCGGCGCGCCCGGGCGGCGCTGCGGCTCGCCCAGGACGGCGGGCTCGACCGGCTGCTCGCCGCGGACGACCACCGCGTCGCGCTGCTGCTGCGCGGTGACCCCGCGCTCGTGCGCGAGCTCGCACACGATCGGCTCGCGCCGCTGGCCGACGAGACGCCCGCCTCGCGCGAGCGACTCTGCGCGACGCTGCTCGCGTGGCTGCGCCATCAGGCGAACACCGCGCAGGTGGCGGAGGAGCTCCGCGTCCACCCGCAGACCGTCCGCTACCGCGTCGCGCGACTGCGCGAGATCTTCGGCGCCGCGCTCGACGAGCCCGATGTTCGCTACGAGCTGGAAACGGCGCTGCGCGCAGCCCGCGTGGCCGCCTGAGACACCTCGAACGGCGTCGCGGTGGTGCTAGCGTCGCGGTCGTGGCCGACCCCCCGGACACGCCGATCCAGGTTGTCGCATCAGCCGGCGAGTTCGACGTCGTCATCGTGCTGCTGCGCGACTTCCTGCACCGCTCCGGCGCGCTGCGCGCCGTCGCAGCGGTCGATCGCGGAACGGGCGTCGCGCCGGCGATCGTCGACTGCGAGCGCTTCCTCCCGGTCGAGGTCGATCTGGGCGACCGCCTGCTGCAGCTGGCGCACGAGGCCCCGCTGCGGATCCCCTCGCCCGAGCTTCCCCACGTCCACCCGCAGCCGCCGTTCGAGGTCGACCCCGACGGCGGCGTCGTCACCGGCGCGATCGGCGGCCTGGAGCACCTGGCACAGGCCGTCCGCGCACTGGCCGACCTGCTCGGCGACCGCGGCGTCGCCGTCGCCACCTTCGAGACGACGAACGCCGAACTGCCGCTCGCGCTGTCGGCGCGGGCGGGCGGCGAGGAACCCGTCGTGGTGACGCTCGGCGACCAGTCGTTCGAGCTCCCGTAACCGCCTCTGGACGGCCCCGACCAGGGGGTGGCCCGTTTTCACCCCGTCTGTGAACGTGACGACGGGCCACCCGCTGCCAGGTCGCGCTACAGCGTGCCGAGGAACGCGGCGACCGCGGCCGACGTCTGCTGCGGCTCGTCGTCGTAGACGAAGTGCCCCGCGCCCTCGATGACCTGCAGCTGCGCGTGCGGGATCTCGGCGGTGAAGCGGTGGGCCCCCGCGACCGGCGCGAACGGGTCGTCGGCGCCCCACAGCAGCAGCGTCGGGACGCCGAGCGCGCCGACCTTGCCCTCGTACGGCTCCAGCTCCTCGAAGTTGCCCGAGCGGTACAGCTCGAGCTGCCCGGCGCGGCGCTCCGGTGTGGTGAACGCCCGCCAGTACTCCGCCAGCGCCGCGTCATCGACGCCGCGCGAGACCGCGCGCAGCGCCCCCGCCAGGCCCTCCGGCGTCATCCCGTCCGCGAGCTTCTCGCCCTCGCCCGGGGTGCGCAGGACGTCGGCGAGCCCGTGCCACTTGCCGTCGGCGAAGAAGCCCGTGTCGCTGATCACCAGCGCGCGCACGGAGCCGGCGTGATCGCAGGCCCAGCGCAGGCCGATCAGCCCGCCCCAGTCGTGGAGGCAGAGTGCGACCCGCCCCAGGCCGAGCGCGGCGTGGAAGCGCTCCACGGCCTCGACCATGCGCGGCCACGTCGCCGGCGGGTCGGGCTCGGAGTCACCGTAGCCCGGCAGGTCCGGTGCCAGCGCGCGCCAGCCCGCGGCTGCGGCCGTGCCGAGGACCGCCGTGAACATGTGCGAGGACTCCGGCCAGCCGTGCAGGCAGACGAGGGTTCCGAGCGGCTCGCACGGCGGCAGCGCCTCGCGGTACGCGAGGCCGCCGGCGACGGGGAGAGCGGTCATGGGCGGACGTTATAGCCTGCGCCGCATGCTGCTCCTCCGACGGCTCTGCGGACCGTTCTTCGTGTTCGCCGGCGCCCTGCACTTCGTCAAGCCGGGCTTCTACCTGGGCATCATGCCGTCGTGGATGCCGTGGCACCGCGAGCTCGTCGCGGCGAGCGGCGTCGCCGAGATCGCGGGCGGGCTGGCGCTGATGTGCCCGGATCCCGCGGTCCGCCGCGCGGGCGGCTGGTTCACGATCGCGACGCTGCTGGGCGTCTACCCGGCGAACATCAACATGGCCGTCAACCCCCAGGACTACCCCAGCGTGCCCGGCGGGGCCGCCTCGCTGTACGCGCGGCTGCCGATCCAGGGACTCTTCATCGGCTGGGTCGTCGCGGCGATGCGGGCGGAGCGTTGAGCACCCCGGATCCGACGCAGACCATCGGGGAGGACGAGGGCGAGCGCACCGTCACGGTCCTGGAGCTGTTCTTCGACCTCGTCTTCGTCCTGGCGATCACGCAGGACACGGCGTACCTGTCCGGCAACCTGACCGCGCGCGGGTTCTACGAGGGTCTGCTGATCCTGGCCCTCGTCTGGTGGTCCTGGGTCGGCTACTCGTGGCTGACAAACAGCGTCGACCTGGACGACGAGCCGACGCGCATCGCGTTCTTCGTGGCGATGACCGGCTTCGTCATCGTCGCGCTCGCGACGCCGGAGGCGTTCGGGTCCGACGCGACCGCCTTCGCCGCGGCCTACGGCGTCGTCCGGGTCATGCAGGTCGCGCTCTATGCCCGCGGCGCCGCCGAGGCCGAGCGGGCCGCGATCCTCGGCCTGGCTCCCGGCTTCCTCGCGAGCGTCGTCCTGCTCCTGGCCGGCAGCCTTGCCGGCGGCGACGCGCAGCTCCTGCTGTGGACGCTGGCGCTGCTGGTGGACATCGGGATCCCGCTCGTCCGCGGCACCGACGGCTTCCAGGTGCACGCCGGCCACTTCGCCGAGCGCCACGGCCTGATCATCATCATCGCGCTCGGCGAGTCGATCGTCGCCGTCGGCGGCGGCGCCGCCGAGGAGCACCTCGACCTGGCGCTCGTCACCGGCGCGACGCTCGCCGTCGCCGCGGTCGCGGCGATGTGGTGGGCCTACTTCGACATCGTCGCCATCGTCGCCGCCCACCGCCTCGGGCAGGCCCGCGGGGGCGAGCGCAACCGGCTCGCCCGCGACTCGTACAGCTACGTCCACTTCTTCATGGTCGCCGGCATCGTGCTGCTGGCCCTGGGGATCAAGAAGACGCTCGCCCACACCGGCGAGCCGCTCGACACGATCCCCGCGATCGCGCTCTGCGCCGGGCCCGCCGCGTACCTGTTCGGCCACGTCCTGTTCCGCAAGCGCAACGTCCACACGTGGAACACGCAGCGGATCGTGACCATGCTCGTGCTGATCGCGCTGATCCCGGTCGCACGCGAGATCGACGCGCTCGGCGCGCTGGCGATGGTGTCGCTGCTGCTCGTCGCCCTGGTCGCGTATGAGACGATCCGCTTCCGTGAGCATCGCGATCGCCTCAAGGCGCAGCTGGCGGCATAGGATCGCGGGACCGACGCGGAGGCTGAGCTGATGGGCATGCAATGGGGCGTCGCCGGGAACTTCCCGGCGATCTACGAGGAGTTGATGGTCCCGGCGTTCTTCCGCGTCTTCGCGGAGGACCTCGTCGCCCGCGTGGCGCCGCAGCCGGGCGACCGGCTGCTCGACGTGGCGACCGGCACGGGCATCGTCATCCGCGTCGCGCTCGAACACGAGCCCGCGCTCGCCGCGCCCGTCGGCCTGGACCGCACGGCCGGCATGCTCGAGACCGCGCGCGCCGTGGCCGGTGACCTGGGCGCGACGTGGCTGGAGGGCGACGCGCTGGACCTCCCGTTCGGCCTGGACAGCTTCGACGTCGTGACCTGCCAGCAGGGTCTGCAGTTCTTCCCGGATCGCGCCGCCGCGCTCGCCGAGATGCGCCGCGTCCTGGCCCCGGGCGGCCGCATCGCGATCGCGTGCTGGGCGCCGATGGCCGAGCAGGAGGCGCAGCGGCTGTTCGACGCCGAGGTGCTCGAACTCGAGCCGGACCTCGCCGCCATCGGGCAGACGCCGTTCAGCCTCGGCGACGCCGGAGACCTCGGCAACCTGCTCGCGGGCGCCGGGTTGACCGACGTTGTCGTCGCCCGCGTCGAGCTGCCCGCCCGCTTCAGCTCGGCGGACGCGTTCTTCCGCTCGTTCGCCGAGGGGTCGCCGATGGCCCTCGCGCTGGCGGACCTGCCCGCGGAGCGCGTCGCGACGCTGCGCGAGGCGACGCTGCGCGCCGTGGAGCCGCTGGTCGGCCCCGACGGGCTGCACGCGGCGATGGTCACGCACGTGGCCCTCGGGCGCACGCCCGCCCCCAGCGCTTGACGGACGGCCTCCGCGCCGAGAGGGTTGGGATCGATGCGACAGCTCACCGGACTTGATGCGCAGTTCCTGGCGATGGAGACGCCGAGCCAGTACGGCCACGTCGGCGGGCTCGCGATCCTCGACCCGTCGACGACGCCGAGCGGCAAGCTGGAGCTCGCGGACATCCAGCAGCTGATCGCCGAGCGCCTGCCGCTGGTGCCGCCTTTCCGCTGGAAGCTCGTCGAGGTGCCGTTCGGCCTGGACTACCCCTACTGGATCGACGACCCGGACTTCGACCTGGACTTCCACGTCCGCGAGCTGGCGATCGTCCAGCCCTACACCCAGGACAAGCTGACCGAGCAGACGGCGCGGATCTTCGGGCGCCCGCTGGACCGCACGCGCCCGCTGTGGGAGATGTACTTGATCCACGGGCTGCCGGACGGTGCTGTCGCGCTGCTGACGAAGATCCATCACGCGGTCGTCGACGGGCTGTCCGGGAACGAGATCCTTGGCGCGATCCTGGACCTCAGCGCCGAGGGCCGCCCGGCCCCGGAAGCCGTCGACGGCATCGCCGGTGATCGCCCGACGGATCTCGAGCTGCTCGGTCGCGCGGCGCTCGGCCTGCCGCGCTACCCGTTGCGGGTGCTGAAGGCGCTCCCGAGCACGCTGCCGAACCTGGAGGACGCCGGAGCGCTGTCGACGCTGCCCGGCGTCGGCCTGGTCACGCGCGTGGCCGGCGAGGTG
>JBKJRO010000155.1:0-20907 GCA_046594555.1 Solirubrobacteraceae bacterium
GGCTGCCGGGACGCAGCGCCCGGGGTCTGGACCCCAGGCCGCCCTAGGCGGTGCCGAGCGAGGACCAGACGTCGATCTTCGCGGCGATGCGGCCGACGACCTCGGTGGTGAACCCGCTCGTGCTCGCGCCGCCGCCCAGATCCGGCGTCCGGATGCCCGCGGCGGCGGTTTCGAGCACCGCCTCGTAGATCGCGCGCGACGCGCGCTCGGCGCCGGCGTGGCCCGCGAGCGCCGCGTAGTGCAGCACGGCGCCGCAGGCGAGGATCATCGCCATCGGGTTCGCAAGGTCCTTACCCTCGAGCGCCGGTGCCGTGCCGTGCGGCGCCTCGGCCATCGCGACGCGCGTGCCCAGGTCCGCGTCGAGCGCCAGCAGGACCGACTCGGCGCCCGCGATCGAGCCGAACATCGGCATGACGAGGTCGCTGAGGCAGTCCCCGTCGCGGTTCAGCGCCGGCACGACGAGCGGCACGTCGGCGGCGCCGCTGATCAGGCCGGCGTAGGTCGCGTCGATGAGTACGGGCTGATAGGGGACGTCGGGATGGCGCGCCGCGGCGTCATCGAGCTCCTCCTTGAGCATGCCCTCGTACACGGGCGAGACCGTCCACTTGGGACCGCCGTAGACGCGGCCGCCCATCGTCGCCGCCTGGCGGAACGCGTACTCGGCGACGGCGCGGCAGACGCCGCGGCTGATCCGCTCGGTGCGGAACGCGACCTCGTCTGCGCCGCCGGGCTCGCCCTCGCGGCCCTCCGCGGCGCCGTAGGCGTCGCCCACCGCCATGCGCACGACCGAGATCGGGTGGTGCACGCCGGCGAGCGGGCTGATGCCGGGGATGCGCCGCCCGGTCCGGATGATCACCGTGCCGTCGATCGCCTCGCGCAGGATGCGGTTCGGCGAGCCGACGTCGCCGGCGCCCTCGGGCGTGATCGTCGCCGCCTTGATCCCGAATCCGCACTCGCGCATGGCCGTCGCCGCGTCGCGCACGATGCCGTTGTCCGAGGCCCGCCGGGCTGCCAGCGACAGGTCGAACCGCTGCAGCTGCAGCTCCAGGCGCAGGACCTCGGGGTCGAGCACGCGGAGTGCCTGGAGCAGCAGCTCCTGGCCGGTCTGATCGCCGTCGAGCACGACGATGGAGAGGCGATCGCTCATGGCGCGGAGCCTAGCCCGAGCGTGTCCCGGCGCGACCACGCGACGACGGAGCCGAGCAGGCCGACCGCCGCGGCGACTGCGAACGAGACGCGCCAGCTCGACAGCTCGATGATGCCGCCGGCGGCGGCGTTCCCGATGGCGACCCCGGCGACCATCGTCGTCAGCGGCCACGTGTATGCCTCGGTCAGCGCTCCCGGCGGCGCGACGTGGCCGACCAGTTCGTTGCCGGCCGCGAACGTCGGGGCGATCGTGACGCCGGCGAGCAGCGCCAGCGGGAGCATCACGGCGAGTGACGACGCCGCAGCCAGCGGGAGCGTCACCAGCGGGACGGCCAGCAGCACGCGGATGTAGACGTCCGGCAGCGGGCGGGTGTGCGGCCGCGCGCCGTAGAGGAACCCGCCGGCCGCGCTGCCGAGCGACCAGACGGCGATCAGCAGGCCGGCATAGCCGCGGTTGCCGATCGACTCGCCGAACGCCGGGAAGCTCACCTCGGAGGCGCCGAGGCAGAACCCGATCGGCAGCGTCGTCGCGACGAGCGTCGTCATCCCCGGAGCGCGGAGCACCGCGAAGATCCCGTCGGCCGCGGCGTGGCCGGAGGCCGGGTGGTAGTCACGCGCCGGGCCGGCGGAGACGAAGAGCAGCGTGCCCCCGACAGCCATCGCCGCGGACAGCGCCAGTGCCAGCTCGGGTCCCGACAACGCGTAGGCGAGCGCGACGACGAGCGGCCCGAGCACGAACACCAGCTCGACGACGGTCGCGTCGAGCGCGTAGGCGACGGTGACGAGCTCCGGCCGGTCCGCGAGCAGCTCCGGCCACAGCGCCCGCATGATCGAGCCGACCGGCGGGATCGCCGCGCCGGCGACGAACGCCGCCCCCACGGCGGCCCACGTCAGGCCGGCCTCCCCGAGCGCGATGATCGCCAGCAGCCCTGCCGCGTGGGCGAACGCGACCGGCACGAGCACGCGCGGTGCGCCCAGGCGATCGATCAGGCGCCCAACGAACGGGCCGGCCAGGGCCGCGGCTGCGGCGAACGCCGCGGCGGCCGTGCCGGCGACGGCGTAGGAGCCGCTCACGCCCTTCAGGAAGAGCACGATCGCCAGGCCGTCCAGCCCGATCGTGGCGCGCGCGAGCAGCGCGGTGCCCAGGAGGCGCGGCACGTGCGGCGTGCGCAGGACGTCCCCGTAGCGGCGGGTGCTCGACACGGCGGGGCGCCCGCCGTTACGCGTCGGCGGCGGGCTGCGCGGCCTGCCCGGCGATCCCGAGCTCCGCGGCGAGGGGTTCCAGGGCGCCGATCACGACCCGGACGTGCTCGTCGAAGTCGACGCCGAGGCCGGCGGCGCCGTCCGTCACGTCGTCGCGGTTCACGGCGGCGGCGAAGCTCGGCTGCTTGAGCTTCTTCTTCACGGACTTCGGCGTCAGCCCGTGAATGCCCTCGGGCCGGACGTACGAACAGGCCAGGACGAAGCCGGACAGCTCGTCGACGGCGAACAGGGTCCGCTCCAGGTCGCTGTCGCGCGAGACGCCCATAAAGTCCGCGTGCGAGGCGATGGCGCGCAGGACGACGGGGTCCACGTCGCGAGACTCGAGCTCGGCGATCGCCATGCGGGGATGGCCGGTGCCGAGGTCCGGGAAGCGCTCGTAGTCCATGTCGTGCAGCAGCCCGACGACGCCCCAGAGCTCCTCGTCATGCCCGCCCGCACGCGCGTAGGCGCGCATCGACGCCTCGACCGCGAGGCAGTGGCGACGCAGCGATTCGGACGTGACCCACTCGGTCAGGAGGGACCAGGCGTCGGCCCGCGAAAGCCTCATCGACATGGCTGTTACCCTAGCCCAGGCCTCGTCCCGGCGGACGTCGGCGCCCAGCATCATGGAGAAACTCGTGATCGACGGTGGTGCCCCGCTCAGTGGCACCGTCACGCCTGCCGGGAACAAGAACGGCGCCCTGCCGATCCTGGCCGCGTCTGTCCTGACGAGCGAGGAGCTCGTCGTCCGCAACGTCCCGCGGATCCGCGACGTCGACGCGATGCTCGCGGTGCTCGAGGGCCTCGGCGTCCGAGTCTCGTGGCGCGGGGACAACGAGGTCGCGCTGTGTGCCGCCGACGTCGATCGGGAGGCCGTGATCGAGCGGGCGCACGCCGAGCGCATCCGCGCCTCGTTCCTGCTCGCCGGCCCGCTGCTCGCGCGCTTCGGCCGCGCCGAGATGCCGCCGCCCGGCGGCGACGTCATCGGCCGCCGGCGCCTGGATCCGCATCTCGACGCGTTCCGCGCGATGGGCGCGACCCTCGAGGGCGACCGCGACATCGTGCTGCAGGCACCGCCCGGCGGCCTGCGTGCCGGGGACGTCTTCATGGACGAGCCGTCGGTGATGGCGACCGAGAATGCGCTGATGGCCGCCGCCCTGACGCCGGGCGAGACCGTCATCGGCAACGCGGCGTCGGAGCCGCACGTCCAGGACCTCGCGCGCCTGCTGGTCAAGATGGGCGCCGACATCCGCGGCATCGGCTCCAACGTCGTCACGGTCAGCGGCGCCGCGGAGCTCGGCGGCTGCACCCACGACGTCGGCCCGGACCACATCGAGATCGGGTCGTTCATGGCGCTCGCGGGCGTGACGGGAGGCGAGGTCCGGATCGCGGACACCGAGCCCGGCGACCTGCGGATGATCCGCCTGGTCTTCGCCAAGATGGGGCTGCACTCGGAACTGGACGGCGCGGACGTCATCGTTCCCGGCGGGCAGAAGCTCGTCGCGGCGCGCGACATGGGCGAGCACAAGGCCACCGTGCAGGACGGTCCGTGGCCCGCGTTCCCCGCCGACCTCACCTCGATCGCGGTCGCGCTGGCGACGCAGTGCGAGGGTTCCGTCCTGATCCACGAGTGGATGTTCGAGAACCGCCTCGTCTTCACCGACAAGCTCGTGCTGATGGGCGCGGACATCACGCTCTGCGATCCGCACCGCGCGATCGTCAGCGGTCCGAGCCGGCTGCGCGGCGAGCGGGTCGAGTCCCCGGACATCCGTGCCGGCATGGCGATGCTCATCGCGGCGCTGTGCGCCGACGGCCGCAGCGAGATCGGCAACATCCGCCAGATCGATCGCGGCTACGAGCGCATCGACGAGCGCCTGCGGGCGCTGGGCGCCCGGATCGAGCGGGTCGCGACCGACCCGGTCCCCGCCTGACGCGGCGCGGCCGCTAGCCTCCGGCTCGCCACCGTGATTCACCGGATCCCCAGCGGCACCCGCGACGTGCTGCCAGACGAGATGCGCGAGCTGCGCGCGATCACCGGCGCCCTGCTGCAGACGTTCGACGCCTCTGGCTACGGCGAGATCTCCACGCCGGCGGTCGAGTACGAGGACACGCTGCGCCGCGCGGACCTCGGCGTGCTGCCGTCCTACCGCGTCGTGGACGACCACGGCGAGGTGCTGGCGCTGCGTGCCGACATGACCGTCCCGATCGCACGCGTGGTCGCGTCGCGGTACGCGGCCGCCGAGCCGCCGCTGCGCTTCTGTTACGCCGCACACGCCTACCGGGCCGTGCGCCCGCACCGTGGTGAGATGCGCGAGTTCCTCCAGGCCGGCATCGAGCTCGTCGGCGCGCCGGGGCCGCAGGGCACCGCCGAGGCGCTGACGGTCCTGTGCCGCGCGCTCGAGGCGACCGGCCTGAAGGCGTTCAGCGTCGGCCTCGGCGACGCCATGCTGTACCCGACGCTGCTCGACGCGTTCGGCGTGCCCGAGGAGGGCCGCGTCCGCCTGCTGCACGAGCTGAGCACACGCGACCTCGTCGGCCTCGAGCGCGAGGTCCGCGCCCTGGGGCTCGACGCCGAGGCCGCCCGGGTGCTGAGCGAGGTCCCGAGATCACGCGGCGATGTCGCCGGGCTCGCCGCGGTCACCGGGGATCCCGCCGGGCCGCTCGGCGGGGCGCTGGAGGGCATGCGCGCGGTCCTGGCCGAGCTCGAGCCCGATGTCGCCGCGCGAGTGATCATCGACCTGGGCCGCTCGCCGCGGCTGGGGTACTACACCGGCGCGATGTTCGAGGTCTACGACCCGCAACTCGGCGAGCCGCTCGGCGGCGGCGGCCGCTACGACGACCTGCTCGGGCGCTTCGGGCGCCCGCTGCCCGCCGTCGGGTTCGCGGTCGGCGTCGATCGCCTGCACGCGGCGCTCGCGGGCGAGGAGCGCGGGGAGCGCGGCGCATGAACCGGTTCGGCCTGACCATCGCGGTCCCGCGGGGCGCGCTCCTGGCGCCGACGCTCGACGCGCTCGACGGGATCGGCATCGACACGGCCGAGGTCCGCGGCAACGACCGCAAGCTGCTCTTCGCGGACGTCGGCATCGTCACGATGCGCCCATCGGACGTCGCCACGTACGTCGAGGCGGGCGCCGCCGACATCGGCGTCACGGGCAAGGACGTGCTCATGGAGCAGCACGAGCGCCAGGTGTTCGAGCTGCTCGACCTCGGCTTCGGGCCGTGCACGATGGTCGTCGCCAGCCCCGACGGCCCCGACAAGGCGGAGGAGGCCCTGCGGCGGCTGGGCGTCATCCGGGTGGCGACCAAGTACCCGCACATCGCCTCGGAGTACTTCCAGCGCACCGGCCGCCAGGTGGAGATCGTCGAGGTCAAGGGCTCCGTCGAGCTCGCGCCGCTGACCGGCCTGGTCGAGACGATCGTCGACCTCACGGCCACCGGAACGACGCTGCGTGAAAACGGCCTGGTGATCCGCGAGGAGATCGCGACGTCCACCGCCCGCCTGATCGCCAACCGGGTCGCCCACCGCGTGCGGGCGTCCGCGATCGACGAGATCGTCGAGGCCCTGCGTGGCCGCGGCTGAGCGACTGCGCCTGGCCGATCCCCGGGATGCCGCCGCGCTGGTGGCCCGCATCCGCGCTCTGGCGCCGGGTGCCGCCGACGTCAGTGCCGGCGTCGCCGAGATCGTCGCGGCCGTCCGCGCGGGCGGCGACGCCGCGCTCGCGGGCTACGTCGAACGGCTGGACGGGGTGGACGGGCCGATCGGCGTCACGCCGCACGAGGCCCAGGACGCTCTGGACGCCCTCGATCCCGCTGTCCGCACCGGGCTGCAGGTCGCCGTCGAGAACGTCCGCGCGGTCGCCGCCGCCGGCGTCGGGGCCGACGTCGACGTCGCGCTGGCGCAGGGCCAGCACGTCCGGCTCCGCGAGGTGCCGGTCCGGCGCGCTGCGATCTACGTCCCCGGCGGCCGCGCGCCGTACCCGAGCACCGTCGTGATGGGCGCCGTCACCGCGCGCGCCGCCGGCGTCGAGCAGGTCGTCGTCTGCGCACCCGGCGCGCACCCCGTGATCCTCGCTGCCTGCGCGCTGTGCGGGGTCGACGAGATCCACCGCATGGGCGGCGCGCACGCCGTCGCGGCGCTCGCGTACGGGACGCAGAGCATCGAGCGCGTCGACGTGATCGCCGGCCCCGGGAACCTCTGGGTCCAGGAGGCCAAGCGCCTGGTCTCCGGCGACGTCGGCATCGACGGGTTCGCCGGGCCGAGCGACGTCGTCGTGATCGCGGACACGGGCGGCGAGGACGAGCTCGTCGCGCTGGATCTGCTGGCGCAGGCCGAGCACGGCCCAGGCGTCATCGGGGTGGCCGTCAGCGAGGATCCGGGCCTGCTCGACGCCGTCGCCGCGCGCCTGACGGCCGCGCCGGCGTCGGAGGCGGTGCTGGTGCTGGTGGACGTCCCGGGCGCCGATGTGGCGCTCGCGTTCAGCGAGGCGTTCGCACCCGAGCACCTGGAGCTGCAGGGCCCCGTCGCCGAGGCCCTGGCGCCGCGCGTGCGCAACGCCGGCTGCGTCTTCCTTGGCCGCGAGGGCGCGACGGCGTTCGGCGACTACGTCGCCGGGTCCAACCACACCCTGCCGACCGGCGGCGCCGCGCGGTTCGCGTCCGGGCTCAACGCTCGGCACTTCACCCGGCGCATGGCGGAGGTCCGGATCGGCCCCGCCGCCGGTGCGCTCGCGGGGCCGGGAGCGGCGATCGCGCGGGCCGAGGGTTTCGACCTGCACGCAGGGTCGATGGAGGTTCGGGAGAATCCCACCCCATGACCCGCCGCGCCGAGATCTCCCGGGACACCAACGAGACGCAGATCCAGCTGTCGCTGGACCTCGACGGCACCGGCGCGGGCACGCGCTCGACCGGTGTCGGCTTCCTCGACCACATGCTCGACCTGCTCGCCCGGCACGGCCGGCTGGACCTGGACGTCGCGGTCACGGGCGACCTGGAGACCGGGGCGCACCACACGGTCGAGGACACCGGCCTGGCATTCGGTCGCTGCCTGGACGAGGCGCTGGCCGACCGCGTGGGCATCACCCGCTATGGCCTTGCGCTCGTGCCGATGGACGAGGCGCGCGCGTCGGCCACGATCGACATCTCGGGCCGGCCGCTGCTGGTGTTCGACGCCGCGCTGCCGATCGGCGGCACCGGGGGCATGGACCACGAGCTGGTCGACGAGTTCTTCCGCGCCGTCGCGAGCACGGCGAAGCTCACGCTCCACCTGCAGGTCGAGCGCGGCGCGAACGCGCACCACATGATCGAGGCGTTGTTCAAGGCCTTCGCCCGCGCGCTGCGCGAGGCCGTCGCGATCGATCCGACCGAGCGGGGTGTGCCCTCGACGAAGGGCACGCTCACCGCATGATCCGCATCGGCATCGTCGACTACGGGGTGGGCAACCGCCGCTCGGTCGAGAAGGCCGTGGAGCGCGTGGGCGCGCAGGCCGTCCTGACCGCCGACCACGGCGACCTGCGCACGTGCGACGGCGTGATCCTGCCCGGCGTCGGTGCGTTCCCGAGCGGGATGGCTCTGCTGCGGACCGGCGGCTTCGACGAGCTGCTGCACGAGCTCGCGGACGCGGGCGTGCCGCTGTTCGGCGCCTGCCTGGGGATGCAGCTGCTGTTCGACGCCTCCACCGAGCACGGCGGCACGACCGGCCTGGGACTGATCCCGGGCGAGGTGCGCAAGCTCGACGCCCCGGGGATGAAGCTCCCGCACATCGGCTGGAGCGAGGTCCGCTGGCAGGCGCCGTCGCCGCTGCTCGACGGCCTGCCCGACCCGTCGGTCTTCTACCACGTGCACTCGTACGTCCCGCACCCGCAGGACGAGGAGGACGTGCTGGGCATCAGCACCTACGGCGGCCCGTTCGCGAGCGTCGTCGCGCGCGGCAACGTCTTCGGGGCGCAGTTCCACCCCGAGAAGTCCTCGCTCCACGGCCTGCGGATGCTGCGCAACTTCGCGGCGCTCTGCGCGAGGCAGCCGGCGTGATCCTCTACCCGGCGATCGACATCCTCGACGGCCAGGCGGTGCGTCTGGTGCAGGGCGACTTCGCCGACAGCACCGTCTACCGCGACTCGCCGCTGGAGGCCGCCCGGGCCTGGGTGGACGCCGGCGCGCGGTTCCTGCACGTCGTGGACCTCGACGGCGCCAAGCACGGCGAGCCGCGCAACCTGGAGCACGTCGAGGCGATCACCAGCGAGCTGCGGGTCCCGGTCCAGCTTGGCGGCGGCCTGCGCAGCATCGCCTCCGCGCGGGCAGCGTTCGACGCGGGCGTCGAGCGGGTCATCCTCGGGACGGCGGCGCTGCGCGACGTGGACTTCCTCGACGACTGCCTGGCGGCGTTCCGCGAGCGCGTGATCGTCAGCATCGACACGCGCGGCGGGAACGTCTCGGTGTCCGGCTGGCAGGAGACGACCGCGCTCCCGGCCGAGGGCGTCATCGAGAACCTGCAGCACCGCGGCGTGCGGTCGTTCGTCTACTCCAACGTCGACCGTGACGGCATGCTCGGCGGTATCGACCTGGACGAGGTGCGGCGGATCGCGAGCGTCGTGCGCGGGCGCTTCATCTACTCCGGCGGCATCGGCACGCTCGAGGACCTGCGCGGGCTGGCGGCGCTGCGGCAGGTGAACCTGGGCGGCGTCATCGTCGGCAAGGCGCTGTACGAGGGCCGCTTCACGATCGACGAAGGGCACCGCGCCCTGACGAACCAGTAGGGCGGCGGGCATGCACCTCAAGCGCGTCATCCCGTGCCTCGACGTCGACGCGGGCCGCGTCGTCAAGGGGACGAACTTCGTCGACATCCGCGACGCCGGCGACCCCGTGGAGCTCGCCGAGCGCTACGACCGCGAGGGCGCCGACGAACTGGTGTTCCTGGACATCACGGCGACGCACGAGAAGCGCGACACGGTCGCCGAGCTCGCACGCCGGACCGCCGACAACGTCTTCGTCCCGTTCACGATCGGCGGTGGGATCCGGTCGGTGGAGGATGCGCAGGCGGTTCTCGACGCGGGGGCCGACAAGGTCAGCGTCAACTCTGCCGCGCTGGCACGCCCCGAGCTGATCGACGAGCTGGCGGCGCGGTTCGGCGAGCAGTGCGTCGTGCTGGCGCTGGACGCCAAGGAGGACGACGTCCCGGGCACGTGGCAGGCCTACGTGGCGGGCGGCCGCACGCCGACGGGGCGCGACGCCGTGGCCTGGGTGCGCGAGGCGGTCGAGCGCGGAGCGGGGGAGATCCTGCTCACGAGCATGGACCGCGACGGGACCAGCGACGGCTACGACCTGCCGCTCACGACCGCGGTCAGCTCGGCCGTCGGCGTGCCCGTGATCGCCTCCGGCGGGGCCGGCACGCTCGACCACCTCGTGGATGCGCTGCAGGCCGGGGCCGACGCGGTCCTGTGCGCCTCGATCTTCCACTACGGCACCTACACGATCGCCCAGGCCAAGGCGCACCTCGTCGCGGCAGGGATCCCGGTGCGCGGCGTGCCGGAACTGGCCGAGTAGGGCGCGCGGGCCATATGACGGCTGTGACGCTCACAAGTGCGGGCGGTGCCGCTCCGGCGACGAAACGTTCGCCTGGGCCAGCGTGCGGGAAGGTCGCCGGCGGATGGCACTGCGCCGGCGCTCCGGGCGGGCCGCCCTGGTCCTCAGCGGCCGCTGCGGCAGAACTGCATGCGATGAGTCCCGCCAGGCGGGACGAATCGCATGCGGTTCCCGGTGAAGACCGTCCGCGCCGAAGGTCCGGCGACACCCCGCCCGCGTGGGCGAGCATCCCTACGCCCGACAGTCCGCCTGGCGTCAGTCGCGGAGCTCGTGGAGCTCGCGGACCTTGGCGTCCGTCGCGTGGCGGCCGAGCTGGGCTGCCAGACCGCAGCCCTTGACGGCTGGCTGTTCGCCGACGACCGACACTCAGCCATCGGCCGCCAACCCGCGATCGCCCGCCTACACGAGCGAAACACCCTCCTCGGGTCCTACCGCTCGTCGCGCGCAAGTCGCGGCTCCAGGAGCAAGGCCGACGCTGCTCCTTCCCTTGCGGCGTTTCCGCGGGACCCGCTGGCGATCCTCACGCATCGTCACGAGCGGAATCGGTTTTCCGTCACCACCCGGCCGTGAACGCCCGAACCACGCGAGTCCACCGACGAACAGCATCGCCGAGACGAAGACGTTGAGGCGCAGACCGAGGATGTGGTGCGCCGGATCGACCCGCAGCAGCTCGTCGAAGATGCGCCCAAACCTCGTCGAAGATGCGCCCAAACGAGTATCCGGCGACGTAGAGCGAAGAAGATCCCGGGCGGTCCACAGCAACGCTACGGCGGACTACTGACCTGCTGGGCGCGCGGCTGTCCGACACTGTTGGGAGCCGTCGGCCAGCGAGAACGATGCTGATGACGATCAACACCCGACTTCGTCGCCGGCGCCGCAAGGTGCTGGCGGTGCTCGCGGTCCTCGCCGCCGGTACCGTGGCCGCGACAGCCCATTCGGTGCTGATGAGCTCGGGCACGGGCGACCACATGAGCGACGGCGCCGTCGTCGTCTGCATCACGGTCGGCGGCGGTCTCGTCGCCGCCGGGGCGATCGTGTTCGCCTTGCGGAAGCTGCGGCTCCCCACCTGGCCGCTGGCCTCGTCGCCGGCTCCGTGGCTCGATCTCGCTCGCGCCGTCCCCGTGCCGCTCGCCAGAGCGGGCCCGCCGCCGCTGTTGCAGGTCTTCCGGCTCTGAGTCGTTCGCCTCGCGCTTTCGAGCGCGTCACCAGGGCCGCGCGCCGCGCGGCCCTGCGCCCAAGCGAACCCTCAAGAGCAAGGAGACCCACCCCATGCATGTCGAAGACACGAACAGCGGCCCTCCCGGGCCCCCGGCCCCGCAGCGACTCTGGAAGGGCATCGCGCTTGCCGGCGTCGTGCTCGGAGCGGTCGGCCTGGGCGTCGGCCTGAGCGCTGCTGACGACGCGGCGCCTGCCCGGACGACGGCGACCACCACCATCCCTGACTACGGTCCGGAGCGTGCGCTGATGAAGGGCGCCGACCACGCCGAGGACGCCCACAAGGCCACGGCGACCACCGCGGTCGAGCCCTATCGACGCCCCGATCCGACGCTGCCGGCGGTGCCGGCCGGCAAGGTCAAGCGCTTCCGCATCGATGTCGCCGAGCGCGTCACGCGCGTCTCGGCCGAGAAGCCGGCGCTGCGCGTGTGGTCCTACGCCGTCGATGGCCGGATGCTCTCGGGCACCGGTGGCTCGCCGCCCATGGTCGTCGACCAGGGCGACACCGTCGAGGTCGAGATGACCAACGGCGGCTCGGAGGCGATGCAGGTGCACTTCCCGCACTCCTTTGACACGCATGCCGCCGAGGTCTCGCCGCAGCAGGCGTACCGCGACGTCGATCCCGGCAGGACGTTGCGCTTCCGCTTCGTCGCGAAGCATCCGGGGGTGTTCATGTACCACTGCGGGACCAAGCCCGTCCTGCGCCATGTCGGCGCCGGCATGGCGGGGATGATGGTGGTCAGACCGCGGGGACTCCCTGCCGTCGACCGCGAGCTGTGGCTGACGCAGCAGGAGTACTACATCGGGCGTCCCAAGGAGGACGCCTCTGTCGAGAAGATGGTCGCCAAGCGCCCCGACGTCATCGCCTTCAACGGCTTCGCCTCCCAGTACCTCAAGCAGCCGATCGAGGTCCGGCGCGGTGAGCGCCTGCGCATCTGGGTGCTCAACGCGGGCCTCTCGGTGCCGTCGTACTTCCACGTCATCGGGGCGGTCTTCGATCGGGCCTGGAGCGAGGGCGACGACCGACGGCACGCCCAGACGATGACCCTCGGGCCATCAGAGGGCGGGTTCGTGGAGCTCACGCTCGACCGCGAGGCGACGTACCCGTTCGTGACGCATGCGTTCGGGGACATGGTGCGCGGCGCGGTCGGCGCGCTCAGGACAGCCGGGGCGCCGGCCACCAAGTCGGCAGGCCCACCGGCAGCGCACGACGGTGGCGGCGATGAGATGTCGGGCCACGGCTCGACGGACATGGGGGACCAGCGATGAGCGCCGCCCGTCTCCTCGCCCTCGTCACCGGTGCGTTGGCGCTGGCGGCGATCGTCGCCGGCGCAACCGGCTGGTTCAGCGCCGGGCCGCCGGGCGGATCCGGCGTCGTCGCTCGTGAGGTCCAACGCGGGGCCGCGCAAACCGACTCGGCGCACTCCCGGCCGGCATCCATGCGCACCCTGCTGGTGTCCGTCCGCCGCGAGCCGGCAGCCTCGCTGCCGGGCACCACGATGCGGGCGCTCCGGCTGAGCGGCCCCGTTCCCGCTGCGGCGGTCGCGGGCACCGTCATCAGCGACGAGGACTGCGCCCCAGACGCCAAGGGGATCTCGCACTGCCTCAACAAGGTCCGCATGGCGAACGGCGGAATGCTGACCGTTCGCCACGCGCATCGGATGGCCGACGTGCCCTGCATGGCGCCCGGGGAGCGGGTCCTGGTTCGCGCGGCGTAACGCGGCGCTGCTGCGTGACCGCCGCCTCGCGGGGCGGCGGTCAGGCGCCGCGCAGCTCGTGCAGCTTGCGGACCTCGTCGTCGAGGTCGATCGCGCGGATCGCGTGCTCGTCGGGGAACTTCGCGAGCAGGCCGCGGACGACCTCGTGGAGGCCCGCGTCCTCATGCCCGAAATCGTTGAAGTAGGCCTGCAGCGCGTTGTAGGCGACCTTCAGCTCGGCGGCCGTGAACGCGACGTCCAGGACGGGCGCGTCGGCGGGGATCAGCTCGAGGTCATCGCTCATGCAGCCGACGGTAGCCGACGTTCACAGCCGACGCGTGGGTAGGTTTCCGCAATGCCCGATCGGACCGTCGACGTCCTGCTCATCGGCGGCGGGGTGGCCTCCGCCGCCGCCGCGCGAGCGCTCACCGACGGCGGCTTCGGCGGCTCGGTGCTGCTCGCCGCGCGTGAGCTCGACCCGCCGTACGACCGCCCGCCGCTGACGAAGGAGTACCTGCGGGGGGAGAGCACGAAGGCCGACGCGTACGTCGGCACCGGCGACGCCGAGGTCCTCACGCGCACCGGCGTGCTGAAGCTCGACACGGACGCACGCGAGGCGACGCTCGCGACCAAGGACGTCGTCGCCTACGACCGTGCGCTGATCGCGACCGGCGCGATGGTCCGCCGGCTGCCGGTCGAGGGGACCGAGCTGGAGGGCCTGCACTACCTGCGCGCGTTCGGCAACAGCGACGCGATCCGCCGCGACCTGGCGGGCGCCGAGCGCGTCGTCTGCGTCGGCGGCTCCTTCATCTCCTGCGAGGTCGCCGCGTCGCTCACGGCCATGGGCGTGCCGGTGACGATGGTGATGCAGGAGGCGGCGCCGTTCGAGCGCGGCTTCGGCCCGCAGGTCGGCGGCTGGTTCCGCCGCCGGTTCGAGGACCGCGGCGTCGTCTTCGTCACCGAGGACGACGTCGAGCGCTTCGCCGGCGAGGAGCGCGTCGAGCGCGTCATCACGAAGGCCGGGCGCGAGATCGCGGCGCAGGCCGTCGTGCTCGGCGTCGGCGTCACGCCGGACGTGATGCTCGCGCGCGGCGCCGGGCTGGAGCTCGGCGCGAGCGGCGGCGTCGCGTGCGACGACCGGCTTCGCACCTCCGCGCCCGGCGTCTGGGCGGCAGGCGACGTCTGCGAGTACGACAGCGTCGTGCACGGCCGGCGCCTGCGCGTGGAGCACACCGAGCACGCCGCCGCCCAGGGCGCGTTCGTCGCGCGGGCCATGCTCGGCGCGGACGAGCCGTACGCGGTGGTGCCGTACTTCTACAGCGACCTGGCCGACTGGGCGTCGCTGGAGTACGTCGGCCCGGCGGCCACGTGGGACGAGGAGGTCCTCGCCGGCTCGACGGACGATGGGACGTTCGGCGTCTGGTACCTGGAGGCCGGGCGCGTTCGCGGCGCGCTCAGCATCGGCGGCGCGCTCGACCTCGACCGCGCTCGCGAGCTGATCGCCGCCGGCGAGCCGGTCGGCGCCGCCGGGCTGGGGTAGCCGCGCCCTACTCCGCGTGCTCGAGCTCGCGGCCGGTCGAGGCCACGGCGGCCTGCATCGCCGGCGTGTCGCGCATCGACCCCGCGAGCGGGCCGAGCTGCGCGACGCGCTCCAGCGTGTCGCGGTCGAGCAGTGGCGCGATCTTCAGCGAGTCGCGCTCGCCCGCCCGCGTGCGCAGCAGCATCCGGACGCGGGACAGGATGCGCAGATACCCGGGGGCGTAGACGCCGCGCCGGCGCCCGTGCACGCCGTCCACGATCGCCTGGGCCGCCTCGCCGACCGGGTGCGTGCGGCGCAGGAACTTCGGATGCTGCGACTCGCGCATGTGGTGGAACGAGGGGATCTCGCGATCGGCGCCGCGCACCATGTCCGTGTCGATCCAGAGGAAGTACGCGCAGCCGACGGCCACGCCGAGGTGCGCGACCTCCATCCGCAGCACGTCGAGCAGGATCTCGTAGCCGGCCTTGCTCGCGCAGTAGGGCCCGAGCCCGAGCGACGGCGCGATCGCCGCCGCCGACGCGACGCCCATGACGTACCCGCGGCGCTCGATGACGTGTGGCAGGCAGGCGTGGATCACGCGCCAGTTGCCGATCAGGTTGACGTTCAGCGTCGCGGCCAGGGCGTCCGGGTCGATGCTGCGCAGCGCGCCGCCGGTGCCGATGCCCGCGTTGGAGATGACGACGTCGATGCCGCCGGCCTGCGCCACGACGGCGTCGACCGCCGCGGCGACCTGCTCAGGGTGCGTGATGTCGCACACCTGGTGCAGGGCGTCGGCTCCGCACTGCGCGGCGGCGCCGGGCAGCGCCTCGGCGTCGAGGTCCAGCAGCGCGATGCGATGCGTCGCCGACAGGCGGCGGGCCGTCTCCAGCCCGATGCCGTGGGCGGCGCCGGTGATCAGGGCGACGGGGCGGCTCATGCGGCGAGCCTACCCGGGAGCGGCTGGCCGGCGGTCAGACCTCGGAGCCCGGGATCCGGTGCGTGCGGCGGTACTCGTCGTTCTCCTGCTTCTCGCCATAGGCGCGAGCGGCGGCGAACGCGATCAGGCCCTGGGCGAGCACGGGGAACAGCACGAGGAACACGCCCAGGAGGCCGATGTCGATCTTGGCGGCTTGGCTCAGCGCGAGAAGCATGGCCGCGACGATATCGCACGCGGACCCGGCCCCGGCGCCCGGCCCGGGGGTATGGTCCGCTGCCCATGAACCGCCTGACCGCCCGCCTGTACGACCGCATCTTCCGTCCCTCCGAGGAGGCCGGCCTGGCCGACGCGCGGCGCACCGTCCTCGCGGGCGCGCACGGCACCGTGCTGGAGATCGGGGCCGGCACCGGCCTCAACCTGCGCGCCTACCCACGGACGGGCATCGACCGGCTCGTGGTGCTGGAGCCCGACCCGAACATGGCGCGTCACCTGCGCGCCCGGCTCGCCGACGCGCCGATCACGCCGGAGGTCGTTCAGTCGCCGGCCGAGCGGATCCCGTTCCCGGACGACACGTTCGACGTCGTCTCCGCGACGCTCGTGCTGTGCGAGCCGGACGATCCGGCGCTCGTGCTCGCCGAGGTCGCCCGCGTGCTGAAGCCCGGCGGCCGGTACCTCTTCTACGAGCACGTGCGCAGCGACGAGCCCGGCCTGGCGCGCTGGCAGGACCGGCTGGGGCGGCTGTGGACCGCGACGAGCGGCGGTTGCCACTGCAACCGGCGGACGCTCGAGACGATCGCCGCGTCGCCGCTCGAGGTCGAGACCGTCGATGCCTCGCGGTTCCCCAAGGGCTTTGTGCTCGTGCGCCCGACGATCAGCGGCTCGGCCGTCCTTCCGGGCGCCTAGCGCGTCCCGAAGTCCGCGGTCACCGTCTCGCCGCCGTCGAACCCGGCGACCGGCGAGCCGTGTCCGACCCCGACGCCGATCGCGCGCATGGCGACCGACAGCAGGATCGCCCGGTGCCCGGGGGAGTGCAGCCAGCGGTCCACGGTCCCTGCGGCGTCACCCGAGGGTCCCGTCCCCCAGGCGATCGTCTCGCCGACTCCCGGCCCGCGATAGCCGGCCGCGCGCACGCGGGAGGTCGGCGTCGATCCGTCGGGTCCGACGTGGTCGAAGAACCGCTGCCGGACCATCAGCCGCGAGTAGGCGGCTGCGGCGCGCTCCAGGTGGACGTCGCGTCGCACGGCACCCAGGCCATGCCGCGCCCGCTCGCGGTTGATCAGGCAGCGGACGGCGCGCGCCTCGCGGACGGCGTCCCCGCGCACGTGGGTGTCGCGGCACGGCGCGGGCGCGACGGCGATCACGGCCGCGAGCACGACGGCGAGCATGTTCCGAGGGTACGCCCGTGCCCGGAGCCTTCTCCGACCTCCGTAGTAGGATTACGGGCATGATCTTCACGACCAAGGCGGAGTACGGCGTGCGCCTGCTTGTCGAGCTGGGTCGCCAGGACGGCGCGGCGCCCGTCTCGCTGAAGGCGATCGCCGAGGCCGAGGGCCTGCCGCTCGCCTACCTGGAGCGCATCGTCGCGCTGCTGAAGAAGGCGGGGCTCGTCGAGTCCACCCGCGGCGCACACGGCGGCTACCGCCTGACGCGCAACCCGTCGGAGATCCGCATGGACGAGGCCGTGATCGCGCTCGAGGGCGCCGTCGCCCCCATGTCGTGCTTCGTCGACGACACCCACGAGGGGCGCGTCCTGTGCTCCCACGTCGACGACGGCGGCCACGGCTGCGCGACGAAGCTGCTCTGGACCCGCGTCCAGGGCGGTGTCCACCGCGCGCTCGCCCAGACCACGCTGTCCGAGCTCGTCGCGTTCTCGGCGGGCACCCCCATCGAACCCCAGCGGCCGACGCTTCCCACCGCCGCCTGACCAACCCGAGAGCTCCCTCACACATGCCCGATCTCGAGATCAAGAACCTCCACGTCCAGGCCGGCGACAAGCAGATCCTCAAGGGTCTGAACCTCACGGTGAACCACGGCGAGATCCACGCGCTGATGGGCCCCAACGGCTCGGGCAAGTCCACGCTCGCCAACGCCGTCATGGGCAACCCGGCGATCGAGGTGACGGAAGGGCAGATCCTGTTCCGCGGCGAGGACATCACCGGGGCCGACACCGACGAGCGTGCACGGCTGGGCCTGTTCATGGCCTTCCAGTACCCCGTCGCGATCCCGGGCGTCACCGTCACGAAGTACCTGCGGATGGTCATGAACGCGCACCGCGTCGCGCGCGGCGAGAAGGAGGTCTCGCTGAAGGAGTTCCGCCAGACCGTCGAGGCCGCGATGGCGCTGACCAACGTGCCGAAGGAGTTCTCCTCGCGCTACCTCAACGACGGGTTCTCCGGCGGCGAGAAGAAGCGCATGGAGATCCTCCAGCTCGCGCTCCAGCATCCGGCCGTCGCCATCCTCGACGAGACCGACTCGGGCCTGGACATCGACGCGCTGAACGTCGTCGCCAGCGGCATCAACGCCGTGCGCTCCAAGGACGAGCTCGGCGTCCTGATCATCACCCACTACCAGCGCGTCCTGCACCTGGTGGAGCCCGACCGCGTGTCGATCATGTTCGACGGGCGGATCGAGAAGGAGGGCGGGCCCGAGCTCGTCACCCAGCTCGAGGCCGAGGGCTACGGCTGGCTGCGCGACGAGGTCGCCGCGGCGAGCTGATGACGATCGTCGCCGACACGGCGCTCACGGTCGACTTCCCGATCCTGGAGCGGGACGGTCTCGTCTACCTGGACAGCGCCGCGACGGCCCAGCGGCCGCGCGTCGTCGTCGAGGCGATGGACGACCTGCTGCTGCGGCACAACGCCAACGTCCACCGCGGGACCTACGCGCTGGCCGTCGAGGCGACCGACCTGTACGAGGGCGCCCGCGAGCGGATCGCGGCGTTCACCGGCTCCACGGCGCCGGAGACGATCTTCACGAAGAACGCGACCGAGTCGATCAACCTCGTCGCGCAGAGCTGGGGCCGCGCCAACGTCGGCGCCGGCGACGCCATCGTCCTGACGGAGATGGAGCACCACTCCAACATCGTTCCCTGGCAGCTGCTGGCGCAGGCCGTCGGCGCCGAGCTCCGCTGGCTCGACGTGGACGACGACGGGCTGCTCTCGCTCGAGCAGCTCGACGCGCAGCTGGCCGACGGTCGCGTGCGAATGGTCGCCTTCACCCACGTGTCCAACGTCCTGGGGACGATCAACCCGGTCGGCGAGATCGTCGCCCGCGCCCGCACCGCCGGCGCGGCGACGCTCATCGACGGGGCGCAGGCCGTGCCGCAGATGGCCGTCGACGTGCGCGCGACGGGTGCCGACTTCTACGCCTGGACCGGGCACAAGGCGTACGGCCCGACCGGCGTCGGCGTCCTGCACGGCCGTCGCGAACTGCTCGACGCGATGCCGCCGTTCCTCGGCGGCGGCTCGATGATCAAGATCGTCCGGCGCGAGGCCTCGACCTACGCCGAGGTCCCCGCGAAGTTCGAGGCCGGCACGCCGCCCGTGGCCGAGGTCGTCGGCCTGGGCGCGGCGATCGACCTGCTGGCCGCGCTCGGCATGGAGCACGTGCGCGAGCACGAGCTGCACCTGACGGCGTACGCGCTCGAGCGGCTCGGCGCGATCGGCGGCCTGACGATCCACGGCCCGCGCGATGCTCATGATCGGGGCGCGCTGGTGTCGTTCTCGCTCGCCGGCATCCACCCGCACGACGTCGCGGAGATCGTCGGCCGCGACGGCGTCGCGATCCGCGCCGGGCATCACTGCGCCCAGCCGCTGATGCAGCAGCTGGGTGTCGGTGCCACGTCCCGCGCGTCGTTCGCCATCCACAACACGCGCGACGACATCGACCGCCTCGTCGACGGGCTCGGCCGCGTGATCGAGATCTTCGGAGCCACGCCCTGATGGACGACGCCCTGTACCGCGAGGAGATCCTCGAGCACTACAAGCGGCCCCACAACTGGGGGCCGATGGAGTCGCCCGACCTGGTCTTCGAGGACGTCAACCCGCTCTGTGGCGACGAGCTGAAGGTCATGCTCAAGGTGGCCCCCGACGGGACGATCGCCGACGTGCGCTTCGACGGCCACGGCTGCGCGATCAGCCAGGCCGCGGCGTCGATGGCCTCCGACGAGGTCCTGGGCATGAAGGTGGACGACGTCGCGCGGATGGACCGTCAGGCGATCCTCGACCTGCTCGGCATCAACATCTCCGCCACGCGGATGAAGTGCGCGCTGCTCTCGCTGAAGGTGCTCAAGAGCGCCGCGATCGGCCACAGCGCCGACTGGGAACCCGCCCTCCAGCCCGCGACGCCCCCCGCCGGCCCGCCGGTCGGTTCGCCGGACGCGCTGCAGCCCCGCGTCACGCCTCCGATACAATCCTGACCATGGCAATCGGATTTGCCACATCCCGCCCATGAGCCCGATCTTCGACGTCTGCCCGCTCGACGAGCTGCCACCCGGCGGCATGCGCGTCGTTGAGGCCGAGGGGCTGGAGATCGGCGTCTTCAACTGCGGTGGAGAGCTGCTCGCGATGGAGGACCGCTGCTCGCACGACGACGGCGACCTGTCCGACGGGGAGCTCGACCAGGACGCGTGCACGATCGAGTGCCCGCGCCACGGTGCGCTGTGGGATCTGCGCACCGGCAAGCCCATGACGCTCCCCGCCTACGTTCCGGTGGAGACCTTCCCCGTCCTCGTCGAGGACGGGCTGATCAAGCTCGAGGTTGACTGACATGGCCACGCCCGACATCACCGACCAGCTGCTCACGGACGAGGAGTCCTCGCTCAAGGACCTCAACTCCGACTACACGGAGCGCTACGGCTTCCACGACGCCGAGAACTACCTGTACAAGGCGCCGAAGGGCCTCAGCCGCGAGCTCGTCGCGAAGATCTCCGAGTTCAAGGACGAGCCGCAGTGGATGCGTGACTTCCGCCTGAAGTCGCTCGACCACTACTACGAGCACGCGATGCCCAAGTGGGGCTCGCCCAAGCTCGCCGAGCTCGACTTCGAGGACATCCACTACTTCGTCCGCGCGTCCGAGAAGGCCGAGCGGTCCTGGGACGACGTTCCCGAGGACGTCAAGAAGACGTTCGACCGCCTGGGTATTCCGGAGGCCGAGCGCAAGTTCCTCTCCGGCGTCGGCGCCCAGTACGAGTCCGAGGTCGTCTACCACCAGGTCAACGAGGAGCTGGAGAAGCAGGGCGTGATCTTCACGGACATGGACACCGCGCTGCGCGAGCACGAGGACCTGGTCAAGGAGTATTTCGCCACGATCATCCCGGCCAACGACAACAAGCTCGCCGCGCTGAACAGCGCCGTGTGGTCGGGCGGCTCGTTCGTCTACGTCCCGCCGGGCGTCCACATCGAGATGCCGCTGCAGGCCTACTTCCGCATCAACACGGAGAACATGGGCCAGTTCGAGCGCACGCTGATCATCGCCGACGAGGGCTCGTTCGTGCACTACGTCGAGGGCTGCACGGCGCCGACGTACTCGTCGAACTCGCTGCACTCCGCGGTCGTCGAGCTGATCGCCAAGCC
>JBKJRO010000008.1:0-18527 GCA_046594555.1 Solirubrobacteraceae bacterium
CGTGGACGTCGGCGAACGCGACGTCCATCCACTGGCTCCAGAGCTTTGCCTGGCCGACGTGGTAGCAGCGCAGCAGCGTCGGGAGGCCGACACCGCGATGCACCATCGTGCGCGCGAAGTCCGTCGCCTGGGCCGGGGCCTCGATACCCTGCGGCGGGATCCCGAAGCGCAGCAGCGCGGCCATCGCTCCGATGTGCGCGATGGCGTTGGCTTCGGTGGCCGCGCGCATCTCCGGATCGTCCGGCAGCTCCGGGACCGCGGCCATGATGTGCTGCGAGAGCTCAGGGCCGAGGTCGTCGAGCCGCGCCGCCATCCGCGTCGCGAGTGACGCGATCTCCGTGCCGAGCATCAGGTCGCGCAGCTTACGGGCGCGACGCCCGCTCGTCAGTGCTTGATCAGTGAGACGCCGGTCATGCCTGCCGGTTGCTCGATGCCGAGCAACTCAAGGATCGTGGGCGCGACGTCGGCCAGAACTCCCCCGTCGCGCAGTTCGATCCCCGCTGTCGTGACGATGCACGGCACGGGATTCAGCGAGTGCGCGGTGTTCGGCGAGCCGTCGTCGTTGAGCATGTGGTCGGCGTTGCCGTGGTCCGCCGTGATCAGCAGCACTCCGCCTGACCTCTCGACCGCGTCCACGACCTGCCCGAGGCAGCGATCGACGGTCTCGATCGCCTCGACCGCCGCGGGGATGACGCCGGTGTGGCCGACCATGTCGGCGTTCGCGAAGTTGATGATCCCGAAGCGCGGTGTGTCCTGGGCCCATGCCGCGGAGAACGCCGAGGCAGCCTCAACAGCGCTCATCTGCGGCTTGTGGTCGTAGGTCGGGACATCGCGCGGGCTGGGCACGAGCTCACGGCGCTCGCCCGGCTCGGGCGCCTCTTCCCCACCGGCGAAGAAGTAGGTGACGTGCGGATATTTCTCGGTCTCGGCGACATGCAGCTGCTGCCCGCCGGCGCGCGCAACGACCTGCGGCAGCGTGATCTGCGGGCGCTCGGGCGGGAAGGCGACCGGGTACGGCCAGCCCTCGACGTACTCCGTCAGCGTCACGTAGCGCTCGATCGGAGCCGCGCCGTCGCGATCGATGTCGCCGAAGTCCGGGTCCGCCAGCGCGAGCGTGATCTCGCGCATCCGGTCAGGGCGGAAGTTGAAGGCGATGACGCTGTCGCCGGGGCGGATCAGCGCCTCATGGCCGACCGTCGTGGCACTGATGAACTCGTCGGTCTCATCGCGCTCGTAGGCGTCACGCGCGGCCGCCGGAGCCGCCTGCACGTGGTGCTCGGCCGCGCCGTGGATGAGCAGGTCGTACGCCCGCTGGATGCGGTCCCAGCGCTTGTCGCGGTCCATCGCGAAATAGCGCCCGATGACGCTGCCGATGCGCGCGTTGCCGGCCTCCACGCACCAGCCCTCGACCGTCGACAGGTACTACTCGCCGCCGGTCGGCGAGGTGTCGCGCCCGTCGGTGAAGGCGTGGATCACGAGGTCCGGCACCTCAAGGTCGCGCGCCATGCGGATCAGCGCGTGCAGGTGCTTCCACCCGGAGTGGACGCCGCCGTCGCTGAGCAGGCCGATCAGGTGAACGCGCGGGGACCCGGCCAGCGCGTCACGCAGGATCGAGTTCTCGTCGAGCACTCCCGCGTCGACGGCGTCGTCGATTCGTGTCAGGTCCTGGCGTATGACCGCACCCGCCCCGAGGTTCAGGTGACCGACCTCGCTGTTGCCCATCTGCCCCTCGGGCAGACCGACGGCGCGGCCGCAGGCCGTCAGCTGCGTGTGCGGATGACGGGCCCAGAGTGCGTCGAAGACCGGCGTGCTCGCCAGCTCGACGGCGTTGCCGGGTCCCGCCGGAGCCAGGCCCCAGCCGTCAAGCACGACCAGGACCGCAGACGGCGCGGGCAGACTGGCCCCGCTCATGGGCCCGGCACCCCGACCGCGTGCGGTGCCGGATGAGGCTTCACGCCCGCGCGGCCTCGACGATCTGTGCGAACGACTTGGGGTCGAGCGAGGCGCCCCCGACCAGCGCGCCGTCGATATCCGGCAGCGCAAGCAGCTCGGCCGCGTTGTCGGGCTTGACGCTACCGCCATATTGAACGCGGACCGTCTCGCCGGCGGCGGCGTCCATGTCAGCCACGAGCGCGCGGACGAAGGCACAGGCCTCCTGCGCCTGCTCGGCGGTGGCGACCTTGCCGGTGCCGATCGCCCAGATCGGCTCGTAGGCGATGACGACATCCGCCAGGCGCTCGCGCGGGACCTTGGCGAGGTCGTGCTGGACCTGGTGGCGCAGCTTGCGCTCGGTGTCGCCGGCCTCACGCTCGGCCTCCGTCTCACCGACGCAGAGGATCGGAACAAGTCCCGCTTCGAGCGCCGCCGGGACCTTCAGCGCCAGGGCGTCGTCCTGCGCACCGAATAGCTCACGGCGCGCGGAGTGCCCGAGCACGACGCCGTGAACGTCGATGTCGGAGAGCATCGCGGCGCTGACCTCACCGGTGAACGCGCCCTCGGACGCCTGATGCATGTTCTGGGCGAAGACCTGTACGCGCGAGCCCCGCGTCGAGTCGACCATCGCCTGGAGCGCCGTGAACGGCACGCAGATCGCGACGTCGACCCCGTCAGACGAGTAGACCTGCGGCAGCAGCCCGGAGATGAACATCTCTGCGTCGCTGGCCGTCTTGAACATCTTCCAGTTGCCCGCGACGAACGGCGTGCGTGCCATCAGCGCCTCTTCTCGAAATGGTTGGCTTGGAACGGGGTCACTGGCTCAGTGCCTCCACTGCAGGCAGTGCCTTGCCTTCGACCAGCTCCAGTGTCGCGCCGCCGCCGGTGGAGAGGTGGCTGACGCGATCCTCGAGCCCAAACTGGGCCAGCGCGGCCGCGCTGTCGCCTCCTCCGACGACGGTCGTGCCGGGGCAGGCGGCGACGGCCTCCGCCACGGCACGCGTTCCCGTGCTGAACGGCTCGAGCTCGAAGGCGCCCATCGGCCCGTTCCAGAAGACGCTGCCGGCTGATCTGATCTCGGCGGCGTAGGCCTGCGCGGTGCGCGGACCGATGTCGAGCCCCATCCAGCCGTCCGGGACGTCTACGCCGTCAAGCTCACGACGCGGAGTGTCCGCAGCGAAGCGCTCGCCCAGGACCAGGTCGACGGGCAGCAGTAGGCGCTTGGCGCGCGCCTGGGCGTCCGCCAGAACGCGGCGCGCAGGCTCGAGGTCATCGTCCGAGCACAGCGACGCGCCGACCGCGTGGCCCTGCACCGTCAGGAACGGGAAGCACATGGCGCCGCCGATCAGGACGGCATCGGCGCGGTCCAGGAACGCGTCGAGCACGCCGATCTTGTCGCCGACCTTGGCGCCGCCGACGATCGCCACGAGCGGGCGCGGCGGATCGGCAAGGATCGCGCCGATCGTCTCCACCTCGCTGCGCAGAAGCTCACCGGCTGCGCTGAGTGGCAGGTGGTCCACGACGCCGACGTTCGAGGCGTGCGCCCGGTGCGCGACACCGAAGGCGTCGTCGACGTAGGCCTCGGCAAGCCGGCCGTAGGCGGCAGCCAGGTCGGGGTCGTTCTTGGTCTCCCCCGCCTCGAAGCGCACGTTCTCCAGCATCAGCACGGCGCCTGGGGACGTGTTCGCCGCCAATGCCTCGACCGTCGCGCCGACGACGTCCGAGGCGAGAGTCACGTCCCACCCGGTCAGCTCGGCGAGCCGGTCGGCCGCGGGCCTCAGCGAGAGACCCAGGTCCTTGCCCTCGGGCCTCCCGAGGTGGGCGGCGAGAACGAGCGCGCAGCCCTCGTCGTGGAGGCGCCGGAGCGTGGGCAGCGCGGCGCGGATCCGGGTGTCGTCGGTGATCGCGGCGCGCTCGTCCAGCGGGACATTGAAGTCGACGCGCACGAGCACTCTTTTGCCGGCTACGTCGATGTCGTCGAGCGTGCGCACCTAGGTCTTTGAAGCCCGCCGCGTGGCCCTCGAACGCGGCACCGCTAGAGCAGCCGCTGGACCACGTCAACGACGCGGTTCGAGTAACCCCACTCGTTGTCGTACCAGCTGACGACCTTGACGAGCGTGTCATCGATGACGGCGGTGAGCTGGCCGTCGACAATCGAGCTGTGCGGGTTCGTGATGACGTCGGTGGAGACGATCGGATCCTCGGTGTACTCGAGGATCCCCTTCATCGGACCGTCGGCGGCAGCCTTGAACGCCGCGTTCAGCTCCTCGGCGCTCGTGGCGCGGCCGGCCTCGAAGGTCAGGTCGACGACCGAGCCCGTGATCACGGGAGCGCGGATCGCGAAGCCATGCAGCTTGCCCTGGAGCTCCGGCAGCACGAGGCCGACGGCCTTCGCGGCGCCGGTGGACGTCGGCACGAGGTTGACCGCGGCGGCCCGCCCGCGGCGCAGGTCCTTGTGGGGCGCGTCCTGAAGCGCCTGGTCGCCGGTGTAGGCGTGGATCGTCGTCATCAGGCCGTGCTTGATGCCGATCGCGTCATTGGCGACCTTGGCGAACGGCGCCAGGCAGTTCGTCGTGCAGGAGGCGTTGGAGATGACGTGGTGGACGTCCCTGTCGTACTCGTCGAAGTTGACGCCGAGCACGAACATCTTGGCGTCGCCGCTGGCGGGCGCGGAGATGATGACCTTCTTCGCGCCGCCGGCCAGGTGCTTGGCGGCGTCGTCGTGCTTGGTGAAGAAGCCGGTCGACTCGATCACGACGTCGGCGCCGAGGTCGCCCCACGGGAGGTTGGCCGGGTCGCGCTCGGCCAGGACCTTGATCTCGTCGCCGTCGATCGCGATCCCGCCGTCGGTGGCCTCGACGGTTCCCGGGTACGGACCGAGGACCGAGTCGTACTTGAAGAGGTGGGCCAGCGTCTTGGGATCGGTCAGGTCGTTGACGGCGACGATGTCGATGTCGGCGTTCGCCGCCTTGGCGGCACGCACCACATTGCGGCCGATGCGGCCGAAGCCGTTGATTCCGACGCGTACGGACATGGGGATGAGGTCCTTCCTGGTGGGCGAGTCGAGGGTCACGTCCGGGCGCACGTGCGCGATCCGGCGGCTGCACCAAGGCTATAAGGGCGGCGCCGCGCCCGGCTTCGTGGTGAACTACGGCCCTTGGACCGGTATCAGGCCGGATGGCGGTCCGCGTCGCGATGCACGACGTCGACGACGACATCGTCGCGATCGCCGTAGCGGCGCCCGAGCGCCTCGCTGATGGCGACGCTGCGGTGCCGGCCGCCGGTGCAGCCGGTGGCGACCGTCAGGTGCGCCTTGCCCTCGGCGACGTACTGCGGGATGACGAAGTCGAGCAGCGGGTGCAGCAGGGCGTAGAACTCGTCGAGCCGGCCGTCGCGCGCGACGTAGTCGACGACCGCCTGGTCGCGGCCGGTCAGCGGGCGCAGCTCCGGGACGTAGTGCGGGTTCGACAGGAAGCGCACGTCGAACACGATGTCGGCGTCGCGCGCGGGCGCGTGCTTGAAGCCGAAGCTCTCGAACGTCAGCGCCATCTTCGCCGCGCTCGCCCGCGGGAGCAGCTCGTCGACGAGCTTGCGTCGCAGCTCGTGCGCCTTCAGCCCCGTCGAGTCGACGACGATCGTCGCGCGCGAGCGCAGCGGGGCGACGAGCGCCCGCTCGTCGGCGATCCCCTGCGCGACGCTGCCCTCCGGGCTGAGCGGGTGGCGCCGGCGCGTCTCCTTGTAGCGGGTGACGAGCGCATCGTCGTCGGCGTCGAGGAACACGACGCGCGGATTGATGCCCGCCGCGTGGAGCTCGTCGAGCACCTCCGACATGTCGCCGAAGTAGGCGCCGCCGCGCGCGTCCGAGACGACCGCGGCCTTCTGGACCTTGCTGCCCTCGTGCAGGAACAGCTCGACCAGCCCGCGGATCATCTCCGGCGGCAGGTTGTCGACGCAGAAGTACCCGGCGTCCTCGAACACGTCCATCGCCGTCGACTTCCCGGCGCCCGAGACGCCGGTGATGATCACGAGGTCCTCGAGCGGTGGACGGTCCATCACCGCGCATCGTCGCACGCCGCCGCGACGTGGCCGCGGCGCCGCGTACGATCAGCCGCGATGGCCGCCCCCGACGACGCCCCGCAGGCGGCCCGCACGCCGCCCGGCGTGCGCCACCCGCACGAGCGGCCCAACCGCGTGGTGCCGCGCTTCCACTGGGAGCTGCTCGTCTGCGGCATCGCCGGGCACCGCCTCGTCGGCACCGACGCGCGCGAGCTGCGCGAGCAGGACGCGCTCGTCGCGTTCGAGCGCGGCGGGCAGCGCTGGCACCGCTGTCTGCGCTGCGATTCATGGCTCCCGCTCCCGGCGCCCGAGGCGCCGGCCCGCGAGCACGCGCCCGAGCGCGAGGAGATCGAACTGCCGATCCGCGGGCGCCCGCTGCGCGACATGATCGTGCTGCGCGCGATCGCGATCAACCGGGCGCTCCACTTCCTCGTGCTGGGCTTGCTGGGCGCGGCGATCCTCGTCTTCAGCGCCAGCCGCGCCGACCTGCACGACACCGTCTATCGCGTCATCGCCGACCTTCAGGGCGGCGTCTCGTCCGGCGCCGAGGCAAAGACGGGCCTGCTGCACCAGGTCGATCGCGTGTTCTCGCTGCAGTCCTCGCGGCTGCACCTGTTCGCCGTCGTGGCACTCGTCTACGCCGCCGTCGAGGGCATCGAGGCCGTCGGGCTGTGGCTGCAGAAGCGCTGGGCCGAGTACCTGTCGCTGATCGTCACCGCGTCGCTGCTGCCGATCGAGATCTACGAGGTGATCCACCACACGACCGTGTTCAAGGTCGTCGCGATCATCGTCAACGTCGCCGTCGTCGCCTATTTGCTGATGGCCAAGCGCCTGTTCGGGCTGCGCGGCGGCGTCGCGGCCGAGCATGCGCTGCGTGAGCGCGACGTCGGCTGGGGCGCGCTGGAGGCGACGGCGCCGGGCGGTCGTCCGTCGGCGTCCTGACAGCGGCTGGTCGGCCGGCGGGCCACCCCCTGGCGGGCGGGCCTAGCCCGTCGGGCGCCGCAGGTACGCGTGCAGGTCGCGCGCGATCTTCGGCGGCAGGCCGGGGACGGCCTCCAGGTCCTGCCGACTCGCGGCAAGCACCTTGTCGGGCGAGCCGAAGTGCGCCATCAGCGCCTTCTTGCGCGCGGGGCCGACGCCGGGGAAGCCGTCGAGCACCGAGGCCGTCATCGCCTTGTCGCGCCGCGAGCGGTGGTGGGTGATCGCGAAACGGTGCGCCTCGTCGCGCACGCGCTGGAGCAGCTGCAGCGCCGGCGTGTCGTGCGCGAGCACCACCGGCGCGTCGCGGCCCGGGAGGAAGACCTCCTCGATCCGCTTGGCGAGCGACACGACGACGACGCCGCGCTCGCGCATGTCGCGCAGCGCGTCGAGGCCGGCGGCGAGCTGGCCCTTGCCGCCGTCGATCACCACGAGGTTCGGCAGCGTCGCGAACGACTCGTTGAACGCCGGGTCGTGCGGTGACAGCTCGCGCTGGCTCTCCCAGTTGCGCATCCGCCGCGTCAGCACCTCGCGCATCGCCGCGAAGTCGTCGGGCACGCCGTCCTGGAGCGTGCGGATCGTGAACCGCCGGTAGTCGCTCTTCTTCGGCGCGCCGCCCTCGAACACGACCATCGACGCCACGGTGTGCGTTCCCATCAGGTTCGAGATGTCGAAGCACTCGATCCGCAGTGGCAGCGTGTCCAGCCCGAGCGCGGACTGCAGCTCGTCCAGCGCCTCGACGCGCTGCTGGCGCGAGCGCTCCACCTTCAGCCGCTCGGAGTCCAGCGCCAGCGCGGCGTTGCGCTCGGCCAGCTCGAGGATGCGGCGCTTGTCGCCCCGCTCGGCCGCGCGCACCTCGACGGCCGCGCCACGGCGCTCGGCCAGCGCGGTGCCGAGCGCCTCGCGGTCACCGGCCTCCAGCTCCTGCTGGACGATGATCTGGGCCGGGATCGCCGGGCGGTCGGCGTAGTACTGGGCGATGAACTCGATCGCGACCTCCGCGAGGTCCAGCTCGCCGACGTTCTCCAGGTAGAACGACTGGCGGTCGGCCAGCACCCCGTCGCGGACCTGGAAGACCTGCGCGTTGGCCTCCGCCCCGTCCACCGCGACCGCGATCGCGTCGAGCGTTCCGACCGACTCGTTCGCGACGCGCTGGCGCTGCAGCAGCGAGCGGACCGCGCGCAGCCGGTTGCGCTCCAGCGCCGCCGTCTCGTACTCCTGCGCGGCCGCGGCGTCGTTCATCCGCCGCTCGATCTCGCGCTCGATCTCCGCGTAGCGGCCGCTGAGGAACGCGACCACGCCGTCGATCGCCTCGAGGTACTCCTCGCGCGTGACCTTGCCGACGCACGGGGCGCCGCAGCGGTTGATGTGGAAGTCCAGGCACGGCGACCCCGAGCGGCGCCCCGGCTCCGTCCCGGTGCACGACCGGTACTGGAAGACCTTCGACAGCACGTCGAGCGTCGCCCGCGTGCGCTTGGCGTTGGAGTACGGCCCGAAGTACAGGCGGGTCTTGCGATGGCGCTCGCGGGTGAAGAAGACCCGCGGGAACTCCTCCTCCATCGAGATCGCGATGTAGGGGTAGCTCTTGTCGTCGCGCAGGCGGACGTTGAACCGCGGCTGGTGGCGCTTGATCAGGCTCAGCTCGGCCATCAGGGCCTCGGCCTCGTTGGCCAGCAGCAGCACCTCGATCGAATCGATCAGCGCCACCATCTCGACGTTGCCGCGCGTGACCCGGGCGCTGAAGTGGCCGGCGACGCGCTGCCTGATCGACGCGGCCTTGCCGACATAGATGATCTCACCGGAGGCGTCACGGAACAGGTAGACGCCCGGCCCGGCGGGCAGGTTGCGGCGCTGCTCGGCCAGGCTCGAACCGTTGCGCGTCGTGTCGCCGGAGGAGGCCACCGTCCGAGGATACGAGCGGGAGTAGCATCCGCCCATGAGCGCCGCCGCCGTCACCGCCATCCGCACGTGCCCACTGTGCGAGGCCACCTGCGGGCTGGAGATCGAGGTCCAGGACGGGCGGATCGGCAAGATCCGCGGCGACGCGCAGGACGTCTTCTCGAAGGGGTTCATCTGCCCGAAGGGCGCCAGCCTGCGCGAGCTGCACCACGATCCCGACCGGCTGACGACGCCGCTGCGGCGGACCGCGTCGGGCGATTTCGAACCGGTCGGCTGGGACGAGGCCTTCGCCGAGATCGCCGAACGGTTCGCCGCGATCGAGGCCGAACACGGGCGTGATGCCTTCGCCAGCTACCTGGGCAACCCGTCGGCGCACTCGCTGTCGGCGATGATCTACGGCCGCGTCTTCCTCAAGGCGCTGCGCTCGAAGAACAACTTCTCGGCCAGCAGCGTCGACCAGGTCCCCAAGCAGCTCGCGTCGGGGCTGATGTTCGGCACCGGACTCAGCGTGCCGGTGCCCGACCTGGACCGTACGATGCACCTGCTGATCCTCGGCGCCGACCCGGCCGTCTCGAACGGATCGCTGATGACGGCCCCCGACGCCCGCGGGCGGCTGCGCGCGATCAGCGCGCGTGGCGGCAAGGTCGTCGTCGTCGACCCGCGGCGCTCGCGCACGGCGCGCGACGCCGATGAGCACCACTTCATCCGCCCCGGCGCGGATGCGCTGCTGCTGCTCGCGGTCGTGCAGACGCTGTTCGCCGACGGCCTGGCCGACCCGGGCGAGCACCTGCTCCCCCACCTGTCCGGCCTCGGCGAGGTCCGCGAGCTGGCCGCGCCGTTCACGCCTCAGGCTGTCGCCGCGGCGACGCGGATCGACGCCGGGACGATCCGGCGGATCGCGCACGACCTGGCCGCCGCGCCGAGCGCCGCCGTGTACGGCCGCATCGGCACGACGACGGCCGAGTTCGGGACGCTGACGAGCTGGCTGGTCGACGTCGTCAACGTGCTGATCGGCGGCCTGGACGCTCCGGGCGGCGCGATGTTCACCAAGCTCGCCAGCGGATCGGGCAACACCCAGGGTGAGCCCGGCGCCGGCCGCGGCACCGTCACGGGGCGCTGGGCGAGCCGCGTGCGCGGCTGCGCGGAGGTGTTCGGCGAGCTGCCGGCCGCCTGCATGGCCGAGGAGATCGACACCCCGGGCGAGGGCCGCGTGAGGGCGCTGTTCACGATCGCCGGCAACCCGGTGCTGTCGACGCCGAACGGCGACCGCCTGGCGGCCGCGCTCGACACGCTGGAACTGATCGTCAGCGTCGACATCTACCTCAACGAGACGACGCGCCACGCGGACTTCATCCTGCCCGCGCCCTCACAGCTGGAGCGCTCGCACTACGACCTCGCCCTGTACGCGTTCGCGGTCCGCAACGTCGCCAACTACTCGCCCGCGATCCTGCCGCTGCCCGACGGCATGCCCGACGAGTGGCAGACGCTGCTGCGGCTGACCGCGATCGCCGCCGGGCTCGGCCCCGGCGCCGACCTCGACGCGCTCGACGGCTACGTCGCCGGCGAGGCCGTGCGGGCGGAGGTCGGCCGTGCCGGATCGCCCGTCCTGGGCCGCGACGCCGGCGAGCTGCTGGCCGCGCTCGAGCCGCGCCGCGGGCCCGAGCGGATCCTCGACCTGCGCCTGCGCACCGGTCCGTTCGGCGACGCGTTCGGCTCGCGTCCCGACGGACTGACGCTTGCCGTGCTCGAGGCCAACCCGCACGGCGTCGACCTCGGGCCGCTCGAGCCGCGGATCCCCGAGGTCCTGCGCACGCCGAGCGGCAGGATCGAGCTGGCGCCGGCGCAGATCGTCGCCGACCTGACGCGCCTGGAACCGGCGCTGGAGCGCTGGGGCAGCGAGGCTCAGGACGACGAGGCGCTGCTGCTGATCGGCCGCCGCGCGCTGCGCTCGAACAACTCGTGGATGCACAACCTGCCCAAGCTCGTCTCCGGGCCCGAGGGCTGCACGGTGCTCGTCAACCCGGCCGACGCCGAGCGGCTCGGGATCACCGACGGCGAGCCGGCGCTCGTCACGTCGGCGGCCGGCGAGATCCGCCTGACCGCCGTCCACAGCGAGGACATGATGCCGGGCGTCATCTCGGTCCCGCACGGCTGGGGCCACGACCTGCCCGGAGCCCGGCTCACGGTCGCGGCGGAGCACGCGGGTGCGAACGTCAACCTCCTCGGCGACTCGAGTCTGCTCGAGGCGCTGACCGGCAACGCGGTGCTGAACGGGATCCCGGTGTCGCTCACGCCGGCCCGCGAGCCGGCTGCGGTGTAGCCGCTCGCCGCGGGCATCCGCGGGCAAGCGTTTGTGGCCGTCTGTCGGGCGTTGCGCGGGACGAACGGCAGCCGGATGGGGTTCGGGTTGTGCGTGCGCTGGGGGTCTGCCGTCACGCGGTTGTGACGATCGACGCGCACGGCGTCACAAAGCGGGCGTTGGGTGGCGTTGAGGGTGGGACTGTGTCAAGCACTGCTTGACACAGTCCCAGTTAGGCGTCAGAGCGAGGCGTTCGCCGGTGCTCGGGCGGACGACCGCGGGCGCCGATCCTGACGCGCTCTCCAGCCGGCCCCAGCCGGCGCCTCGCCCGGACGGCCGCCGGCGCCGATGTCGCTCTCCCGCTAGCCGATCGCGGACTGGATCGCCGCCACGGCCGCGGCTCCGGTGCCGTCGCCGAGGTCGATGTCGGTCAGCTTGCCGCCGGTCTTCCCGATCAGGAACGACGGCGTGCCGTTGAGGTTCTTGGCCGCGAACTCGTCGGCGGTGCGCTGCGAGAGCGCGCGGACGGGAACGGTCCTGGCGTCGCGGATCAGCTGGTCGGCGTCGAGCCCCTCGACGCCGGATGCGATGCGACGGGCGAACCCGTCGGTGACGTAGCCGCTGTTCTCCTCGCCCTGGTTGAGGTACCACAGGCGGCTGAAGTCGTGGAGCTTGTCCTGCTTGGACGCGGCCCACGCGTAGTTGGCCGCCGGGACCGAGTCGGGGCCGACGAAGCCGAAGGCTCGCATCGCCAGCTTGATCCTGCCCGTCTTCACGAGCTGGGCGACGACGTCGGGCAGCGTCGTGTTCGCATAGAACTTGCAGGCGGGGCACTGCAGGTCGCCGTACTCGACCAGTGTCCACGGCGCCTTCGGATCGCCCAGCACCTCGCCGCGCTGGGGGATGCCGGCGAACTCGGCGCGAACGACGTCGGCTCCGGGGACCGCGGACGCCGCGGCGGGCGTCGACGTCGCGCCGCTCGACGAGGTGGACGAGTCCTTGGACCCGCAGCCGCCGATGGCGGCGGCCACGAGCAGGATGGACAGGACGGACAGGCTCGTACGCGGTGACATCGGGGCTCCTGGGGCGGATCAGTAGGGGTGACCGGCCGTGTGGCACGGCCGTCCTGCGCACTCATCCTTGAGCTGCCCGTCGACGCCGGGCTTGAGGAAGTCGGACTTCTCGGCGCGGGCCGCCGGCGACAGCCGGATCAGCCCGCGCGGGTCGACGCCGTCCCGTGGCGCGACGTTCGCGATCGGTGCGATCGGCGCGCCGAGCGCACCGCCCTGCCGGACGGGACCGCTGTCCCAGACCGAGATGATCGAGTTGTAGAGGTTGCGTCCGCCGGCCGGCTCGATGCCGTACAGCGAGATCCGGTCCAGGCTGCGACCCGGGTCGAACACCGGCCGGCGCGCGTAGACCTTCGCGGTGCGCCCGAGCGTCTCGGCGGTGATCTGCGGGAAGCGGTGGTCCCCGACGGCGACCTGCAGCAGCACGTTGTGCAGCGGCGAGTTGGCGAGCGGGCTGCGCGTCATGTGCCGTGCGTAACCGTTGGCCTCGCCGCGATCGAGGATCGGCTGGGCGACGTTCAACGCGATCGCCCGCGTCAGCGCGTCCGGGTAGGCGGTCGCCAGCGCGGCGTTGACCTCGTCATAGCCGGCGCTGCGCGGCAGGATCGTGCTGAGGTTCATCGACGGGGCGTCGAGCGCCGCGCGCTCGTAGTCCGGATCCAGCGCGGTCAGCGCGCCGCCGAACAGCGCGCCCTGCCCGTCGCCCTCGTAGAACAGCGATCCGGGGGCGAGCACCGGCCCGCCCGTCGCGTTCTTGAACGCCGCGTCCTTGGCAAGGCCGTCCGGGTGGATCATGAGCCGCCCGAGCAGCATGAAGTTGAGGAAGCCCTGCTGCAGGCGGTCGACGACCTGCGGCAGCTTCGACAGGTCGCTGAACGAGCTCAGGACCATCGCCCTGTCCTCGTCGGACAACCCGATCTCCCGCGTCGCGCAGTAGGCGAAGTCGTGGTCCTGGGCGCTGATCGCCATCGCCGGCGCCGCGACCTCCTCGGGCGAGCCCAGGACGTCGTGACCGAACAGGGCGGCGCGCGCCGGAACCGCCAGCGCGGCGCGCGGGATCACGCAGGTGAACGGGGCCGCCATCGTGTTGAAGGGGATCTTCCGCGGGATGAACTGGAACGCGTCGCTCGGGGTGCGCCGGAAGCGCGACCCCGGCGGGCAGCCCTTGACGTCGAGGTAGCACGGCGCCGTCAGCGTGCCGTCGACGCGGCGCGCGATCTGGGCGTCCTGGCCCGGCTGGCAGCCGGTCGCCGCGCACGGCGCGAAGTCCTGGACCCGGTCGATCCTGTACGCGGGCGCTCTGCCCGCGACGACGTGGTCGATCAGCTCGACGTCGCCGAGCTTCGTGAACGCATCGTCGCGGATCGCGCCGGCCCGCTCGGTGATGTTGAGCGTCGAGGCGACGGTGAACGTCCAGGTCAGGAACAGCGACGTGCGCTCGACGCCCGCCTTGGCGAGCTTGCGGAAGCTGCGCTCGAACGCCGCCCGGCGGCTGAGCAGCCGCCGGTCCTTCGTCTGCAGGCGGTCGCGGAAGACGCGGAACGTCCTGCCCGCCTTGATCCGAGCGCCCGCGGCGTTCTTGAGGTCGCGCAGCGCCACGATGTAGCGGTGCCCCTCGACGAGGTTGCGCGCCGGGTGGATCAGCAGCAGGCCGGTCGCCGGGTCGACCTCGGACCAGATCATCTGGCGCTCGCGGGTGAACGCGTCGAGCAGGATGATCGCGGCCCGGCGGTCCTTGTAGCTGCCGATGTCGGTGATCGGCGCGATGCCGCGACCACGCTTGGCGGAGCCGCTCCGCGCGAGGTCCAGGCCCGGGACGTACGTCATCAGCGTGCTGCCGGGGCTGAAGCCGTCGCTGCGGTTGAGCTCGGCCGGGTCGAATGCCACGCCGTTCTTGTTCTTCGGCATGAGGTACGGGAAGAGGTTCAGCCGCAGCCCCGTCGCGGTGCGATTCGTCGGGTACGTGAAGTGGTTGTTCGGCCACGGCAGCAGGCAGCTGTGCGGGTCGAGCGAGTCGCAGGTATGGGTCGCGGGCGCCGCGAGCGCGGTGCTGGTTCCGGCGCCGAACGCCGCGATGGTGAGGACGGCTGCGAGCAGCGCCACCCTCATGCTTGTCATCCGGGACACGTGGTTCCTCCTCCTACGCGGTGCGCATTCGGCTTCCTGCCTCTCCCCCCACGGACGCAGCCGCTCCCACAGAGTGACGCACCAAGCCCCTGCGGTGAGACAGTTCCGCTGCAGGAAGGTCACGCGGCCAGCGCGGAGAGCGCGTCGCGCACGCCGCCCGGGATCGGCGTCTTGGCCCAGCCGGTGGTATCGACGAACACGTGGCGCATCTCGCCCTCGACGAGCAGTTCGCCGTCACGCGCCATCTCGAAGCGCGTGGTCGTTGACGTCGTCCCGAGGTTCGTCATCGTCAGCGTGATGTCCACGAGGTCGTCGAAGCGGGCCGGGGCGAGGTAGCGGATCTGCGCCTCGGCCACCACCTGGTCGACGCCGTAGGTCTCGACCATCTGCGTGTAGGACCCGAACGCCTCGCGCAGCAGCTCCGTGACCGCGATGTCCGCGTACGCCAGGAAGTTCGCGTTGAAGACGATGTTCTGCGGGTCGCACTCGTTGTAGCGGACGCGCAGCCGGTGCGTGAAGGGCATCGCGCTCTTCTACCGGATGAGCCGCACCGGCGGCCCGGCGCCCGCGCCGCCGCCGACCAGCGCGAGGATCCGGGTGACGTAGGCCTGCGTCTCGGTGAAGCCGGGCACGCAGCCACAGGCGGCGACTGCGCCCGCGCCGGCGTTGTAGGCCGCGAGCGCCAGCGGCACCGAGCCGAAGCGCCGCAGCAGGTCGTGCATCAGCCGCGCCTGCGCGTCGATCGCGCGGACAGGGTCCAGCGGGTCGGCGAGCCCGTAGAGCGCGGCCGTCGCGGGCACGAACTGGGCGATTCCGAGCGCGCCGGCCGCAGACCGGGCCGACGGGTCGAAGCCCGACTCCTGCTGGAGCTGCGCCGCGAGCAGCGCAGCTCCGACCTGATGACGCGCCGCCGCGCGGCGGATCGGATCGCGGTAGGCGCTGGGAACGTAGGCGGGGACGCCCGGTTCGCCGTAGCCGAGCGACGCCGTCCCGGCGTTGGCGCGCAGGCCGACGTGCCAGGGCTCCCAGGAATACCGCTGGACAAAGCCGAACCGGTCGGCGTTGGCGCCGATCCAGCGATAGGCCGATGCCGGGCCCAGGTCGAGTTCGGTGCCCAGCCGGTGCAGCGAGGTCCCCGGGCGCGCGACCCACCGGGGATCGGGTCGCGCGGCGAACAGGCGCGCCTGCTCTGCCGACGACCGGAATCCCGACACGACGACGAGCGGATGGCCAGCGGCGCGGCCCGCCGCGGCGAAGCGGTCGTACGCCAGCGCGACGTCCGGACGCATCGGCCGGCCGTCGTGCAGCGCGAACGGCCCCGGGTAGTCCCCCGCCAGCGGCGGACCGGGCCATGCGGTCAGCTCCGCCTCGGCGACGACCTCGGACGCGATCGAGCCGGCGCCCGGCACGCGGATCGGGTCGCGGACGACGACGCGGACCCGGGATGGCAGTCCGCCGGCGCCGAATGAGACCGCGATCTCGCGGGCGCCGTTGGCGCGCCCGGTGCCCGTCGCGATGCGCCGCGCGAGCCTGAGGTAGGCCGCCCGCGCCAGTGGCGCGGCGGCGCCGGGACCGAGCGCGCGCGGCCGGGCGTCGAGCAGCGCGCGCGCGCCGGCGAGCGCTGCGAGGTCCGCCGCGCGCTGGTGCTCGGCATGCGCGCGGAGCCCGGCGCCGAGCAGGCCGAGGGCACCGCTGCCGACGACGATCGCCGCGAGCACCGCGAGCAGCACCTGGGCTGCCTGCCCGTCGTCGGCCCGCCACCGAGCCGCGGGCCACGCGAGCCCTACGCGGGCGCAGGCGGCCGCGAGCAGGTCCGGCGGGGGAAGGAGCCGCAGACGCGCGCCGAACTCGGCGCGCAGACAGGCGTCCAGCGGGCCGGGGGCCTGCGTGACCGCCAGGACCTGCTCCGCTCGGGTGACCAGCGGCTCGCCCCACGGCTCGCGGGCGCCGCCGAGTGCCACCACCACGGGAGCGCCGGCCGCCAGCACGCGATCGACGACCGCGCTCGCCGCGTCGGGGTCCACCGGCACGTCGACGCGGACGAGTCGCCCGGCCGCCGCGGCGGATACGCCGTCCGCGACCAGGCCGGCCGCGAGCGCCCGTGCCGCGCGCGTCGCCGGACCCGGCGCGAACCGGCCCGCGCCGCGCGATGCGCGCACGACCACGCCCGGCCCCCGGCCGCGTCCGAGGACGGCCGCGCAGGCGGCGGCGAGGACGGCCCTGGGGTCCGCGCCGAGAACGACCGCATGGGGTCCCACCGGCGTCACCCGGCCGGGCCGGCGTCAGCGGCGGCGCTGCCGGCCAGCCGAGCCGCCAGTCCCGGCACGACCTGCGGAGCCTGCAGTCGGACGATCACGCGGCGACCGTCGCGCTCGACGTGCAGGTGCCCGCGGGACCATCCGGGCAGCGACCGCCGGGCGGCGGCGAGCGGGTCGGAGCCCTGGAGGATCGCGGTCGCCCCGGCCTCCGCCGCGTGGCCCGCCAGTTCGCGGCAGATGCCCGCGGCCAGGAGTTGCCCGGCGGTCAGCGCGCCCGCGAGCAGCAACGGCACGATCGCGAGGGCTTCGATGACCGCCTGACCGCGGTCGCGCCGCGACCTCACGACCCACCGCCCGGCGCGTCCACCTCGGCGCCCACGGACCCCAGCGCGCCGGTGCCGACGACGGCGGGGACCCGGATGCGCACGACCAGCGGCCGGCCCGCGCCGCCGCGGACCGCCACGCGCCGGCTCCAGCCCAGGGGAAGGGCAGCGCGCGCAGCCGCCGGCGCGTCAGCCCCCGCGAGTGCCGCCCTGCCTGCCGCCCGCGCCGCGACGCCGGCCAGCCACCACGACTCCCCCAGCACGACGAGCTGCCATGCCGCCAGGGCCAGCACGCCGAGCAGCGGCAGCAGCCCCAGGAGCTCGACGGCGGCCTGTCCCCGATCGTTCCTCACCCGCGTCATGCCGCGAGCCTTCAGCGGCGGGCGTCACACCGCCACCACCGGTCTGTGACGCCGGTGCGACGGAACGACGTCGGAACCGCAGCTAGTACGTCTCGCGCGAGCGCTGCCAGACGACGACCAGCGCGGTGACCGACGCGGCGACGATCACGAGGAAGATGAACGTGCGGCCGCCCGTCGCGGTCAGCCACGAATACCCGGCCGCCGCGAACAGCAGCCCGGCGATGCCGCCGTAGAGGCTGACGCGCAGCCCCGGCTCCAGCGACTCGATCGCCAGTCGGTTGTTGCGGTACACCCAGACGCCCCCGAGCGCGAGCACGGCGAGGAAGGCCAGCGACACGGCGCGCCCGGCGACCGTCGCGACGTCGCCGCCGGTCGGCGTGAACGCGACGACCGCGCCGAGCGCGAGGACGATCAGGACGTTGCGCACCGTGGGGCTCACGCCATCAGGGTACGCCCGCGGCGGCGCCGGCCGCTAGTGGGCGGCGACGGACTGCTGCGGCGCGGGCGCCGGGAGCGCCGCCAGGTCCGCCGGCGGCGCGTCCGGGACGTTCGCGACGCCCTCGGCCAGTTCAGCTGAGAAGCGGTAGCCGACGCCGAAGTGCGTGTGGATGTAGCTCCACTCGGGCGAGGCCTGCTGCAGCTTGGCGCGCAGCTTGCGCACGAAGACATCGACCGAGCGGTCGCCGTGGGCCATCGTGTAGCCCCACACGCGCTGGTAGATCTCCTCGCGCTCGAGCACGCGGCCGTCGGCGGCCGACAGCAGCGCGATGAGCTCGAACTCGCGCCGCGTGAGGTCCAGGGACCGTCCATGCGCGAAGGCCTGGAACTGGTCGGGCCGGACCTCGATCTCGCCGGCGGCGACAGCCTCTCCGGCGTCGGCCGCGTCGCCCCGCCGGCGACGGCGCGAGACAGCCTCGACGCGGGCGATGAGCTCCTCGGGGTGGCAGGGCTTGGTGACCCAGTCGTCGGCCCCCATGCGTAGTCCGCGGACGCGCTGCGCGACGGTCGACTGACCGGTGCAGACCACGATCGGCAGCGACGGAAGCTCGGTCGCGACACGCTCGAGGTACTCCCAGGCGTGCTGTCCGAGCAGCGCCAGGTCGACCACCAGCGCGCCGAGGCGCAGCGCGACGAGTCGATCGATCGGCATGGCACCACTGAGGACGCGGTGCTCCCACCCGAGTCGGTCCAGCCGCTTCGTCAACACCTGGACGAAGCCTGTG
>JBKJRO010000143.1:0-13617 GCA_046594555.1 Solirubrobacteraceae bacterium
CTGCCACTCGTCCTCGGTGACGGCCGTGATGTACGCGCCGACCCCGGCGTCCAGCGCCTCCTGCCGGCGGTTGGGGAACGCGAGGTTGTTGCGCAGCATCTGCGACAGCGCCGTCGCCTCGGATCCGACCGTGCTCTCGGCGTCGTTGAACTTGTCGAGCACCGAGGCGATGACGAACGCGAGGATCAGCGCGAACAACAGCTCGTAGACGATCCGCAGCCCGCTCGCGATCTCCTCGAACTGGCGCTCGGCGATGTCCGGGACGAGGCGGCGAATGAGGACCGCCACCCCGATCGCCAGCAGCACGCTCCCCGCCACGAAGATCAGGACGATCTCGAACGTCGACAGGGTGTTCAGCAGCGAGCGCGCCACGAAGTGCATCTTCGCGCGTCGCGCGGCGGCGTGGGTGCGGCGCCGCCGGCGGAACGCCGTTCACGGGTCGTCTGTGGTGGGCGATACCCTGGGTGCCATCGATCCGAGGACCCCACCGATGACGCCCGAGCAGCTGGCCGAGACGATCGCCGCGCATGCCGCGGACAAGAAGGCCGCCGACGTGGTCGAACTCGACGTGCGCGGGGTGCTCGGCTACACGGATTTCTTCCTCGTCTGCGCGGGCAACACGGCGCGCCAGACGAAGGGCATCCACGACGGTATCCACCAGGGCCTGAAGGACGAGCACGGCATCCTGCCGCGTCGCGTCGAGGGTCTGCGCGAGGCGCGCTGGATCCTGATGGACTACCTCGACGTCGTCGTCCACATCTTCACGCCGGAGGCGCGCGACTTCTACCGCCTCGAGCAGCTGTGGGGAGACGTACCGAAGACCGAGCACGCGCCGGGCCCGGGTGAGGACGAGGTGCCCTTGTCGTGACGGATCCGGCGGTGAGCGTCCGCGGGGACTACCGGCACCTCGCGAAGCTGGTGACGCCCGCGCCGCCGTTCGCGGTTCGCGGGGCGACGCTCAAGTGGTACGACATCGCCCCGGCGGACGCGCCCGTCGAACCGGATGTGCACGACGTCGCCCGATCCGGCGTGCGGAACGGGGCGGCGATGGATCAGCTGGAGCTGGGCGGCGACCTCGGATTCGTGATCCTGCATCGCTGCGGCGACGGCTTCTACTTCCTGCTGATCTCCGTCTGGCGGAACGAGAACGAGTTGTGGGAGACGGTCTGGGCGAAGGACGGCCCCGGCGAGCTGCTGTTCGGCGAGTGGCCGCTGACGGGCGCGCATCGCCCGACCTTCTGCGTCTGGGAGCTCGCGGCCGTGAGCCACGAGCAGCAGGCCTGGACGCGCTACCTGCGCTCCGAGCGCGAGGCGGCGGCACGGCAGGCGTACCTGACCGACTCGTTCGCGGGCGAGTCGTAGCGGGTCCGAGAGGGGCCGGAACGGCCGAAGGCCGCCCGGTCAGGCGGCCTTCGGGGGAGTGGAGCTAGTCGGGCTCGAACCGACGGCCTCTGCCATGCCATGGCAGCGCTCTTCCAGCTGAGCTATAGCCCCGAGTTCGTACTGCGACGCCCATCGTACAAGACTGCGCTGGTTGTTTCGCGATGGCTCGACGCGGAGGTAGAGCGTGCAGCCGTGCTCGACATCGGCGATCGGGACGACGAACACCTTGTCAAGTTGGGGGCAGTAGATGGCGATCAGGTCGATCTCGTCAGCCGAGTAGGTCGATCGCACATAGCCCCGGCCAGGGGTCAGGCGGGAGCCGCTGAGCCGCGAGCGGACCACACCGTCCCGAAGCGAACCCCATTTGCACTGGACACGTTGGATCGGCCCGCCCCAGTCGAACGCGAGGTCGTACCGAAGCCCCTCCACGGTGGGCCGCAGCACGCCGATGCCGAGCTTCGTTGCGTGCCAGGCGATCGCCACCTCGGCGATTCCGCCCTTCTGGCTTGGTGTCAGCGTCCTCGCGTCGAACACGAACACATGTTCGCACGCCGATCAGACGGACCGTCAACCGGCGGCGAGTTCGTCGCGGTGATCCCACATCCACCGCACCGTCGCGGCAAGTGCCACGGCAGGATCCGGCTCGGTGACACCGAGGACGCTGCGCAGACGCTCGTCGGAGCAGACCACCGGGTGCACCGTCTGCCACGGGTGGTCGCCGTCGGTGAAGGGCACGTCGACGGCGTCCCACTCCCATCCGAGGAGATCGCCGACCGCCCGCGCGAGCTCCGCGAAGCTCAGGTCGTTCGGGTCGACGACGTTGCAGGCCCAGAACCCTTCAGGAGCACGGTCGAGGGCCGCGACGATCGAGCGACCCACGCGCTCGACGGCGACCCGGTGCCAGTGCTGGCCGCCGCCGTCCGGCAGCTCAAGCCGGCGCTGGCCGCGGCGGATCCTGTCGACGAGGAACCACTCGCGAACGCGCGAGCCAGGACCGTAGATGGCACCCGGGCGCAGGACCGTGACGTTCCCGGCATCCCAGAGCGCAGCCTCCATCGCCGCGTTGTCGTGCTCGGCCGTGCCGCCGGGATACGGGCCGGACCGCAGCCGCGCGGTCTCGCGAATCGGAAGCGGCTCAGTCGGGACGGTGACCGCGCCGCTGCCGTCACCAAGCCCGGCGTCGACGCAGTACCGGTAGACGTCGATCGAACTCACCGCGACGATCCGCGCACTCCCCGCGCGCGCTGCGCAGCCCATCGTCATCTCAGCCTTTGCCGCGGTAGCGCCGCCTGCGAACGTGTCGACGATCGCCTCGGGGCGCCAGTGCTCGACGAGCCCGTCGGTTCCCAGCAGGTCCTCGCGCGACCCGTGCAGATGCTCAGCCCCGCGGGTCGCCGGATGCTCGTGCCCTCCGCTGTGGGCGACCGCGACCTCGTGCCCGGCGCGCAGCAGCAGCTCGACGGCAATGGGCCCGGCGAAACGCGTCCCGCCAACGACCGCGACCCGCATCAGACCTCACGCGACGAGGGGGAACCACACACGGGCCGGACACTATCCTCCGCGGCCACCCATGGAGCACCGCTACGACCCGCAGGAGATCGAACCCCGCTGGCAGCAGGTGTGGGCGGATGAGCGCACGTGGGAGGTCGCCAACCCGGCGCCCGACGACCCCGCCGACGGACTCGAGCCCTCCTACGTCCTGGAGATGCTCCCGTACCCCAGCGGCGAGCCGCACATCGGCCACCTGAAGGTCTACTCGGTCGGCGACGCGGTCGCGCACTTCCACCGCCGGACCGGACGCCGCGTCCTGCACCCGATGGGCTACGACGCGTTCGGCCTGCCGGCCGAGAACCACGCGATCCGCACGGGCCAGCACCCGCGCGCCTCGACCGACGAGGCGATCGCCGAGTTCCAGCGCCAGTTCCGGCGCTGGGGGATCTCGATCGACTGGTCGCGCGAGTTCGCGACCTGCGACCCCGCCTACTACCGCTGGACGCAGTGGATCTTCCTGCAGCTGTTCCACGAGGGGCTGGCCTACAAGAAGGACGCCGCGGTCAAGTGGTGCCCGAACGACCAGACCGTGCTCGCCAACGAGCAGGTCGTCGACGGGCGCTGCGAGCGCTGTGGCGCCGAGGTCGAGGCCAAGCAGCTCGAGCAGTGGTTCTTCCGCATCACCGACTACGCCGACCGCCTGCTCCACGACCTCGACACGATCGAGTGGCCCGAGCACGTCAAGACGATGCAGCGCAACTGGATCGGCCGCTCCGAGGGCGCCGAGGTCACGTTCCGCTGCGAGGACGTCGATCCCGCCGACCCGATCGACTACCCGGTCTTCACCACGCGCCCGGATACGCTCTTCGGTGCCACGTTCTTCGTCCTGGCGCCCGAGCACCCGGACATCGAGCGCCTGGCCGCCGGCACCGGCAACGAGGGCGCCGTTCGCGACTACGTCAACCACGCTCTGAACGAGTCCAACGAGCTGCGCGGCGCCGCCGACAAGCCGAAGACCGGCGTGTTCCTCGGCCGGCACGTCGTCAACCCGGTCAGCGGCGAGTCGATCCCGATGTACGTCGCCGACTACGTGCTCATGGAGTACGGCACCGGCGCGATCATGGCCGTCCCGGGCCACGACGAGCGCGACTACGAGTTCGCGAAGACGTTCGACCTGCCGATCCGCAGGGTCGTCGAGGGCGTCAGCGACGAGGGCGACGCCGACGGCCTGCCCTACAGCGGCGACGGTGCGCTCGTCAACTCCGCACCCGAGTTCGACGGCCGGCCCAACCGCGAGGCGCTCGAGGCGATCGTCGGCTGGCTGGACCGCGAGGGCAAGGGTCACGCCTCGGTCAACTACCGCCTGCGCGACTGGCTCGTCTCGCGCCAGCGCTACTGGGGCTGCCCGATCCCGCTCGTCACCTGCGAGGACTGCGGGCTGGTCCCGGTCCCCGAGGACCAGTTGCCGGTCATTCTGCCCGACGTCGAGGACTACAAGCCCAAGGGCCGCTCGCCGCTGGCCGCGGCCGAGGACTGGGTCGCCACGACCTGTCCGACCTGCGGCGGCCCCGCCCGCCGCGAGACGGACACGATGGACACGTTCGTCGACTCCTCCTGGTACTTCCTGCGCTACTGCGACGCGAGCAACGACGAGGCCGCGTGGGATCCCGCCGCGCTGCGCGCCTGGATGCCCGTCGACCAGTACATCGGCGGGGTCGAGCACGCGATCCTCCACCTGCTCTACGCGCGCTTCTTCACCAAGGCGCTGAAGGACCTGGGCCACCTCGAGGCCGACGAGCCGTTCGCCCGCCTCTTCACGCAGGGGATGATCACCAAGGACGGGGCGAAGATGTCCAAGTCCAAGGGCAACGTCGTCTCACCGAAGGACATCGTCGCCTCGCACGGGGCGGACACCGCCCGCGCGTACATCCTCTTCATCGGGCCGCCCGACCAGGGCGCCGACTGGTCTGACGAGGGCGTCGAGGGCGTGCATCGCTTCCTCAGCCGGCTCTGGCGCCTGAGCGCCGCGACGGCCGAGCGCGACGGCCCGGGCCTCTCACCGGAGCCCGAGGGCGCCGACCTGGTGCTCGTCCGCAAGGCGAACTGGGCGATCGAGAAGGTCACGAGCGACATGGCCGGGCGCTTCGCCTTCAACACCGCGATCGCCGCGGTGATGGAGCTGACGAACGAGGTCTCGCGCTTGCGCGACGAGGCGTCCCGCGGCGCGATGGCCTTCGCGCTGGCGACCGCGAACTCGCTGCTGTTCCCGTTCGCGCCGCACGCCGCCGCCGACGGCTACGACCGGCTGACGGGCGACCGCGTCTGGGAGCAGCCGTGGCCGGTCGCCGACCAGCGCTTCATCGAGTCGGCGAGCTACGAGCTCGTCTGCCAGGTCAACGGCAAGGTCCGCGACCGCGTCCAGGCGCCCGCCGACGCCGGCCGCGACGCGCTCGAGGCGCTCGCGCGCGCGTCCGCGAACGTGGTCGCGCATCTCGACGGCAAGGACGTCGTGAAGGTCGTGGTCGTGCCGGGCAAGCTCGTCAACTTCGTCGTCCGCGGCTGACACGCCGCGGCGCGTCCCGCGGCGCTGATCCGCCGCAGAGCCGCGGCTGTGCCGTCACGGGTTCGCGCCTACGGTCGCGGCATGTCCCCGCTGCCGCGCTCGACCCTGGTCGGCTACGCGATCCTCGCGGCGCTCGTCCTGGTGCTCGGCGGGCGCTGGCTCGCCCACCGCTCCGGCCAGGACCCGGTGCCCGCCTCCGGAACGTCCTCCGGGTCGTCGCTGCGGGTGACGAGGAGCCCCGCAGCGCCCGTCGTGGTCGACGTCACCGGTGCGGTCCGGCGGCCGGGCGTCTATCGCCTGGCCGCCGGCTCACGCGTCCGTGACGCGCTGGCCCGCGCCGGCGGCGTCACGCGCGCCGCCACCGCCGGCGCGGTGAACCTTGCGGCAAAGCTCGCCGACGGCCAGCAGATCGTCATCTCGCGGGCGGTCGCAGCCGCCGGATGCGGGACGGCCGCCGCGGGCGCGTCAGCCGCCGGACCGCCGGCCGCTGCCGGGCCGGTGAGCCTCGCCGGGGCCACGCTCGAGCAGCTCGACACGCTGCCCGGCGTCGGCCCGGCCACGGCGCAGAAGATTCTCGACTGGCGCGCGCAACACGGCGGCTTCGCGACCGTCGAGGACCTCGGCGAGGTGCCGGGCATCGGGCCGAAGAAGCTCGCAGCGCTGCGTCCGCTGGTCCAGCCGTGACGCCGCTGCGCGATCACCCGTGGCACACGCTGACCGCCGCGCTCGCCATCGGTCTGGCGCTCGGGCCCCGGGCGCCGATCGCGCTTCTGTGTGCAGCCCTCGCGCTCCCGTTGCTGGTGCCGTCCACGCCCTGGCTGCTCGCGGCGCTCGCGGCGCTCGGCGGCGGCGGGATCATCGCCGACGCGCGGCTTGCGGCGCTGGACCGGGCGCCCGCTGCGTCGCTGATCGGCCGCGCACTGACGAGCACCGTGACGCTGCTGGACACGCCGCGCCAGGAGGCCCGTGGCGGCCTCCGGGCGACGGCCGATCTGGATGGGGACCGCGTGCTGCTGCGCTGGCGCGACACGGCGACCGGACTCGGGGCGGGAGACGTCGTCATGGTGCGCGGAGCGCTGCGGGCACCGGGTCCGCGTGACGCATGGCTGGCCACGCGGCACGTGCACGCCGTCCTGCGGGCGGACAGCGTCGCCGCCACCGGCGCCCGGCGCGGGGGCCCGGCAGGTCTGCTCGACGGCGTGCGACGCCGCGCCCTGGACGCGCTCGGCCACGACCTCGCCCCGCCACAGGCGGGGCTGCTGCGCGGCATGGTGCTCGGTGACGACGCGACGCTCCCGCCGGGCGCGCGCCGCGAACTGCGCCGCGCCGGCCTGGGTCACCTGGTCGCGGCCAGCGGGGCGAACGTCGCCCTGCTCGCAGTCCTGGCCATGGCCGCGGGCGCGGCGGTCGGGATCCCGCTGCGCGGCCGGCTGCTCGGCATGCTCGTCCTGATCGCCGTCTACGTGCCGCTCGCCGGCGGGGGTGCGTCGATCCGGCGCGCCGGCGTCATGGGCGCCGCCGCCGTCGCTGCGACGCTCGCCTCGCGCCCGTCGGCCCGGTGGCACGCGCTGCTGCTGGCCGCCGCGGTCACGCTGGCACTGGATCCGGCGTCGGCCGCCGACCCCGGCTGGCAACTGAGCTTCGCGGCGGTCATCGCGATCGCCGTGCTCGCGGCGCCGGTCGCGGAGGGGCTCCGTTGCCGTGGCGTCCCGTGGGCGGCGGCCGAGGCGCTGGCGCTGACGGTTGCGGCGACGATCGGCACGGCGCCGGTGTCGGCGGCGCGCTTCGGGACGGTCTCGCTCGCCTCGCTGCCGGCGAACATCGTCGTCGCGGCCGTCGTCGCGCCGGTCACCTGGCTCGGGATGCTCGCGGCGCTGGCCGCCCAGGTCGCGCCGGCGCTCGCGTGGCCGCTGGTCTGGCTGGCCGCCGCGCCGGTCGCGTTCATCACCTGGACGGGGCACGTCGCCGCCGGGTTGCCGGGGGCGGCCCTGCGGGCTCCGCCGGCGCTGGTGCTGCTGGGCGCCGGGGTCGCCGCCGCCTCGGTCATCTGGGCGCCCGTGCGGCGGGCCGTCCGGCCGGCCCTGATCACCGGGTGCCTCGCCGCGGTCGCCGCCGGCGGCCTGCGGCTGGCCGCGGGCCCCGACCCCGGGCCGGCCGCCACCGGCGCGGGCGTCGCGTTCCTCGACGTGGGGCAGGGCGACGCCACGGTCCTGTTCGATCACGGACACGCGATCCTGATCGACACCGGCCCGCCGGACGGCCCGGTCGTCCGGCGCCTTCGAGCGCTGGGCATCCACCGCCTCGACGCGCTGCTCGTCACGCATGCGCAGGCCGATCACGACGGCGCCGGTGCGCAGGTCGTCCGCGCGCTGCCGGTCGGCGCGCTGCTCGACGGCCGCGACGGCGTGCGCGACAGCGCGGGCGCCGCACTGGACCGCGCGCGCCCGGGGCCGGCCCGGTCGCTGGTGCCCCGCGCGGGCAGCACGATCCGCGCCGGTGCGATCACGCTGCAGGTGCTGTGGCCCGGCCCCGGGCGGACCGGGGCGGGGGAGGACCCGAACGCCCGCGCGGTCGTCGCGCTGGCGCGCGTCGGCGGCCTGCGCGTGCTGCTGACGGCCGATGCCGAGTCGGATGTGCTCGCCCCGCTCGACCCGCCGCCCGTCGACGTCCTCAAGGTCAGCCACCACGGCAGCGCGGACGCCGGACTGGCGCCGCTGCTCGCCAGGCTGCGCCCTCGCCTGGCGGTGATCGAGGTCGGCGCCCGCAACACCTACGGCCACCCGGCCCCCGCAACGCTCGGCGCCCTGCGCGGCGCCGGCATCCCGACGCTGCGGACCGACCGCGACGGGACCGTGATCGTCTCGCTCCGGTCGGGCCGCCTGCGCGTCCAGCGCCGCGCGTAGACTCGCCGGCCCGTGTCCGCGTTCAAACCCGCCTACCTGATCCACGGGGACGACCACGGTCGCGTGGGCGAGCGGCGCGCGCGGCTGCGGGCCGTCGCCGAGGAGCAGTCGGGTGCCGGCGGGGTCGAGACCTTCGACGGCGACGACGCGACACCGGCGAGCATCGCGCTCGCGCTGAGCGCGATGACGTTCGCGATCGGTCGCCGGTTCCTCATCGTCGACGGTGTCGAGCGCTGGAAGGACGCCGACGTGACGGCCGAGCTCGGACCGCTGCTCGCCGATCCGCCGCCGGACACGACCGTGGCGTTCTTCGCCCGTGAGGACGGCCGCGCCCAGGCGCCCGCGGCGCTGCACAAGCTCGTGGCCAAGGCCGGCGGCGACATCGCGGCGGAGAAGGTGCGCAAGGCCAAGGAGCTGCCGCGCTGGGCGATCGAGCAGGCTGCGCAGCTCGGGATCCGGCTCGACGGCGGCGGCGCCCAGGCGCTGGTCGCGATCGTCGGCGAGCGCCAGCAGCGCATCCTGCGCGAGCTGGAGACGCTCGCGCTGGAGCACGGCTCCGGCGCATCGCTCGGCGCGGAGGAGGTCGAGGCGTCGGCCGCGGCGTCGTCCGAGCGCCAGGCGTGGTCGCTCGCGGACGCGATCGTCGCCGCCGATCGCCGCGGCGCGACGGCGGTCTACGGCGAGCTGCGCGGCCAGGGCGAAGATCCGGCCCGGCTGATCCCGCTGATGGCAAAGCGCGTCCGCGAGGTCCTGGCGATCGCCGAGCGGCTCGAGCGCGGCGCCGCGCCCGCCGAGATCAAGGCGTCGCTGAAGGGCAACCCCTACGCGGCCGACCGCCGGATCCGCGAGGCGCGCGGGGCCGACCTGTGGACGCTGCGCGGGGCGCTCGAGGCGATCGCGGAGCTGGAGCTCGCGACGCGCGGCGGCAGCGAGCTGGCGGCGGACACCGCAGCGCTGCGGGCGATCGCCCGCGCGACCGGTTGAACGCGGCGCCCGCTCAGGTGCTCGACCACGGCTGCGGCTCGTAGGCGCGGCCCGCGGATCCGCCGATGATCAGCAGCCGCAGCCCGTCCGGGCCGGCTGAGGCCGCGCGCGAGCGGCCCGGCCCGACGGCGACTGCATGATCGGGGCTCACGGGGAGCCGCTCGCCGTCATCGAGGACGATCCAGCCGGACCCGGCGAGGCCGATGTACAGCTCCTCCTGCCCGCTCCCGGCCTCGTCGTGGCTCTTGGTCGTGACGTCCGCGGGGATGTTCATGACGTTCGCGCCGAAGGCGGACAGCCCGAGCCCCGAGCGGACCATGCGGGCGAATCCGTCCCACAGCGGCGGCAGGTCGTCGATGGCGCTGCCGCGTGCCTCGTCGTGGCCGAGCGGAGTCGTGGTCATGCGCTGCTCCCGTCGTGGCTGAACGGGGGCGATCCTCGCGCTCATGCGGCCGCAGGTCAACCGCGGCCGGGCAGGAACGACGAAGCGATCCGGCCATCGGCCGGATCGGGCACCACCGTGGGCGAGGGAGCGGACTCCCGCGGGACGGTCAGGCGCCGGTGCGCACGCGGGCCGCGCGGGCCTTCTTGCGTGCGCCGGTGTTGCGATGCAGCGCGCCGCGCTTGACAGCCTTGTCGATCGTCGAGACCAGCCTGCGGTGCTCGGCGTCGGCGGCGTCGGACTCGCCAGCGGCGACGGTCTCCGTCAGACGACGGAAGTACGTCTTGATGGCGGACGTGTAGCGCTTGTTCTCCAGGCGCTCACGCTCGGCGCGCAGAATGCGCTTCTTCTGAGAGTGAATGTTGGCCATAGCCGACGGCGGAGGATAGCGGCCTCGCGATCGCGGCACCGGATCGACCATCTACAGTCCCCGCGCAGTGTCCTCGTCCTCGGGAACCCCCGGAGCCCCGGCCGGAGCGCTCGAGCCCCCAGCCGACGGCAAGGGGCAGGGCGTCGCCCGCAACACGGCGATCTTCTCGGTCGCGACCGGCCTGTCCCGCATCGCGGGGCTCGTCCGCGAGATCGTCGCCGCCGCCGCGTTCGGCACCAGTGGCGCGGCATCGGCGTTCACGCTCGCGTTCCTCGTGCCGAACCTCGTGCGCGGCCTGTTCGCCGACGCGGCGCTGAACGCCGCGTTCGTCCCCGTGTTCACGGAGTACCTGGAGCACAAGCGCCGCCGCGAGGCGATCCTGCTCGCCTCGACCCTGTTCTGGATCATCCTGCTGGTCCTGGGCGCGATCTCGGCGCTGTTCATCCTGATCGCGCCGTACCTCATGCCGGCGCTGATCGGGCCGGACTTCTCCCAGCACCTCGTCGACCTGACCGTCGGGCTGTCGCGCGTGCTGTTCCCGATCGTCGTCCTGCTCGGCCTCAACGGGCTGCTCGCGGGCATCCTCAACGCACACCACCACTTCACGATCCCGGCGATCGCGCCGCTGGTGTGGAACGTCGTGATCATCGTCGCGCTCGTCGTGCTGCGCCCGCTGTTCCACGGCGACGACCAGATCTACGCCTACGCGATCGGCGTGCTGATCGGGACGCTGATCCAGTTGCTGATGGTGATCCCGGCCCTGCGGCGGATCGACCTGCGCCTCGAACGGACGATGAACTGGCGCGACCCGGCCGTGCGGCGCGTCTTCAAGCTCATGCTCCCGGTGACGATCGGCCTGGGGATCATCAACATCGACCTGCTGATCAACTCGGTCGTCGGCACGCTGATCTCCGAGAGCGCGCCGCGCGCGATCGACGCCGCATTCCGCATCTACATGCTGCCGCAGGGGCTGTTCAGCGTCGCGCTGGCGACCGTCCTGTTCCCGGCGATCAGCCGGCTCGTCGCGCGCAAGGACACGGACGGCGTCCGCGAGATGCTGGGCACCGGCACGCGCCAGAACCTGCTGCTGCTGATCCCCGCGGCGGTGGCGACGACCGTGCTGGCCGTGCCGATCACGCGGCTGCTCTACCAGTACGGCAAGTTCGGGCCCGCGTCGACCGACGAGGTCTCCACCGCGCTGTTCTGGTTCGCCTTCTCGCTGCCCTTCGCGGGGGTGAACCTGCTGATGACGCGGACGTTCTTCTCGCTCCAGCAGCCCTGGATCCCGACGCGCCTGGCGGCCGCGAACCTCGTGGTCAACCTGATCCTGTCGCTCGCGCTCTACAAGCCGTTCGGCGTCGCCGGGCCGGTGATCGGCACGTCGGTCGCCACCGCCGGCATGACGTTCGCCCAGGGGCACAGCCTGCGCCGCAGCCTCGGCGGGACGATCGAGGGCCGCCGGACGGCCGAGGCGACGGTGAAGATCCTGATCGCGTCGATCGCGCTGGCCGCTGTCACGGGCGCGACGTGGCTCGCACTGGACGCCGCGCTCGGCCACGTGCACGTGCTGGCGCGCCTGATCCCGGTGGCGGTCTCACTGACGCTCGGGTTCGCGTCCTACGCGGTGGCGGTCCACATGCTGCGGGTCCCCGAGGCCGAGCAGATCCGCCGGTTCGTGATGGGCCGCCTCGGGCGGGCCTGAGGCGCCGGGTCCCGCCGCTCGCCCCGCGAAACCGTCACATGGCCACGGTTTCCGGCGGCGACCCGGTGCGGTTCCGTGCGGCGAGCGGCTCACAACCCGCGCCGAGCGGCACACGTCGCGCGCCCGGAGGCCTTCCTTCCGGGGGCGTGCCGGAGTACCGTTGGCGGCCGTGGACGGATCCGCGCTCGACTTCGCGCTCGCACCGGCGACCGATGTCCCTTCGGCATGCGCCGTGGTCGTCGGCGTGCTCGCGGCGCGTGAGGGGCACCAGGCCGGGGCCTATCTGGAGCGCTCCGGGCGCCTGCGCTGCCAGGCGTCGGCCGGCGGCGGGCACCTGCTCGACGGCATTCCCGTGGCGGCCGGGCCGATCGGCCTGGCCCTGCGGTCGGGCGAGGAGCAGCTCGTCGACGGGCTCGAGGGCATCCATCAGGCCGCGTGCCTGCCGCTCGTCGTCTGGGGCGACGTCGTCGGCGTGCTCGTCCTGGCGGGGAGCGCCGGCATCGGCGCCGGGGAGCTCATGGCCGCGCGGCACGCCGCTCGCGCGCTGGGCACGCGGATCGAGGAGCTCGGCGGCCCGCCCGACGAGCGCGCCGCGAGTCGCCTGGCCCAGCACATCGGCGCGCTCGCCGCGCTCGACGACCCGGCCCGCGTCGAGCGGGCGTCGCTGATCGCGGCGCTCGACCTCGGCGGCATGCAGTCCGGGGCCTTCGTGTCCCGCGAGGCGTCGGGCCGGATGATCGTCCGCTGCTCAGCCGGGCCGCTGGCCCGCAGCATGGAGGCGCTCCCGGCGCCTGCGCTGGAGACGCTGGCCGACGTGCTCGCCGGCGGCGCGTCGATCGCGATGCGTGCCGGCGACCGGGCGTCCGGCGCCGATCTGCCGGTGCCGCTGGCCGCGCTGCGCGAGCTGGGCGCCGCGAGCGCCGTCGCGATCCCGGTCACCGCGCGCGGGGTCCTTGCCGGCGCGATCGTCCTCGCCGACCCGCGGGCGCTGGTCCTGTCGACCGACGCGATCGAGCTGCTCGAGCTGCTGGCGATGCAGGTCGGCAGCGCGCTGCGCGCCGCGGACGCCGTCGCCGAACTGCGCCACCGGGCGACGACCGATCCGCTCACCGGGCTCGGGCACCGCGGCGCGTTCGACGAGACGCTCGCCGCCTCGCATCGCCGGCCGATCAACACCGCCGTCGCGCTGTGCGACGTCGACCGGTTCAAGCAGCTCAACGACAGCCGCGGCCATCAGGAGGGCGATCGCGCGCTGCTCGCCGTGGCCGCCGCGCTCCAGGGCTCGCTGCGTCGCGGTGACTCGCTGTACCGGCTCGGCGGCGACGAGTTCGCGGCGCTGCTGGCCGTGCGCGACGAGGCCGAGGCGCTCGCGGCCGCCCAGCGCATGCGCGACGCCGTCCAGCGGGCCGACCTCGGGATCACCGTGTCGGTCGGCGTCGCCGTCCCGAGCCTCGACGAGACGGACGCCGCCCTGATCGGCCGCGCCGACCGGGCGCTGTACGCCGTCAAGGACGCCGGGCGCGACGGCGTCTCGCTCGCCCCGCCGGCACGCGCCGCGAGCAGCTCGTAGCACCGCCGCGCCGCGCGGTCCGCGCCGCCCATGGCCCTACCCTCCCTGCCGTGGGCCCGGAGGGTAGGGCCATGCCCGGCGCGGGCCGCGCGGCCCGGCGGCGTTACGAGCTGCTCGCGGCACGCGCCGGCGGCGCGAGCGAGACGCCGTCGCGCCCGGCGTCCTTGACGGCGTACAGCGCCTGGTCGGCGCGGCCGATCAGGGCGGCG
>JBKJRO010000101.1:0-25272 GCA_046594555.1 Solirubrobacteraceae bacterium
TCCCAGGCACCCGTGTCTGGCCTCCGCTTGACGCTCACCGACCCGCCTCCTGCTCGATGGCCTGAAGCCGTTCGAGGCTCCCGTGGAGCACAGCTCTTGAGCGCGGCACGACAGGCACAGGCAGGCCGGCGGGGGCAGGAACAAAGGCGCTCTGTTCGACCCATGCGGCTACGGCGGACTGCGGTACGCGCCAGCGATTGCACAGCTTGACCGCACGGAGTTCGCCGCGCTGGATCGCAGCGCGGACGGCCTTCACTGACAGACGGAAGGTCTGAGCGACCTCCTCGACGGTCAGGAAGCTCTCTGAATCAGGAGAGAGTGATTCCGCCATGTTCGCCTTCCGTAGCGTCTGCGTCCCGGCGGTACTTCTCGATGAGTTCATCCAGCCAAGCGGCCGCGCCCATGCGCAGCGATTCGGCAAGCGTGAGCGGGCTGTTGCCTGCCGCCGCCGCGATACGCACCTTCTGCTCAAGTTCGGCCTTCTCCTCGGGGGTGAAGCGCAGGAGGTAGGTCGCGGTGCGGAAAGGCTTGGTCGTGCCGGCGAGGGGATCGTGCTCGGGGGTATCACGCATATCGGGCATGGCGCGAATGTACGTCCCGCGTCGGACGGATGACGAGTCTTCGAGGCGGGAGCGAACGGCGCTGCCTGTCGCACGGCGTCCGTCGCGCGACAGGGGAACGGCGCAATACGTCGTACGTTGCAGGGAAGAACCTCGCGCGCCCGCGGAACTGGCTGTCACGGGTGCGCTATCGCGTACGATGGCCAGCCAGACACCGGAGCACCGAGAGCACATTGTCCGACGAGCAAACCGAAGCCGTTCACGAGGACGGGAACAGCATGTACCTGGGTCGCGATGCGTTCGGCCGCGGACTAGGCGCAATCGCGGCGTTGCGCGACGCCGGAGCGTTGCGTCTACTCGTGCTCGGCACGTTCGTGGGGCGGTCGCCAATCCAGTTCGAACTGCATGAGACGCATGACGCGACGTCGAGCGTCTTCCAGCAGCACGAGTCCGACATCGACGAGATGCGACGCGTCATCGCAGACGTCTCGGATGTGCTCAGGGCTGTCGTCGGGCAGGTCGCCGTAGAACGCTTTGTCGAGGTTCGGACAGATCCAGAGCGATGGGAGGACCACGAGACGGAGGACGCCGAGACGTCTCGATGGAAGTACGAACAGGTGTCGACGTCCTTCGACATCGACACGCTAAGGCGACGTTTGTGGGCTAAGCGCGCAGCCAAGGTCGACCTTCCAGGGCGCTTCGACTGGGAGGTCTCCCTAACGGTGGGCGACGCAACAGGTGCTCCCCCGGGGGGCAAGCCAGTACCGATTGGGACGCTGAGGGTTCAGACTGAGCCGAGTCAGCCCGCGCTGTTGAGCGGGATCACCGGCACCGAGGCCATTCTGGCGGTTGACGCAGAGGACGCGGCCTATATGATCGACTCTCTTCAGCGACTGCTAGAGGCGCTTGAAGAGGCTGAGACGCTCGACTTGGGGGAGGGACGCGATGGGTGATTCGTACGCGATTCGTGCTGACCCATTCCCTTTTCCGAACCGTACGGCGTCTAAGCGCGCACCCAAGCCGACTCGCAAAGTCGGGGCTGAATGGGACGTTGACCAGGCAGACGTGATCAAGGCTGTCGCGGAGGTTTCGGCCCTGCGGACCGGGCGACTCGAAAAGCAGGCCTGGGTCGATCATGCGATTTCCGGCACTTTGATCACCGAGTTCACGTTTGGCGCGCCGCTGGGCACAGTGATTACACAGCGTGCTCACGCCGGCGATTCGGTGCTTATTTCAGTCTTCGATCCAACGTCTGGGCAGATCTTCGACCCAGCCACTGGCGTGGTCAGCGGTCTTGGATTTGGCAACGTTCCGTTCCGCACCATTGCGGTGCCGAGTGTGGAAGTCGGCGATCCCGCGCAGAGCCTTCTTGCGGACGCTGCCAGCCCTCGCTATCGACGCAACCCTCCAGGCGGGGGTGTCCTCTCGATAGATGTCGGGAGCGGGGCACGCGAGTACCACAATTCGGGGTCCATGACGTTTGCCATTGGTGGCTTCGCGTTTGTGTTCGCCTCAATCCTTCTGCTCCTGCTTAACGTCGGCGCCGGTCTTGCCGGCATGTTTCTGGGGATGGCCGCGTTTGCTATTGGGAACTACGCTGCGTACCGCCAAGGCGACGACGATTTCATCCTTCGCCCTGCAGTAGCCAGTCGTATCTTCCTAGGCTCACTGTTGCTTGCCGTCACCGCGCTCGTCGCCGCTGTCGCGAACTGACTAAGCTGCCAGCCCGTGAGCTGGCTCGGCGACGTCGCACAGTGGGTTGCCAAGTGGGAGCTCCAAACTTGGGCGGGGTTCATCAACCTCGTCGGTCTCGTTCTTGTCGGAAGCAAGTCAGCGTCGTCAGGGACGGCTGAACGCGCCATGTTCTATCTCGGTCGCATGGTTGAAGGGCGCCGGAAGTTCAAGGCGAAGATGAAGGGCAAGAAGTACAAGCCGGTCCTCAAGGGCAAGCACCGCCCGCCGCCCGCCGACGACCAGATGAGTATCTACGACGCCGTCACCGCAATCGTCGTATTCCTGATCGTCTGCGTGGCCGTGATAGCCGCGACTAAGACTGCCGACATCCGGCTCTCTCTGTTCCCATCGCTCATCCACTAGCGGATGAGCTACGCCGTGTGTCTTACGCGATCAAGGACGGCGGCTCCGCCGCCGTCTGGCGCGTCCCAAGCCAGGGGACAGGCCGAAGGTGGCGCCCGGCGCGGGCGCGGCGGCGCGCGCCGCGCATCCGCCCGCGTGCGCGCGGGCGCTCCACGTTCCGGGAGCCGTGCCTGCGGCACGGTGACGTGCCCGACGAGCGGGCACGAACGGCAGGCTGGTTAGGAGGAGAGAGCGGGCGCCGTGGTTGACGGGGCGTAGCCGATGCGCACGGCCTCGCGGTCGACGATGCCCCGCAGCTGGCGTAGGGACGCAAGGAGTCCCCAGCGCGCGACCGTTAGCTCGGCTTCCCCAGGCGAGACGTTGCGACCCGTGAGGACCCAAACGTAGCGGCGGGCCCGCAGGTTGCGCATCGTGCACCGCGTCTGGCGCGTCAGCCGCGTCGCGACGTAGATCGCGCGGCGTGGCGCCTGCCCGTCGAGCACGAGTGCCCGCAGGCTGCTGGCGTGCTCCGGCTTCGTGAGGTACTTCGCGAGGTAGGCCGCGGCGTAGCCGGCGTGCTTGAGCGGCTGGTAGGCAGGAGCATCGTCAACGGTTCCCCAGCCGTGCCGCGGAGCGCGCTTGGCCAGCAGCTTGGCCGCGTAGACCAGGGCGGCCCGCTCGCGCGGCGTGCGCGCGCCGAGGCAGATGTGGAAGTGGATCACGCCGCGTTGCTGCGGCTCGGGCGCGTAGGCGAGCAAGTTCACGATCCCGGACCCGAACTTCTTCGAGCAACTGACACGCACCGACTCCCAGAGGCTCGACCAGTTCGCCATCGCCTGCTCGTTGAACTCTCGGGTATAGCTCGCGACCACGCGGCACCCGATCGTCCCTGAGCACGTCACGCCCGGCGCGTGCGTGCAGCGGTGGCGGTCCCACGGCAGCGCCTCGCGACCCGGTGGCGTCAGCGTGACCATGCAGACGGCGCCCCTGTAGCTCCAGAGGTTGTCCAAGATGCGGGTGCGCTGATCGCGCATCCACAGATCCACGTAGCCTGGGCAGTCCCGGCGCTTGCACACGCGCCCGAGCCCGTGCTTGCTCCGCTCACAAGCGGGGCACCAGGGACGACCAGGCCGCACTGGCCGGCGGACATAAGCGGGCCCACCACCACGCGTCCCCCGAACGCGCTGGCCAGAGTGATCCGCCGGCCATGCACGAGCGCGTCCTGTGGCCGCGCCGTTAGGCTCCACCACGAGCCTCCGGGGTTTCTGGTGATTCGTCGGCCGGCTTCTTCAGGACCTCGCCGGTTGCAGCCGGCGGGGTCCTTCTTCTTGGGGCATCGGCCGCGTACATTCCGCGAACATCAGGCGCGGCGGGCCCGGGTATCGCCGATATCTCTGGGTCGCCGGACTCGTCCGAGTCCGCAGGCGTTTCCGACCCGCCCGTGCCCTCCGGTGCCCCGTCGCTACCCGAACTGCTTTCCATGGTAAGGAAGGGGTCTCCGGTTCGAGTCCGGAAGAGGGCTTCTGCTCCGTCAGGCTCCGTCCAGACGGAGCACCATGAAGACGTTCGCGCGCTCGTAGGGCATGTGCAACGTCTGCGGCGCGACGTGGACGAACCCGAGTTCCTCGTACAGGTGCACCGCGCTGGCGAGCTTCGCGTTGCTGCCGAGGAACAGCGACGTCGCGCCGAGGCTGCGGGCGTGCTCGATCGTCGCCTCCAGCAGCAAGCGCCCGATCCCGCGGCCCCGCAGCGCGGGGGAGACGGCCATCTTGGACAGCTCGTAGGCGCCGCTGCCGTCGGGCGCCAGCGCGACGCAGCCGACCTGCTCGCCGCCCTGCTCGGCGATCAGGATCTGCCCGCCCGGCTCGATGTACGCGGCCACGGGGTCATCGAGCTGCCGCCGGTCCTCGGCCTCGAGCTCGAAGTACGCCGCGATCCATTCTGCGTTGAGTCGCCGGAAGGCATCGGCGTCTGCGCCCGTCGCCAGCGGTCGGATGACGAGATCCATCGCCCAAGTTCACCAGCCTCGGCAGACCTCACGCAAGCCGCAGGGCGAGCAGCGCCTCGTCGTCGCGCTGCGGGCCTTCGCGGAACGCGTCGAGCGCGGCGGCGACGGCGCTGACGACGTCGCTCGCGGTCGGGGCCCCGGCGGGAAGGCAGGCGATCAGGCGCTCCGGGCCGAAGCGGTCCTCGGCGCCCATCACGTCGGTCACGCCGTCGGTGTAGAAGAGGAGCGTCTCGCCGGGCCGGATCGTGATGCGTGAGGGGCGCCACGCCGCATCGGCGAAGGCGCCGACGATCGGGTTGGTGGTGCCGACCTCGCCGGCGCCCGCGGTGGTCAGCAGGAGCGGCGCGGGATGCCCGCAGCGGATGACGTCGACGGGCGCCGAGCCGTCGGCGCCGACGCTCCCGAGCACGGCGCACGTGACGGTCACGAGCGACAGTTCCGGCTCGGTCAGCAGCATCCGGTTGAGCTGCCCGATCGCGGCGAGCGGGTCGCCGGTCAGCTCCGCGACCGCGCGCAGGGTGAACCGGGAGACCGCGGTGAGTCGCGCGGCCTGGGCGCCATGGCCGGTGATGTCGCCGATCACGGCCATCCAGCCGCTCGGGGTCTCGAACAGGTCGTAGAAGTCGCCCCCGACCTCGCTCAGCGCCCCCGCCGGGTGATAGAGCGCGGCGGCGTCCCAGCCGGGAACGGCGGGGAGGTCGGGCGGCAGGAGGCCCTGCTGGAGCGACGCGTTGATCCGCGAGCGCTCGGTGAACAGCCGCGCGTTCTCGACCGCGGTGCCGGCGCGCCGCGCGAGCTCGCCCGCGAGCTCGACATCGCTCGCGGTGAAGTCACGCCCGGACTCGGCGCTGATCAGCGACAGCGCGCCGACCACCCGGCCGCCGGTGACCATCGGCACGGTCAGGCCCGAGCGTACGCCGAGGCTGCGCAGCAGCTCGAGGTGCTCGGCGTCCTGCGCTGCGGCGGCCAGCAGCGCGTCGGGGATGTCGTTGACCCACTGCGCGATCCCCGTGCGGATCACCGCGGCCGATCCGACCGTCGCGTCCTCGGGCTCCGGGTAGCGCTCGGCCATCCGGCGCGCGAGGTGGACCTTGGCGGGGTCGATGTGCGCCACCGCGACGGTCCGCAGCAGGCCGCGCTCGTCCGGCATGACGACGCCGCACCAGTCGGCCATGCCGGGGACCGCCAGCTCGACGACCTGCTGGAGCGTGCGCTCGAAGTCCAGGGAGGAGGCCAGCAGCTCGCTCGCCTGTGCCAGGAGCTGCGCGCGGATCTCGGCGAGCTTGATCTCCGTGACGTCCTCGACCACCGTGACGACCCGCACGACCGCGCCGCGGTCGTCGAGGATCGCCGAGGCCCGGTGCATGAGCCACGTCTCCGTGCCCGTCGCGCGGTTCACGGCACGCAGCAGCATCGGATCGGCGCGGTCGGCGCCGGCCTCGATCAGGTTTCGGGGCAGGTCGCCGACGGCGATCCGGTCGCCCGACTCGTCGAAGACGTCGAACCGCTCGAGCGTCGAACCCGGGCCTTCGGCGTACAGCTCGGTCGCGTCCTCGATGCCGAGCAGCGCCAGCGTCGCGGCGTTCGCGTACAGGATCGTTCCGTCGGTGTCCGAGATCGTCACCGCCTGGTCCAGGCCGCTCAGCGCGGCGCCGAGCTGCCGCTCGGCGTCGCGCAGCTCGCTGTCGAGGCCGGCGTTGTCGAGCGCCAGCGCGGCGCGGCCGGCGGCCACCTCGTGGAAGGCGAGGTCGTCGGCCGTGTAGCGCCGCCGCGACACGCCGGAGACGACGAGCAGCAGCGCGCCCATGATCGCGCCCCGGGCGCGCAGCGGCACGACGGAGATCGACCGCGCGTCGAGCCGCATCAGGCCGGCGAGGTCCCGCTCGTCGCGCGCCGATGCGCGCCGCAGCGTGTCGTCGGCCTGCACCAGGTGGGCACGATCGTCCAGCGTGGCGGCGGCGGTCCCGGTGCCCGACGCGGCCGGGGGCAGCGGGCGGTCCAGCATGAACCGCTCGAGCTCGGCGGCGTCAGGGCCGTCCACCCGCACGAGGAGGCGGCGCAGCTCGCCGCCGATCATCAGGTCAAAGGTGCACTGGTCGGCGACGGCCGGGACGAGGATGTCGGCCAGCCGCTCGGCGGTCTGCACCAGGCTCAGCGGCCCGTCGGCGATCTCGGCGATCGCGCTCAGCAGCGCGAAGCGCCGCGCGGCGAGCTCGCTGCGCTCCCGGGCCTGCGCCGCGAAGACGGCGAGCGCGCCGCCGGCGATCACGACCACCGCGCGGATCAGGTAGCTCTCCGAGAGGAAGTTGTCGTTCCAGCTGCCACTGACGAGCAGGCACGCGACGGCCACGGCGCCGACCATCGCCGTCTGGCGCGTCGTGCCCAGCAGCGCGGTGACGAAAGGTCCGAGGACGACGAGGCCGATGACGATCGAGCGCGGCCCGTGGAGTACGTCGTAGGCCGTCAGGAGTGCGACGACGAGCAGCCCGGCGGCCGGCGGAAGACCGCGCGGGGGTCCTGCGAGCCGCTTCACGGCGGTCAGGTGATCGTCGCGCGAAGCTCGTCGATCGCGCGTCGCAGCAGTCGTGAGACGTGCATCTGCGACACCCCGACCTGCGCGGCGATCTCGCGCTGGGAGAGTCCCTGGACGAACCGGAGCAGCACGATCCGGCGCTCGCGCTCGCCGAGCGCGCGCAGCCCGCGGTCGAGCGTCGCGCGGTCCTCGGCGAGGGCGAAGCCGCCGTCCACGCCACCGAGGGTGTCGCTGAGCGACCCGCCGTCCTCGTCACTCGTCGGCGCGTCGAGCGACGCGGCGCGGAAGTTGCGTCCTGCGGTCAGCGCGTCGAGCACGTGCTCCTCGGCGCGGCCGGTGAGGTCGCACAGTTCGCGGACGGTCGGGCTGCGGCCATGCTTGCGCGTGAACGCCTCGGTCTCGGCGCGCAGCAGGGCGTACAGCTCCTGCAGGTCGCGCGGTGTGCGGACCGTCCAGGCGCGATCACGGAAGTGGCGCTTGATCTCGCCCGAGATGTTCGGGCCGGCGAACGTCGACAGGCGCAGGCCGCGATCGAGGTCGAACCGGTCGATCGCGTTGACGAGGCCGATCGCGCCCACCTGGACCAGATCCTCCAGCGGTTCGCCGCGGTCGGCGTAGCCGCGGGCGATCCGGCGGACGAACGGCAGCATGCGCTCGACCAGATCCTCGCGCGCGCCCTGATCGCCGTCCTGCGCCCGCTCGAGCAGCACGCGTTCCTCGGCGGCGCCGAGGCTCCGGTGGCTCCTGCTCGTCGTGGGGATGAGGAGGTCGGCCATGAGGTGGTCCCTTCCCGTACGTCGCCGGAACGAAACGTGGTGTGGAGACGCTCCGGTCCATGGACCATAGGGCACCTGGGCCGCGGTTCGTCGCAGTACGTTTCACGGGGGCCGCAGCCGGGCACGAGGAACCTGCATCGACGCGACGTCCCCCGGCCATCCGTGGCCGACGCCGATGGGATACTCCATTCACGCCCTGGAGGCAGTGTCACGTTGAGCCGTCCTGCGACATCTCGCCCCGCCGACATCGAACTCGTCCTCGCCGCCCGGCCGGAGAACGTCGCCGTGGTCCGGCACGTGCTCGGCGGCGTCGGCGAGGCGCTCGGCATGGACCCGCGCGCGCTGGCGGATCTGCGACTGGCCGTCAGCGAGGCCTGCACGAACGTCGTCGTCCACGCCTACGAGGACGGGTCGAACGAGCGCCTGGAGGTCGAGGCGTCCGTCACCGGCAATCTGCTCAACGTGACGGTCCGCGACCAGGGGCGCGGGCTGCTCCCGCCGCGCCGCGACTCGCCCGGACTCGGGCTGGGCCTGCCGATCGCGAGGGCCGTCGCGAGCTCGCTCGAACTGGGCGAGTCCGCGGCGGGCAACGAGGTCCGGATGACGTTCGTGGTCCCGGATCCGCGATGACCGCTGACGACGCGACGGGCGGCGAGGTCGTGCCGGAGGTGGTGGCGCTGACGGTCGCGCCCGGAATCCTTGCGGCGCCCGCGCTGCTCGGCGTCGTCGGCATCGGCGCTGCCCGCGCGGAGCTCGGCATCGACCTGGTCGAGCGGGCGCTGTCCATCGCCGAGGCCGTGGCCGACGTCGCGCCCCAGGATCTCCCGGTGGCCGGCGGGCGCCTCGGCATCGACGTGGTCGGCCGGCCGGGGCGTCTTGAGCTGCGCGTCGGGCCGCTCCGCGACGGCGGCCATCGGCGGCTGCTCGGCGCGATCCAGCGGCTCGCGACCACGGCGACGCCCGTGGCCGAAGCGGACGGCGAGCGGCTGATCATCGAGCTCAGCGCCGGCGGCCCCCAGGACGGGGGCGGGCCGGAGATCCCGCAGGAGGAGCACGGGCCGGACTTCGGCGTCGCAGTCGTGCCCGGGGAGTCCGGGGTGCACGTCGTCGCGATCCGCGGCGAGGTCGACATCTTCACGGCACCCGAGGTCAAGCACGCCGCGCGCGAGGCGGTGTTCGCCGGTGGCAACCTGATCGTGCTCGACCTCACGGACACGACGTTCATCGACTCGACGGGCCTGGGCGTGATCATCGGTCTCGCCAAGCTCGTGCGGCCGGCCGGCGATCTTGCGATCGTGAACGTCGATCCGGCCATCGCGAAGACCCTCGAGATCACCGGCCTGGACGACATCTTCGCGGTTCGCGCGACGCGCGCCGAGGCCGTCGCCGCCCTGACGCAGCGCTGAGGGGACTCCGGGTTTCGCGCGTGGCGGCCACCGGGTACGTCCGGGGTTACGGCGACCACTCCGGAGTCGCCGCTCCCGAAAGGACCACGCTGTGATCGGCATCCTCATCACGATCATCGTCGCCGCACTCGTCTACGCGCTGTGTCTCGCGCTCGGCCTCCCGTCGATCGTCGCCCTCATCGCCGCGATCCTCGTGCTCCTCGGGGGCTTCCCCGCGGGCTCGTACCGCCGCGGGTGACACCCGCCGGCAGGACGTGACGTGCGCGCCGGCCGCGGTTCAGCCGGCGCGCACGTGGAGCCGGGCGTCGAGCCCCGCGAGCTCGATTAGCCGCCAGGGCAGGCTTCCCTGCAGGGCGACCACGGTGAGTCGATGGTCCGGGGCGAGCGCCTGCTGGAGCCGCACGATCTCGCGCAGTCCGCTCGAGTCGATCAGGTCCAGCGGCCGCAGGTCGAGGGTGAGGTCGGCACCGAGGAGCGCGCTCGCGGCCGCGCGCAGGCGGGACGCGGTCGCGATGTCGAGGTCGCCGTGGCAGACGAGGGTCGAGGAGCCCGGGGCCTGGACGACGTCCGCGCGGAAGTCGCCCGCGGCGCTCTGCAGGTCGCGGGTCACGAGGTCCACCTACCCAATCGGAATCGGGGTGACACCCGCCGCCTGCATCGCGGCAGCGACGACCGCGCTAGAGTCGCCCGGCGTGCCGCCGGAACGGACTCCGGCGCAGGTCGACCCCCACCGAGCATGGAGTGAGTCAGTGTCCCCGACGTTCGACCATCCGCCGTTTCACCTCGTGTCCGAGGCGTCGGAAGCCACGTGGCGGGTCCTCGCCGCAGGCGAGATCGACATCGCCGTCGTGCCCGAGCTGGAGGCTGCGCTGGGGAGCGCTGAGCGCAGTGCCGCCGCAGCCGTCGTCCTCGATCTGTCGCGCGTCACGTTCATCGACTCGTCGGGGATCCGCGTGCTCGTCGAATGTGCCCGGCGGGACCCGTCGGGTGAGCGCTTCAGCATCGTGCCCGGCCCCGCGGTCGATCGCGTCATCGACGTGGCCGGTCTGCGCGACCGCCTTCCGCTGCGATAGCCGCGGCGGTTTCGCAACGCCCGCCGGCGGGCAGACCACGCGCATGGGCAAGCATGCGACAAAGCACGGCGAGCACGCGCACGAGGCGAACGGCAACGGGAACCTCCACGACGCGGTGGACGACGCGGGTCACCCGGCCGAGCCGCGCGGGTCGCGGGTGCGGCGGGCGATGCGGCGGGCGGGCGACGCGCGCGATCGGGTGGCAGCCACCTCGGCGCGCGCCGTCGAAGCCATCGACGCCTCCGAGGTCGGCCCCGACATCACGCGCGGGGCCTCCAGGGCGGCCGGGACCGCGCTGCGCAATCCCGTCCCGACGGCGATCGCGGCGGCCTACGTGGCGGGCTTTCTCAAGGGCCGCCGCCGTCACCGCCGGTCACGCTGACCGCGCGCCGACGAGGAGCGGCTGGTCAGGCGTCGTCGCCGGTGGCGAGGTCCGCCACGTGCGCGGCCTGCGCCGCCTCGAGCGCTCGGCGCCGCCGGCTCGACAACCGGCGGCGCTGAGCCGGGCCGGCGGGCGGGTCGCTGGCAGCCCGCAGCGCGGCCTTGCGGAAGCCGGGCCCGCCGGCCCGGCGGTCAGGGCCCGTCGGGTGCTCGGCGCCCGGTTCCGCGGGTGCCGGATCACGCGACTGGTCGGCGGTGGTCACGAACGACGCGACGATGAGCAGCAGCGTCGCCGCGAGGACGGCGATCGCCAGAACGATGAGGACGGACATGGTTCATGGGCTACCCGCGTTCGCGCCGGATGAACCACGCGCGACCCGATCTTCCCGCCTGGACGACGCTGACCGGCTAGCGTTCACGAGGCAGTGCCGACGACCTGGAGGTTCACCGTGCAGCAGGGCCCCACGTCCGGCGCTCGCCCGGCCGAGGTTCACCTCAGCCACCGCTCCAACTGGCTGCGGGCCGCCGTGCTGGGCGCCAACGACGGCATCGTGTCCACCGCGAGCCTCGTCCTGGGCGTCGCCGCGGCCGGGGCGTCGCCGAGCGCCATCGTCACCGCCGGCGTCGCCGGGCTGATGGCCGGCGCGCTGTCGATGGCCGCCGGGGAATACGTGTCGGTCAGCTCGCAGCGCGACGCCGAGCTGGCGGACATCGAGCTCGAGGTGCGCGAGCTCGAGCACGACCCGGACGGCGAGCTGCGAGAGCTGGCGGGGATCTACGAGGCCCGGGGCCTGCCGCCGCAGCTTGCGAGCGACGTCGCCGTCGCGCTGACGGTTCACGACGTGCTGGAGGCGCACACGCGGGATGAGCTCGGGCTCAGCGACCAGCGCCTGGCACAGCCGTTCCAGGCCGCCTGGACGTCCGCGCTGTCGTTCTCGGCCGGCGCGATCCTGCCGCTGATCGCCGTCGTGATCGCACCCGCGTCGTCCCGGGTCGTCGTCACGGTCCTCGTCACCCTGATCGCGCTGGCCGCGCTCGGTGAGCTCGGCGCGCGACTCGGCGGTGCGAAACGCGCCCGAGCGACGATCCGCGTCGTCGCCTGGGGCGCGGTCGCGATGGCGATCACCGCCGGCGTCGGCGCGCTCGTCGGCACCGTCACGTAGCCCCGCGCGCAACGGATCGCCCGCCACGTCATCGCCCGCCGCTACACCTCGGCGATGCTTCGCGAGGTCAAGAGCGGCGGGTTCGCCCGCAGCCACCTGTCGCTGCTGGGGTGGCGCTGGCGATTCGCCCGGGGGACGGCACCATCGAGCGCGACGTGGTCGACGCGGGAAGTCCGCCGGCTGCAGGCCCGCGACGGCGCTGATCCGGTGGCGATACTGGCCGAGGGGCCGCGCACGTACTGGGCGTTCGAGGGCCGCTTCTACTGGGAGGACGACGGCCTGTCTGCGCGTGACGTGCTGGCGCTGGTCCGGGACCGCGAGCGGCGGTCGGGCCGGCGGCTGCAGCGCGCGCACGCCGCGCTCGCCCGGGATGACGATCCGCTCGTGAGCCGTCGCGAGCCGATCCCGCGGATTGTCCGGCTCACGGTGTTCGAGCGCGACGGCGGCCGCTGCGTGACCTGCGGCTCGGCCTTCGAGCTGCAGTTCGACCACGTCATCCCGTTCAGCATGGGCGGTGCGGCGACCGTGGAGAACCTGCAGGTGCTGTGCGCCGGGTGCAACCGTGCGAAGGGCGCCGCCCTGGGCTGATCGGTCGCCGCGCCGCTGCGGCGACTGCTGAAATGCGCGACGTGATCGCCGACCGTCGCGAGCTGGCCGCCATCTTCGCCGGCGGATTCCTCGGAGCCGTCGCGCGGGCGGAACTCGTGGACATCCTTCCGCACGCTGCAGGGGCCTGGCCGTGGGCGACGTTCGTCGCCAACATCGCGGGCGCGCTGGTCCTGGGCTACGCGGTGACCCGGCTGCAGGCCCGCCCGCCGGCGACGCCGTACCGCCGGTCGTTCGTCGCGACCGGCTTCTGCGGCGCGCTGACGACGTTCTCGACGATGCAGCTGGAGCTCCTGCGGATGCTCGACGGCGGATACCTCGCGCTCGCGACGGTCTACGCGGTGGCCAGCGTCGCGGCCGGTGTCTGGGCCGTGGCCCTGACGACGCGCCTCGCGCGGCGGGAAGGGCTCGCAGCGTGAGCGCGGGGATCCTCGCCTGCGTCGGGCTCGCGGGGGGCCTCGGCGCCTGCGCGCGCTTCGCGCTCGACAGCTCGGTGACGGCCCGGACGGGCCTCGCGTTCCCCTGGGGCACGCTCGTGGTCAACGTCCTCGGCAGCTTCCTGCTCGGCCTCCTGGCCGGGATCGTGCTCGGCGCCGACGCCTGGCGGATCGCGGCCACCGGCCTGCTCGGCGCGTTCACCACGTTCAGCACCTGGGTGTTCGCGAGCGAGCGGCTGGAGGGCGCCGGCGAGGCCGGCGCGGCCGCGGCGAACATCGTCGTCAGCCTGGCGCTCGGCCTGTGCGCCGTCTGGCTGGGGCGCACCATCGGCGCAGCGCTGTGACGAGCCGAGCCCGGTCCGATACCGTCGCTCCAGCGGATGGCTGACCCCGACCTCGACCCGCAGGAGACCCGCGAGTGGCTCGACGCGCTCGCCGCCGTGCTGCGCGAGGACGGCCCCGAGCGCGCCGAGGAACTGCTCGTCGCGCTGCTCGAGCGCGCCCGTGCCGCCGGGGCGCCGGTCGAGCTCGGGCCCTCGACGCCGTACGTCAACACGATCCCGGTCGATCGCGAGGCGCAGATCCCCGGCGACCCGGCGGTCGAGCGCCGCCTGCGCAGCATCCTGCGCTGGAACGCGATCGCGATGGTGCTGCGCGCCAACCGCGAGTCGTCGGAGCTCGGCGGCCACATCGCCAGCTACCAGTCGATCGCCACGCTCTACGAGGTCGGGTTCAACCACTTCTGGCACGCGGTCGGCGACGACCACGGCGGCGACCTCGTCTACTTCCAGGGGCACTCGTCGCCGGGCATCTACGCGCGCGCGTTCCTCGAGGGTCGCCTGACCGAGGAGCACCTGGACGGCTACCGCCAGGAGCTCTCCAGCGCGACGGGCCTCAGCTCCTACCCGCACCCGTGGCTGATGCCCGAGTTCTGGCAGTTCCCGACGGTCTCGATGGGCCTGGGCCCGCTGATGGCGATCTACCAGGCGCGGTTCATGAAGTACCTCAGCGGCCGGGGAGTGTCCGACACGACGGGCCGCAAGGTCTGGGCGTTCATGGGCGACGGCGAGATGGACGAGCCCGAGTCGCTCGGCGCGATCTCGCTCGCCGGGCGCGAGCACCTGGACAACCTCGTCTTCGTCGTCAACTGCAACCTTCAGCGGCTCGACGGTCCGGTCCGCGGCAACGGGAAGATCATCCAGGAACTGGAGATGGACTTCCACGGCGCCGGCTGGCACGTGATCAAGGTCGTCTGGGGCTCGCGCTGGGACCAGCTGCTCGCCGAGGACCACGACGGCCTGCTGCGCCGCCGGATGGAGGAGGCCGTCGACGGCGACTACCAGACCTACAAGTCCCGCGACGGCGCCTATGTGCGCGAGCACTTCTTCGGGAAGTACCCCGAGCTGCTCGAGCGCGTCGCCCACATGAGCGACGACGAGATCTGGGCGCTGAACCGCGGCGGGCACGATCCGCAGAAGGTCTTCGCCGCCTACGCCGAGGCGGTCCGGACGACCGGCAAGCCGACGGTGATCCTCGCCAAGACGATCAAGGGCTACGGGATGGGCGAGGCCGGCGAGGGCCAGAACATCACCCATCAGCAGAAGAAGATGACGGACCCGGCGCTGCTGACCTTCCGCGACCGGTTCGACCTGCCGCTGACCGACGAGCAGGTGCACGAGGTCGCCTACTACCGCCCGCCGCAGGACAGCGACGAGATGCGGCTGCTGCGCAGCGGCCGCGAGGCGCTCGGCGGTTCGCTGCCCGCGCGGCGCACGTCGGCCGACGCGCTGCCGGTCCCGGAGCTGTCGGCGTTCCAGGGTCAGCTCGACGGGTCGGGCGACCGCGAGATCTCGACGACGATGGCCTTCGTGCGGATCCTCGCGGCGCTGCTGCGCGACAAGGACCTCGGGCCGCGCGTCGTGCCGATCGTGCCCGACGAGTCGCGCACGTTCGGCATGGAGGGGATGTTCCGCCAGCTCGGGATCTTCAGCCAGGTCGGCCAGCTGTATCAGCCCGAGGACGCCGAGCAGCTCATGTTCTACCGCGAGGACAAGGCCGGGCAGATCCTCCAGGAGGGCATCAACGAGCCGGGCGCGTTCTCGTCCTGGATCGCTGCCGCGACCGCGTACTCCAACCACGGGATCCAGATGATCCCGTTCTACATCTACTACTCGATGTTCGGGTTCCAGCGGGTCGGCGACCTGGCGTGGGCCGCTGGCGATTCGCGGGCGCGCGGGTTCCTGCTGGGCGGGACGGCGGGGCGCACGACGCTGAACGGCGAGGGGCTGCAGCACGAGGACGGGCACAGCCATCTGCAGGCGGCGCTGATCCCCAACTGCGTCGCCTACGACCCGACCTACGCCTACGAGCTCGCCGTCATCGTCCGCGACGGGCTGCGGCGCATGTACGCCGAGCAGCAGGACGTCTTCTTCTACGTGACGGTGATGAACGAGAACTACCACCACCCGGCGCTGCCCGAGGGCGCCGAGGAGGGGATCCTGCGCGGCCTCTACCTGCTCCGCGGCGCCGGCGTGGAGCTGCCCGCGCGCGTCCAGCTCATGGGGTCCGGCACGATCCTGCGCGAGGTCGAGGCGGCCGCCGACCTGCTGGCCGCCGACTTCGGGATCGGCGCCGACGTCTGGAGCGCGACGTCGTTCACGGAGCTGCGCCGCGACGGCATGGCGGTCGAGCGATGGAATCGCCTGCACCCCGGCGCGGACGCGCGCGTGCCGTACGTCGCGGCCGCACTCGAGGGTCGCGACGGGCCGATCGTCGCGGCGACGGACTACATCCGCGCGTTCCCGGACCAGATCCGCCCGTACACCGGCGACCGCGGGTTCACCTCGCTGGGCACGGACGGCTTCGGCCGCAGCGACCGGCGCGCGGCGCTGCGCAGCTTCTTCGAGGTGGACCGCTTCCACGTGGTCGTCGCCGCGCTGCGTGCGCTCGGCGAGGACGATGCGGCGACCGCGGCGATCGAGCGCTACGCGCTGGACACGGAGGTGGACCCGCCATGGCAGCGGTGACGGTTCCGGACATCGGCGACTTCACGGACGTGCCGGTGATCGAGGTGCTGGTCGCGGTCGGCGACGTCGTGACCAAGGATCAGCCGCTGGTGACGCTGGAGTCCGACAAGGCGACGATGGAGATTCCGGCGCCGCAGGCGGGCACGGTGACGGAGCTGCTGGTCAAGCTCGGCGACCGCGTCTCCGAGGGCGCGCCGCTGCTGACGCTCGACGCCGCGGACGGCCCGGCCGAAGCGGCGCCCGCGCAGGCACCGGCCGACGCCCCGTCGCCGGCCGAGCCGGCCCCGGCCCCGTCGCCGTCGCCGGCCGCCGGACCGCCGCCGGCGGCCTCGGCCTCGGGCGCCCCGTACGCGAGTCCGTCCGTGCGCCGCCTGGCTCGCGAGCGCGGCATCGACCTCGCGTCCGTCGCCGGGAGCGGGCGCAAGGGCCGCGTCACCCCGGAAGATCTGGACCGCCCGGCGGCGGCGCCCGCCGTCCCATCCGGCCCCACGCTCCCGGGGCTCGCGCCGTGGCCGCAGGTCGACTTCGCCAAGTACGGCGAGATCGAGCGCGTGCCGCGCTCGCGCATCGCGAAGATCGCGGCGCCGAACCTCGCCCGGAACTGGGCGCTGATCCCGCACGTGACGCATCACGAGGATGCGGACATCACGGACCTCGAGGTGTTCCGCAAGCAGGTGAACGCGGACCACCCGGAGTCCAAGGTCACGATGGTCGCGCTGCTGCTCAAGGCCTGCGTGGCCTCGCTGCGCGAGTTCCCGGACTTCAACGCGTCGCTCGACGGCGACGACCTGGTCCGCAAGCACTACTACCACCTCGGATTCGCGGCCGACACGCCGTTCGGGCTCGTCGTGCCGGTCATCCGCGACGTCGACCGTAAGGGGCTGCTGCAGCTCGCCGGCGAACTGCGCGACCTGTCGGCCAAGGCGCGCGACGGCAAGCTCGGCCCGGCCGAGATGGCGGGCGGGACGTTCACGATCTCCTCGCTCGGCGGCATCGGCGGGACCGGCTTCACGCCGATCGTCAACGCGCCGGAGGTCGCGATCCTCGGCGTCACGAAGTCCGCGATCCGCCCGGTGTGGGACGGCGCGGCGTTCGCTCCCCGGCTGATGGTCCCGCTGTCGCTGTCCTACGACCACCGGGTCATCGACGGCGCCGCGGCGGCCCGCTTCATGGTCCACCTCGCCGGCGTGCTCGGCGACCTGCGAAGGCTGCTGCTGTGAGGACCCGCGTTCTTCGATGCCATCGACCTCTGCCGAGCGGCGGCGGGCAGTCGCTCTAGTGGACGTCCTGGTTCCCGACATCGGCGACTTCACCGACGTGCCGGTGATCGAGGTGCTGGTCGCGGCCGGCGACGCCGTGACGAAGGACCAGCCGCTGGTGACGCTGGAGTCCGACAAGGCGACGATGGAGATCCCGGCACCCCAGGCCGGCACCGTGACGGAGCTGCTGGTCAAGCTCGGCGATCGCGTTTCGGAGGGCACGCCGATCCTGCGACTGGACGGCGGCGACGAGCCCGCTGTGCCGCAGGCCGCGGCGACGGCGGAGCCCGAGGCCGCACCCGCCGCCGGCGACCGCGCACCGCTCGTCGTCCTCGGCGGCGGCCCTGGCGGCTACACGGCGGCGTTCCGCGCGGCCGACCTGGGGATCCCGACGATCCTGATCGAACGCGACGAGCAGCTCGGCGGCGTCTGCCTCAACGTCGGCTGCATCCCCTCGAAGGCGCTGCTGCACGTCGCGCGCGTCATCACCGAGGCGCAGGAGTCCGCCGAGCACGGCGTGCGGTTCGGCGAGCCGCAGATCGACCTCGACGCGCTGCGCGCCTGGAAGGCGTCGGTCGTCGGCAAGCTCACGGGTGGGCTCGCGGCCCTGGCCAAGCAGCGCAACGTCGAGGTCGTCCGCGGCGAGGCGGCGTTCACCGGGCCGCATACGCTGGTCGTCGGCGATCGCGAGATCGCCTTCGAGCAGTGCATCGTCGCCGTCGGCTCGCACCCGGTCCGCCTCCCGTTCCTCCCCGACGATCCGCGCGTCATCGACTCGACCGGGGCGCTCGACCTCGCCGACATCCCCGCGCGGCTGCTCGTCATCGGCGGCGGCATCATCGGGCTGGAGATGGCGACCGTCTATGACGCGCTGGGGTCGCAGGTCACCGTCGCCGAACTCCAGGACCAGCTCATCCCCGGCGCCGACAAGGACCTCGTCCGCCCGCTGCATCAGCGCGTCAAGGACCGCTACGAGGCGATCCACCTGGGCGTCACCGTCACGGCCGTCGACGCCGGGAAGAAGGGCCTGAAGGTGACGTTCGACGGCGGCCCCGAGCCGGCGAGCTTCGACCGCATCCTCGTCGCCGTCGGCCGCCGGCCCAACGGCGCGGGCATCGCCGCCGAGCGCGCGGGCGTGACGGTCGACGAGCGCGGGTTCATCGCCGTCGATGCCCGCCTGCGCACGAACGTGCCCCACATCAGCGCCATCGGCGACGTCGTCGGCGAGCCGATGCTGGCGCACAAGGCGATGCACGAGGCGAAGGTCGCCGCCGAGGTCGTCGCCGGCCACGACGTCGTGTTCGACGTCCGCACCGTCCCGTCGGTCGCCTACACCGATCCCGAGGTCGCGTGGATGGGGCTGACCGAGACGCGGGCCACGGCCGACGGCATCGAGGTCGAGACGGCGTCGTTCCCCTGGGCCGCGTCGGGCCGGGCGCTGAGCGTCGGCCGCCCGGGCGGGGTCACGAAGCTCGTGCTCGAGCCCGGGACGCGCCGGGTGCTGGGCGCCGGCATCACCGGCGTCAACGCGGGCGAGCTGATCGCCGAACTGGTCCACGCGCTGGAACTCGGCGCCGACGCCGAGGACCTGGCGCTCACCGTGCACCCGCACCCGACGCTGTCGGAGACCGTCGGCCTGGCCGCCGAGGTCGCGCTCGGCACGATCACCGACATCGCGCCGCCGCGCCGCCGCCCGCGCTGACCGGCTACGCCGCCGACGCGCGCCGGCGCTGCAGCAGGCTGAACGCCAGCCCGGCGACGAGGCCCCAGAACGGCGCGCCGATGTTCCAGATCGTGACGGCCGAGGCGCTGACGACGAACGTGATCGTCGCCGCCTCGCGGCGCTCGGGATCGGCGAGTGCCGCCGCGATCGCCGCGGCGAGCGAGCCGAGCAGCGCCAGGCCGGCGACGGATTCGATGACGACCGGCGGCGCGGTCGCGACGAGCGCCGTGGCCAGCCCGGCGCAGAGTCCCTGGATGACGCAGGTCAGGCCCCACCCGACCGAGGCGATCCAGCGGCGCGCCGGATCGGGTTCGGCGTCGGGCCCCGCCGTCAGCGCCGCGGAGATCGCCGCCAGGTTCACCGCGTGGGCGCCGAACGGCGCGCCCGCCATCGTCGCGGCGCCGGTGCTGAGGAGCAGCGGGCGCAGGCGCGGCCGGTAGCCGAAGCCCGACAGGACGCTCATGCCGGTGATGTTCTGCGAGGCCATCGTGACGATGAACAGCGGGACGCCGAGGCCGACGAGCGTTCCGAGGTCGAAGCTCGGCGTCGTCCATGCCAGGTGGGGTAGGGCGGAGCCTCCGAGCTGCGGCGGGTCGTCGATGAGGATCGCGATCGCGGTCACCAGCAGCGCTCCCGGGGCGGCCCAACGCCGCGCGTACCGGGTCAGCAGCGCCCACGTCAGGACCGGCGGGATCGCGAGCCACGGGTAGTCGGCGACGGCGTGGACGGGCGTCAGGCAGACCGGGAGCAGGACCCCGGCCAGCATCGCGCTGGCGATCGCCGCGGGGATCGACTCGATCGCGCGCTCCAGCGTGCGCCACAGCCCGGCGACGACGATCAGGGTGCCGGCGAGCAGGAACGCCCCGGTCGCGGCGGCGTACCCGCCCGAGACCTGGCCGCTCGCGATCAGCAGCGCCGCGCCGGGCGTGGACCACGCGATCGTGATCGGCATGCGCGTGCGCAGGCTCAGCGTGATCGACAGCAGGCCCATCGAGACGGTCAGCACGAGCAGGCCGGACGAGGCCTCGTACTCCGTGGCGCCGACGGAGCGCAGGCCCGCCAGCACGAGCGCGAACGTCCCGGCGAATCCGATCAGCGCGGCGACGGCGCCCGCCATCAGCGGTTGGACGGGACCCGGCGGCAGGCCCGCAGGGTGAGGGTCGGCCGGGGGATCCGCCATCGCGGATGATCGTATGCGACGCGCACGGGGGTGTGATGAACTGGCCGCTGCGCCGTAGTACCGGCGTGAACCACACGCTCACCGTGCCGTTCCCCGTCAGATCCGCTCCGGCCCAGCTGGACTTCGACGCGCTCTACCGCGCGAGTCGCGACGACGTGTTCGCCTACGTCGCGACGCTGCTGCGCGATCGCGGGGCAGCCGAGGACGTCACCGCGCTCGCGTTCGAGCGCGCCCTGCGCCGGCAGCGCACCTACCGTCCGGCGCGGGGCAGCGAACGCGCCTGGCTGTTCGGCATCGCTCGCAACGCCGCGCTGGACGAGCTGCGCCGCCGCCGCCGCACGGCCGCGCTGCTCGCCGACCCCGAGGATCCGCGCCCGGCCGCCGACGACGGCGACCTGCCGCTGGATCGCGCGACGCTGCGCGCCGCGCTGGCGACGTTGTCGCCGCGCGACCGCGAGGTGATCGCGCTCAAGTTCCACGCCGGCCTGGCCAACGACGAGATCGCGCGCGTCCTGGGCGTCAGCCCGTCGAACGCGGGGACGACCCTCCACCGCGCCATGCAACGACTGAGGAAGGCCTGTCATGCGACGTCGTAGCCCGACCACCCTGCCCGCCGACGTCGCCCGCGAGCTCGCGGCACTCGACGCCGCGCTCGCCGGCGAGCCGGTCGCCGCCGATCTCACAGATCTCGGCGCGCTCGCACTCACGCTCCGCGACGATCGCCCGGTGCCGCCGCCGGCGTTCGCCGCCCGGCTCGACGATCGCGCCGCCGCCGGCTTCCCGGCGCCGGCCGGCGACCGCCGCGGACCGGCGCGCTCGCGTCGCACCTGGGCGGGGGCCGGCCTCCTGGCCTCGGGCGTCGCTGCGGCGGTGCTCGCCGTGAGCCTCGCCGGCGGCGGCGGGACGGACGGCCCCACGGCCGACCGGCCGGTGGTCGCCCAGGCGCCGGCGCTCGATGCCACGCAGGCGCCGGTCGACGCCGCCGGCGCAGCCACCTCGCCTGCGGCGAAGCGCGCGCCTCAGGCCCCGGCCGCTCCGTCGCAGCTCGAGTCCAGCGTCACGGCGCCGATCGTGGTGCCGAGCACCCCGGCGCCGCCGGTGGGCGCGGTGACCGGCGGGGCGACTCGCAGTGTCGAGCGCGGCGCAAGCCTGCGCCTGGCGACGACGCCCAAGCAGCTCGACGACGTCGTCAGCGGCGTCGTCCGCGTGACCGACGTCGCGGGCGGCTTCGTGATGAGTTCGTCCGTCGATGCCCGCCCGGGCATCGGCGGCGGCGCGGCGTTCGACCTGCGCATCCCGTCGGCCCGGCTTCAGAGCGCGCTCGCGCAGCTGTCCCAGCTCGCCCACGTGCGCTCGCGCACCCAGAGCAGCTTCGACGTGACCGCGCAGGTCGGCAGCGCCGCCGGGCGCATCGCGTCGCTGCGAGCAGCCCGCCGCTCGGTTCTGCGGCAACTCGCCGCGGCGCCTGGCGAGGCAGCGGCCGCGGTGCTCCGCGCGCGCCTGCGCTCGATCGAGGCCCGGCTCGCGCAGGCCAAGGCCGTGCGCGCCGACCTGCGCCGCCGGACGACCTACAGCGCCGTCGCGGTGCAGGTCGTCACCGAGCGCCGGCAGGCGGGCGGTGCAGGCGGTGGCGGCTGGACCCCGGGCGACGCCCTGCACGACGCGGGCCGCGTGCTCGGCGTGGTGCTCGGCGCGCTGCTGGTCGGCCTCGCGGCCCTGCTGCCCGTGGCGCTGCTCGCCGCCGTCCTGATCCCGCTCGCCCGCGCGGCACGCCGGCGGCGCCGCGAGCACCTGCTCGACGGCACGTAGCCCCACCCCCAAGCCGGGGGGTGGCCCGTCATGACGTTCGAACACGGGGTGATTCCGGGCCACCCCATGTCGCCGCGTGGCCTACGCGGCGATCTCGGCCGACGCGCAGCGATGGCGCGCGTACATCTCGGTGACCCAGGCGCCGCCGGGCCGCGCCTCCAGCTCCTCGCGCAGCTCCAGGATCGGCCGGCTCATCACGGCCGGGGCGTAGGGGCGTTCCGGCGGCGCGATCAGCGGGGTCATCATCGCCGCCCCCGCGAGGTCCGCCACGCTGAACCGGTCGCCGACGAGGTACCCGCTCGGCTGCAGCTCGGCCTCGATGCGGTCGGCGAAGCCGCGGATGACCGCCGCGGCCTCCTCGGCGGCGGCGGCGTTGACCGTGTAGTCGTGCTTCACGGCCGGGCGGGCGAGCGGCACGACGGCACGCATGAACCGGCGCTTGCCCGGGCTGGCCTGCGTCATGAGCGCATCGACGGTGGCGTCGCGGTCGTCGAGCGTGTGGTGCCAGACGAAACGGCGCACATTCGGGCCGAGCTCCTCGTCGAAGGCGTCCTCCAGCGCCAGGGCCCGGTCGAGCTCGGCCGGGTCGTCCGGGTAGAGCGCGGGTTCGGGACGGTAGGCCTCCAGTGCGGCGATGATCGCCGTCGAGTCAGCGATGCGGCGGCCGTCGAGTTCGAGGATCGGCAGCCGCTGGTGCGACCCGCGGGTCAGCCCGAGCGCGGCGAGACGGTGCATCCCCGGCAGCGGCGTGCGGCGCTCGTGCGGGATGCCCTTGTAGTCGAGCGCCCAGCGCGCCTTCTCGTTGTAGTGCGACAGCTCGATGTGCCAGAGGATTGTCGGCATGATCGGCCGACACTACCTCTGTGCCGGCTAGTAGCCGAGCGTCCTGTAACTGATCCTGCGGCACCCGTGCAGCGAGTAGCCGCGGCGGCTGCGACGGCTGATGAAGAGCGTGGTCCGGCGTGAGCAGGTGATGACGCCGTGCCCGAAGTGCGCGTGGATGACGTCCGCGCCGCCGCCCGAGGTGATCGTGTTCCAGCCGTGGCTCGCGTAGATGAAGTCGCGGCCGCGCCCGCCTGACAGCCGGTCGACCTGGGACTCCGGCTGGCCGCTCGGCTTGTAGTCGCCCCAGATCACGTCGCCCCAAGGCCCGGCGTGGATCGTGTCGTTCCCGTGGCCGCCGAGCAGCTCGTTGTGCCGCGCGGCGCTCGCCACGACCACGCGGCGACGGCACTCCGCGGGATGCCGCACGCACCAGCGCGACACGCCGACGCACGAGGCGTCGCGATGCAGGCCGTCGCAGCGGTACTCCGCGTCGGTGCCGGCGAACGGGTCGTGACCGGGCCGCGCGTCGAGCGGGCGACTCTGGTCGAGCTTGTTCATCAGCAGCATGCCGTTGATCAAGGGCCAGCCGGCGTGGCTCGTGTTCGCCGTCGCCGTTGCACCAGGCACGAGGGCCAGCAGCAGAACGCACAGAAGCGCCGGCTTGAGGGGGAGAAGGCGGGGCATCAGCTCGTTGGGGGATTCTCGGCCACTGGCCGACGAGCAGGCGCGAACTGGACGGATGTTCGAGAGCCGCTGCGCACCAGCCTAGAGGGTGTGACGGTCGTCACGCTCCGGTCGTGACGGAGCCCGCGCGAAAATCGCTCCGAACCGGCCCGTCCGGCAAAAGCATTGATCCCGATCAGGATTCGGTACTATTCGGCGCCATGGAGCCTTCCGCCACCGAGCCCAAGACCGGCGCGGGCCGCCCCGGTTCGCTGAACAACCCCGAGGTCCTGGCGAACGTGCCGGGGCACATCATCCCGATCCTCGAGCACGAGTTCGACGACTTCGACACCGAGGCCGGGAAGTACCTCGCGGGCGACACGCCGGAGGACCAGTTCATCGGCTTCCGGCTCAAGCAGGGCGTCTACGGCCAGCGCCAGGCGGATGTCCAGATGGTCCGTGTGAAGCTGCCGTTCGGCGGCGTCACGCCGGACCAGATGGACATGTTCGCGGAGGTCGTCGAGGAGTACGCGCCGCTGAACAAGGGCCACATCACGACGCGGCAGAACGTGCAGATCCATCATGTGCCACTCGCCCAGATGGCCAAGCTGATCAGGCGCATCGCGGCCTCGGGGCTGTCCTCGCGCGAGGGCTGCGGCAACACCGTCCGCAACGTGACCGCGGATCCGTGGGCCGGCATCTGCGCCGACGAGGTCTTCGACCCGACCCCCTACGTCGGCGCCTACGTGCGCTACTTCGTGCGTCACCCGACGACGCAGCTCATGCCGCGCAAGGTCAAGACCGCGTTCGACGGCACCGACCACGACCGCGCGATCACCGGCATCCACGACATCGCCTTCATCGCCCGTGAGCGCGACGGGGTCCGCGGGTTCGAGGTCCGCGTCGGGGGCGGGACGTCGATCATGCCGCGCGTCGCGCCCACGCTCTACGACTTCGTCCGCGCCGACGACGGCGAGTTCCTCGAGGTGGCCGAGGCCGTCTTCCGGATCTTCGACGCCCAGGACTGGCTGCGCGTCAACCGTGCCCGCGCCCGTATCAAGGTCCTCGTCGACCGCGACGGCGCCGAGGCCGTCACGCAGATGATCAAGGACGAGCTCGAGGGCGACTGGGCCAACGAGCGTGACTTCTCGATCGACGAGAAGTACTTCAACGTCGACGAGGCCTCGCTCGCCCCGACCTCAGACCCGACGGCCACCTACGCCTCGCCCAACGGCGACGACAAGGAGTTCGCCGCGTTCTGCGAGTACAACGTCCAGAAGCAGAAGCAGGACGGGTACAGCGCCGTGGAGGTCAAGATCACCCGGGGCGACCTCGACCCCGCCCAGTGGCGTGGCCTGGCGCAGATCATGCGGGACTACTCCGGCGGCCTGGCGCGCACGACCGTCCAGCAGAACCTCCTGCTGCGGTGGGTCCGTGACGAGTCGGTCTACGAGGTCTGGCAGAAGCTCAACGAGCTCGGCCTCGGCGACCCCGGTGTTCGCACCGTGCTGGACGTCGTGAGCTGCCCGGGCACCGACTCCTGCAAGCTCGGCATCGCCAGCTCGATGGGCCTCAACGAGGCCGTTCAGCAGCGCGTGAGCGAGCTGGACATCACCGACCCGCTCACCCGCGAGATCAAGATCAAGATGTCCGGCTGCCCCAACGGCTGCAGCCAGCATCACGTCGCCAACATCGGGTTCTACGGCGCGTCGATCAAGGTCGGCGAGCACACGATCCCTGCGTACGTCGCGCACATCGGCGGCACCTA
>JBKJRO010000047.1:0-57422 GCA_046594555.1 Solirubrobacteraceae bacterium
GGCGCTGAGCCTCGGACACAACTACATCGGGACCGAGCACATCCTGCTCGGGCTCGTACGCGAGAACGAGGGCGTCGCCGCCCGCATCCTCCTGGACTTCGACGCGGATTCCGAGAAGATCCGCAACGAGGTCATCCGGATGCTGTCCGGCCCCGGCGGCCGTCGCCAGGGCTCCGGCTCGACCGGTGCCTCCGGCCAGGGCTCGCCCGCCGCATCCGGCGAGGGCAAGAAGTCGTCGAAGCTGCTCGACCAGTTCGGGCGCAACCTGACGAAGCTCGCCGCGGACGGCAAGCTCGACCCCGTCGTGGGCCGCGAGACCGAGATCGAGCGGATCATGCAGATCCTCTCGCGCCGTACGAAGAACAACCCCGTGCTGATCGGTGAGCCGGGCGTCGGCAAGACCGCCGTCGTCGAGGGCCTCGCCCAGCGCATCACGAACGCCGACGTGCCGGAGCTGCTGAAGGGCAAGCAGATCTACACGCTCGACCTGGCGGCGCTCGTCGCCGGCTCGAAGTACCGCGGCGAGTTCGAGGAGCGGCTGAAGAAGGTGATGAAGGAGATCACCCAGCGCGGCGACATCATCCTGTTCATCGACGAGCTCCACAACCTCGTCGGCGCCGGCGCCGCCGAGGGCGCGATCGACGCGGCCAGCATCCTCAAGCCCGCGCTGGCGCGCGGCGAGCTGCAGACGATCGGCGCGACGACACTCGACGAGTACCGCAAGTACCTGGAGCGCGACAGCGCCCTGGAGCGCCGCTTCCAGCAGATCCGCGTCGAGCAGCCGTCGATCGACGAGACCGTGCAGATCCTCACCGGCCTGCGCGACCGCTACGAGCAGCACCACAAGATCGAGATCACCGACGAGGCCCTGCGGGCCGCGGCGGAGCTCGCCGACCGCTACATCGCCGACCGGCAGCTGCCGGACAAGGCGATCGACCTGATCGACGAGGCCGCATCCCGGATGCGCATCAAGTCGATGACCTCTCCGCCCGTGTACCGCGAGCTCGAGGAGTCGATCGAGACGACGCGGCGCGAGAAGGAGGACGCGATCGAGAATCAGGAGTTCGAGAAGGCGGCCGCCCTGCGCGACGAGGAGCGCAAGTTCACGGAGAAGAAGCGCGAGCTGGAGGACCAGTGGCGCGCCGGCGAGGGCGAGGGCCCGCGCCCGGCGATCGGCGAGGAGGAGATCGCCGACATCGTCTCGATGTGGACCGGCATCCCCGTCTTCAAGCTCACCGAGGCCGAGACGGCGAAGCTCATGCGGATGGAGGACGAGCTGCACAAGCGCGTCATCGGTCAGCACGCCGCCGTCGAGGTCATCTCCAAGGCCATCCGCCGCTCGCGCGCCGGCCTGAAGGACCCCAAGCGCCCGACCGGCTCGTTCGTCTTCCTCGGCCCGTCCGGCGTCGGCAAGACCGAGCTGGCCCGCACGCTCGCCGAGTTCCTCTTCGGCGACGAGGACGCGATGACGCGCATCGACATGTCCGAGTACATGGAGAAGCACGCCGTGTCGCGCCTGGTCGGCTCGCCTCCCGGCTACGTCGGCTACGACGAGGGCGGCCAGCTGACCGAGGCCGTGCGCCGCAAGCCGTACTGCGTCCTGCTGCTCGACGAGATCGAGAAGGCCCACCCGGACGTCTTCAACATCCTGCTGCAGATCCTGGAGGACGGTCGCCTGACCGACTCGCAGGGCCGCACGGTCGACTTCCGCCACGCCATCGTGATCATGACGTCGAACATCGGTGCCCAGGAGATCGCGCGCAACACGCCGCTCGGCTTCGCGGTCAGCGAGGACGAGACCGGCATCACGTACGAGGACATGAAGGGCCGCATCATGGGCGAGCTCAAGAAGGTCTTCCGCCCCGAGTTCCTCAACCGCATCGACGACGTGATCGTCTTCCACAAGCTGCAGAAGGAGGAGATCACGACGATCGTCGAGCTCCTGCTGCGGCGCATCCGCGCGTCGCTCGCCGAGCGCGAGCTGCAGCTCGAGCTGACCGACGGGGCGCGCGACTTCCTCGTCGAGAAGGGCTGGGATCCCGCCATGGGCGCCCGCCCGCTGCGCCGGGCGATCCAGCGCTACATCGAGGATCCGCTCGCGGACTTCGTGCTGCGCTCCGAGCTGATCCCGGGTGCCACGGTGCTCGTGGACACGCCCGCCGAGGGCGAGGACGGCGAGGTCAACATCACGATCGTCGTGCCGGACAAGGTCCCGGCCGCGGTCGGCGCCGAAGGCGAGGGCGAGCAGCCGGCGCCGGAGCCGGGCGCGGGCGACGCGCCCGAGCCGGCCTGAACCGGCGACGCCGCATGAGTGATCGCGGCGACGACGTCGAGATCAAGGTCCGCCGGGACGGCCCCTACAAGGTGACGGGGCCGGTCCGGCTGATCGACGCGGACGGCGAGCCGTTCCCGCCCGCGGACGGGCCGGTCATCCTCTGCCGCTGCGGGCGCTCGCTGAACAAGCCGTTCTGCGACAGCTCGCACAAGGGCGCGGGGTTCTGCGCCCGCGAGCGCGCCGCGGATTCGGGCGGCCAGGACGCCGCGCGGCGCAGGCCGCCCGGGACGATCCACGGGTCCGGCACCGCCGCGCTCCACGCCGGGCTGCCTGTGGCCTCCGACGGTGAGCCGTTCCTGCCGGGGCCGGTCTTCGCCGCGCCGTTCCACATGGCCGGCGACGTCGATCCCGAGAACGACCTCTACGGCCGCTACAGCGGGCCGACGGCGGAGCGGCTCGAGGCGGCGATCGGCGCGCTCGAGGGCGCGCCCGTCCTGACCTTCGCCACCGGGATGGCCGCGGTCAGCGCGGTCCTCTTCACGGCGCTGAATCCCGGCGACGTGGTCGTCGTCCCGAGCGACGGCTACTTCCAGGTCCGCGAGCTCGCCGCCAACCACCTCGAGCGCCTGGGCATCCAGGTGCGCCTCGTCCCGACCGACGACGCGGCCGTGCACGCCGCGCTGCCCGGGGCGGCGCTCGTCTGGCTGGAGACGCCGTCGAACCCGATGCTCGACACCGTGGACGTCGCCGCGCTCGCCGCGGCCGCCCGCGCCGCCGGAGCGCTCCTCGCCGTCGACAACTCGCTCGCCACGCCGATGCGCCAGCGGCCGGTCGAGCTCGGCGCGGACTACAGCGTCGCGGCGGGGACGAAGCAGCTCAGCGGCCACAGCGACCTGCTGCTGGGGTACGTCGCCTGCGCCGCCCCGGAGCGCCTGACGGCGATCCGCGAATGGCGCACCTCGACCGGCGCGATCGCCGGGCCGTTCGAGGCCTGGCTCGCCCACCGGTCGCTCGCGACACTCGGCGTCCGCGTCGAGCGGCAGGAGGCGACCGCGGCCGCGCTCGTGCAGGTGCTCGCAGCTCGCGACGACGTCCACGACGTGCGCTGGCCCGGCATCGGCTGCGTCGTCTCGTTCGACCTCGGCGTGGCCGAGCGCGCCCAGGCCTTCCTCGCCGCCTGCGAGCTCGTCGCTGAGGCTACGAGCTTCGGTGGCGTTCACAGCAGCGCCGAGCGCCGCCGGCGCTACGCGGGTGAGCTGGAGTCGGTCCCGGCGGGACTCGTGCGCTTCAGCGTCGGCGTCGAGGACACGCGCGATCTGCTGGCCGACGTGGTGCAGGCGCTGGACGCCGTCGGCTGACCCGCGGGACCTACCGCAGGGCGTCGATCGGGGCCTCGCGCGGGATCTCCTGCGTCGCCGTCGGCAGGACGCCCATCTGCTGGAGCATGCCGGCGACGTCCCAGTAGTTGGTCTCGACGTGCACGAGACCGTCCTCGCCGACGCGGGCGATGCTGCAGCCGTCGACCTCGATGTGGAGGCCGGTCGCCGGGCACCCCATGAAGTCCCCGTCGTGCGTGCCGGTCGCATGCCACTCGTACACGAGCACGTCGCCGTCGCACGCCGCGACGCGGGCCTCCATGCGGGCGTCGTGGAAGGCGCGGAAGTACGTCTCGACCCAGGTGTGCACGACCGGCCGGCCGTGGGCGGGCACCGACGTCGCGATGTCGCGGAAGATGACGTCCGGCGCGTAGAGCGCCGCGAACGCCTCCGGGTCGTGCGCGTTGAACGCGTCGATCCGGTCCTTGAGCAGCGCGCTCATCGTCTCGCGCATGATCGGGCATCCTCCTCTGGCAGTCGGTCCCGTGGGAGTCTGGGCTCGGTCCGAGGCTACGCCCATGCACAGGCTTGCGCAAGGCCGATCAAACGCACTCAGGGGCGATGCCGTCGGCCCCGCAGCCTAGGCTCGGCGAGTCCCATGGCCCGTCCCGCGACCATCCACGTCTGCTCGGCCTGCGGCCACGTCGAGGCGAAGTGGCACGGTCAGTGCCCGGGCTGCGGCGAGTGGAACACCCTCGCCGAGGAGCGCGCTCCGGCACGCGCGACCGGTCCCGGTGCCGGCTCCCGGGCCGCTCGCGCCGCGGCGCCGCGCGGACCTGCGGGGTCGCCGCAGCGCCTGCGCGACGTCCACGCCGACCGCACGCCGCGGCTGCTGACCGGGATCGGCGAGCTGGACCGGCTGCTCGGCGGTGGCATTGTGCCCGGGTCGCTGGTTCTGATCGGCGGCTCGCCGGGCATCGGCAAGTCGACGCTGACGACGATGGCGCTCGGGCTGCTGCAGGGCGCGGGGCGGCGCACGCTCTACATCTCCGGCGAGGAGTCGGCGGCCCAGATCCGCCTGCGCGCCGAGCGCCTGGAGGCCGGCTCGGCCCCGGGCGCGCTGGACATCCCGATGCTGGCCGAGACCGACCTGGACACCGTCCTGGCGACGCTCGAGGCCGAGCAGCCCGAGGTCTGCGTCGTCGACTCGGTGCAGACGCTCGCGGCGGGCGAGATGACGGGGGCACCCGGCACCGTCGGTCAGGTGCGCGAGGTGGCCAGCCGGATCATGGAGGTCGCCAAGCGCACCGGCACCGCGGTCCTGCTCGTCGGCCACGTGACGAAGGACGGGTCGCTCGCCGGTCCGCGCGTCCTCGAGCACCTCGTCGACTGCGTGCTGCAGTTCGAGGGCGAGAAGGAGCGGACGTACCGGACGCTGCGGGCGCTGAAGAACCGCTTCGGCTCGACGAACGACGTCGGCGTGTTCGAGATGAAGGACGGCGGCCTCGTCGAGGTCCTCGACGCGAGCGCCCGCTTCGTCGCCGAGGCGACGCGCGCGCCGGGCAGCGTCGTCCTGGCGTCGATGGAGGGCTCGCGCCCGCTGCTCGTCGAGGTCCAGGCGCTCGTGTCGCCGAGCGAACTCGTCCCGCCGCGCCGGATGTGCAACGGCATCGACCGCAACCGCCTTGCGCTCGTGCTCGCCGTCCTGGGCCGCCATGCCGGCGTGTCCGTCGGCAGCGCCGACGTCTTCGTGAACGTCGTCGGCGGGGTGCGGATCGACGAGCCGGGGGCGGACCTCGCCGTCGCCCTGGCCGTGGCGGGTGCGGTGCGCGGCGTCGCCCTGGGCGGCGATCGGGACGCGCCGGTGTGCGCGTTCGGCGAGATCGGGCTGACCGGGGAGCTGCGCTCGGTCGCCCACCACGACCGCCGTCGCGAGGAGGCCGCGAAGTTCGGCCTGCGCTCGCTCATCACGCCGGACGAGGCGCCGTCGCTGCGCGCCGCGCTGCGCCTGGCCACGCCCGCGGCGGAACCCGTCGCGGCCTGAACAGGGCGTCTTCGTGCGCCCCTGAGGCGCAGGTCGGGCGAGGCGCCCTCCCTGGTAAAATGCCAGGTGATGGCGCACCGTAATGGCGATGACTTGACCGATCTCGAGAGTCGCCAGGAGCCCCGTCTGGTGAAGGCGCTCGAGATGGTCGCGCCCGGGACCGCACTGCGCGAGGGCATCGACAACATCGTCCACGCCCGGACCGGCGGCCTCGTCGTCATCGGCGATCCCGAGGAGCTGAGCTTCCTCTTCTCCGGCGGGATCAAGCTCGACATCGACTATTCGCCCGCCTACCTGTACCAGGTGGCGAAGATGGACGGCGCGATCCAGCTGAACACGAACGCGACGAAGATCGCGATGGCCAACGTCCAGCTGATCCCGGACCCGACGATCCTCTCGCTGGAGACCGGCACCCGCCACCGCACGGCCGAGCGCGTGAGCAAGCAGACCGACGCGCTGGTCATCGCGATCTCCGCGCGGCGCGACGTCGTGTCGATCTACCTCGACGGAGCGAAGTACATCCTCGAGGACATCCCGACCGTCCTGGCGAAGGCCAACCAGGCGCTCGCGACGCTCGACAAGTACCGCCGGCGCCTGGACCAGGTCTCCACGCGGCTCACGGCCCTGGAGTTCGAGGGCGGCGCGACGCTCCACGACGTCCTGACGGTACTCCAGCGATCCGAGCTGGTGACCCGCATGGCGGTCGAGATCGAGCGCTACATCGTCGAGCTCGGCATGGAGGGCCGCCTGATCGAGATGCAGCTCGAGGAGACGACGGTCGGCTCAGCGGCGGACAAGGCCGCGCTCGTGCACGACTACCTCGTCGACGACTCCGACGAGACCTTCGCGCAGGCGCTGGACCAGCTCGGCCGCCTGCCGCACCAGGACCTGCTCGACTTCGGGCGGCTGGCCGAACTGCTCGGCCATGACCGCAAGCTCAACACGCTCGACTTCGCGGTGTCACCGCGGGGGTACCGGATCCTCGGCCGCATTCCGCGGATCCCGAAGATCGTGGTCGCGAGCATCGTCCGCGAGATGGGACGGCTCGATGAGCTGCTCGCTGCCGGCGACGGTGAGCTCGAGGCGATCGAAGGCGTGGACGCCGTTCGCGCCAAGGACATCCGCGAAGGCCTGCGCCGGCTCCAGGAGATCAATCTCGTGGACCGGTACCTGCAGACCTGAGGGACTTGAAGTGCCGCCGCGGGCTCCCCCGCACGGCGGTGACACGGAGGGAGGGGAACATCATTTCTGAGGACGAGCAGCAGTTCACCGACGAGGATCTCGAGATCACCGTGCTCGAGCACATCGAGTTCGAGCTGGGCGACAACGTCGTCTACCCGCATCACGGTGCCGGCAAGATCCTGAAGAAGGAGAACCGCACGATGCTGGGTCAGGAGCGCATCTACCTGACCATCAAGATCCTGCACAACGACATGACGGTGATGGTTCCGTCGGAGAAGGCCGCTCAGGTCGGGCTCCGGCGCGTCATCGACGAGGAGACGGTGCAGAAGGTGCTGGCGGTGCTCGCGGACGAGGTGTCCGAGATGCCCAAGAACTGGAACCGCCGGTTCAAGCACAACCGCGACAAGATCAAGACCGGCGACATCTACGAGCTGGCCGAGGTCGTTCGCAACCTCGCCGTGCGGGAGCACCAGAAGGGGCTCTCGACCGGCGAGAAGCAGATGTACACGCGCTCGAAGAAGATCCTGGCATCCGAGCTGATGTACGCGCTGGAGATGGACGAGCAGGAGGCCGAGGAGCACCTCGACAACCTGCTCGCCGAGTCGGCGGGCGCCAAGGTCGCCTCCTAGGACCGTCCGGTGGCGGTCGCGCTCGTCGTGGCCGCCGGGCGCGGCGAACGGCTCGGGTCCGAGGGGCCCAAGGCGTTCGTCGCGCTCGCCGGGCGCCCCCTGGTGGAGTGGAGTCTGGCCGCGCTGCGCGCGGTGCCCGCGATCGATCGCATCGTCGTGGCGCTGCCGGAGGGGGCCGCGACGCCCGACGGGTGCATCGGGGTGGTCGGCGGCCCCGAGCGCTCGCAGTCGGTCCGCGCCGCGCTGGCGTCGGCGGGTGACGCCGATGTCGTGCTCGTGCACGACGCGGCGCGCCCGCTGCTGACGGCCGAGCTCGCCTCCGCGTGCCTTGCGGCGCTGGACGACGGCGACTGGGACGCGGCGATCGCCGCCGCGCCCGTGACGGACACGATCAAGCGCGCCGGCGCGGGCGGCCTGGTGTCCGAGACGCTCGACCGCGCCGCGCTCTGGTCGATCCAGACGCCGCAGGTCTTCCGCCGCGCGGCGCTGGAGCGGGCGCTCGCCCGGCCGGATGCCGAACTGGCGGCCGCGACCGACGACGCGATGCTCGTCGAGCGGGACGGGGGCCGCGTGCGGGTCGTCGGCGCCCCGCGGGAGAACCTGAAGGTGACGACGCCGCTGGACCTGGCCGTCGCCGAACTGCTGCTCGGCCGCCGGTGACGGCACGTTGCTCCGCGGCGCCGCGAACGGCAGGCATCGATCGCGATGTCGGAGCCGCGGACGCGAATCCGCCCGACCGCGCGCACTTGTGGTCGCGGGGAAGCCCGTAAGTGCGCGCGGTGGGCGAGTATCGGCAAAGGTCGCTCGCGCATTCGGCGTCCCGTGCCGGCGTTCCCTCGGTGCCGCCGTTCGTCCCGCGACAAGGGACGCGGCCGACGCTGCTTGAATCAGGCGGCGTGCTGACCGATTACCACGTGCATCTGCGCCCCGACACGGCCGACAGCCCGCCTGAGCGCTACTTCACGGCCGAGAACGCGCAGGCATACCGCGACGCCGCGGCCGCGCGCGGAATCGAGGAGTTGGGCGTCAGCGAGCACATCTACCGCTTCGCACAGGCGCTCGACGTCTGGGACACCCCGCTGTGGCGCGAGTTCGCCCACGACGACGTCGATGAGTACTGCGCGTTCGTGCGCGAGCAGACCGACCTGCGCCTGGGCATCGAGGCCGACTTCGTCCCCGGGCGCGAGGACCGCGTGGCGAGCTTCCTGGAGGCGCGCGACTGGGACTACGTGGTCGGCTCGATCCACTTCGTCGGCGACGGGGCGCTGGATCACGAGGACTACGACATCTGGGGCATGGGGCAGGGGCCCGAGAAGGTCTGGAGCACCTACTTCACCTGGCTCGGCGAACTCGCGCGCACGGGCCAGTACGACATCCTCGCCCACCCGGACCTCGTCAAGCACTGGGGCGGGCAGCGCCCGTTCCCCGAGGGTGACCTGCGCCGGTTCTACGAGCTGGCGATGGACGGCATCGCCGAGTCGGGCATCGCGATCGAGCTGTCGACCGCCGGGCTGCGCAAGCCCGTCGGCGAGCTGTATCCGTCCAGCGGGTTCCTCGAGCTGTGTCTGGAGGCCGGCAACCCCGTCGCGCTCTCCAGTGACGCCCACACCGCCGAGCACCTGGGTTTCGGCTACGACGAGGCGCTGCGCTTCCTGGCCGATCACGGCGTCACCGAGCTGGCCGTCTTCGAGGGCCGCGAGCGGACGCTGGTCCCGCTGGGATGATGGTCGTGTGACGCAGCAGGAGACCCGCACCGGCCTGGGCTGGGATTCGCACCGGCTCGTCGAGGGCCGTCCGCTGATCCTCGCCGGCATCGAGCTGGAACACGACCTCGGCCTCGACGGGCACTCCGACGCCGACGTGCTGACGCACGCGGTGATCGACGCGCTGCTGGGCGCGGCCGGGCTGGACGACATCGGCACGCACTTCCCCGACACCGACGAGCGCTGGCGCGGGGCCGACTCGATCGCGCTGCTGGCCGAGGTCTCCGGGCTCCTGGCGGTCGCCGGGTTCGCCGTGGTCAACGTCGACGCCACGATCTGCATGGAGCGGCCGAAGGTCGGCCCGCGGCGCGCCGAGATGCGCGCGCGGCTCGCCGGGGCGCTGGGCCTCGATGCCGCGCGCGTGAACGTCAAGGCCACGACGGGCGAGCGGATGGGCTTCGTGGGGCGCGGCGAGGGCGTCGCGGCGATGGCGGTCGCAACGCTCACCACCGCCAGCGGCTGAGGCCGCGACGTGCAGGGCGAGTTCGTCGCGACGGCACTGCTGGCGAGCATCGGCGGGCTGCTCGTCGTCGCCTACCGCGTGCGGGTCCCGTACCCGATCCTGCTCGTCGCCGGCAGTGCGCTGCTGGCGACGATCCCGGGCATCCCGACGATCACGCTGGACCCCGACGCCATCCTCGTGCTCGCGCTGCCCCCGCTGCTCTATTCGGCGGCGTTCTTCACCTCGCTGCACGACCTGCGCGCGAACCTGCGGCCGATCGGCCTGCTCGCATTCGGGCTGGTGCTGTTCACCACCGCGGCCGTCGCCGTCGTCGCGCATGGCGTCATCGGGCTGGACTGGAACGTCGCTTTCGTGCTCGGCGCCATCGTCTCGCCGACGGACCCGGTGGCCGCGACCGCCATCGCGGGCCGGCTCGGGGCTCCGCGGCGGTACGTCACGATCGTCGAGGGCGAGTCGCTGCTGAACGACGCGACCGGTCTGATCCTCTACAAGTACGCCGTCATCGCGGTCATCACCGGCTCGTTCTCGGTGGGCCACGCGAGCGGCGACTTCCTGCTCAGCGGCGTCGGCGGCGTGGCGATCGGGTTGGCCGTCGGCTGGCTGGTCGCGCAGGTCCGTCGCCGGATCGAGGATCCGCCGACCGAGATCGCGATCTCGCTCCTGACGCCCTACATCGCCTATCTGCCGGCCGAAGGCGCGGGCGTGTCGGCGGTGCTCGCCGCCGTCACGGCAGGGATCTACCTGGGGTGGAACGCCCCGAAGCTCATCTCGCCGCCGACGCGGATCCAGGCATACGCCTTCTGGGAGACGGTGGTGTTCGCGCTCAACTCGGCGCTGTTCGCGATCGTCGGACTGCAGCTGCCGGGGATCGTCGACGCGATCCGCCCCGTGGTCCCGGACGGGCGGCTGCTGCGCGACGCGGCGGTCGTCCTCGTCACGGTGATGCTGGTCCGGATCGCCTGGGTGTTCCTGGCGACGTACCTGCCGCGGCGGCTCTCGCGCCGGCTCCGCGACAAGGATCCGGCGCCGCACGCCGGCGCGGTCTTCCTCGTCGGCTGGACCGGGATGCGCGGCGCGGTCTCGCTGGCGGCCGCGCTCGCGATCCCGGTGACCCTGGACGCAGGAGGGCCGTTCCCCGATCGCGAACTCGTGATCTTCCTCGTCTACGCGGTCATCCTCGGCACGCTGCTTGTCCAGGGGCTGACGCTGCCGCTGATCATCCGGGTCCTGGGCATCGGCGGGGAGACCGAGGCGGAGGCCGAGGATCGTGCGCGCCTGCTCGCCGCCGAGGCGGCGCTCGTGCGGATCGACGAGCTGACGGGCGAGCCGGGCGTGCCGGACGACACCGCCGCCCGGATGCGCGGCCTGTACGAGTTCCGCCTGCGGCGGTTCGAGGCGCGCCTCGACGAGGATGACGACGGCGTCCTGGAGGAGAGCTCGCTGGCCTTCCAGCGCCTGCGTCGCGAGGCGCTGGAGGCCGAGCGGGCCGAGCTGCTGCGTCTGCGCGCCGCGGGTGAGATCAACGAGGTGATCATGCGGCGCGTCGAGCGAGACCTCGACCTGGACGACGTCCGCCTGGACATCTAGCGCCCGCGCGGTGCCGGACCTCCGCGTGCTCGCGTAGATTGCTGGCGGATGCGCGCGATCCGCCTCCACGACACCCGGCGCGGCGCCGTCGTGCCGCTCGAGCCCCGCGACCTGGGCAAGGTCGGCATCTACGCCTGCGGCCCGACCGTCTACGCCCGCATCCACGTCGGCAACGCCCGGCCGTACGTCGTCTTCAGCCTGCTCAAGCGCTTCCTCGGGCACGAGGGGTACGACGTGACGTTCGTCGCCAACGTCACCGACGTCAACGACAAGATCTACGACGCCGCCCGGCCGCTGGGCATCCCGAGCGCCGAGCTCGCGCGGCAGATGACCGCGCACTACATCGAGGACACGGGGCGCCTGGGGCTCGGCCGGCCGGACCACGAGCCGCTCGCGGGGGAGACGATCGGCGGGATCGTCGCGCTGATCCAGGCGCTGCTGGACAACGGCAGTGCCTACGCCGCCGAGGGCGACGTCTACTTCCGCGTGCGGAGCGACCCGGGGTACGGGCAGCTCTCTCACCGCACGATCGACGACATGGATCAGGGCGAGGGCATCGAGGGGGCGTCCCTCAAGGAGGATCCGCTCGACTTCGCGCTGTGGAAGGCCCAGAAGCCCGGCGAGGACACCGCCTGGGACACGCCCTGGGGCCGCGGGCGCCCCGGCTGGCACATCGAGTGCTCGGCGATGGCCGAGGAGCTGCTCGGCGTCGGTTTCGACATCCACGGCGGCGGCAACGACCTGACGTTCCCCCACCACGAGAACGAGGCCGCCCAGACGCGGATGGCCCGCGGCGCAGAGCTCGCGAGCATCTGGATGCACAACGGCATGCTTCAGCTCAGCGGCGAGAAGATGGCCAAGAGCGTCGGGAACATCGCCTCGCTGGCCGAGGTGCTCGACGAATGGGGCTCCGAGGCGCTCGTCCTGTTCTTCTCCACGGGCCACTACCGCCAGCCGATCCAGTTCTCGCAGGAGACCATGGACCAGGCGCTCGCGCGTGCCCGGCGGATCCGCGAGGCCGCGCGACGGCTGACGCCGGGCCCCTCGCCGGCGGACCTGGCACCGCTGCGCGAGGCGTTCCTCGACGCGCTCGCCGACGACTTCAACACCCCGAAGGCGCTCGCCGCGCTGGCCGACTGGGTCGCGCAGGCCAACCGCCGCGAGGGCGTCGGCGACGAGGACCTGCGGCTGATGCTGGGCCTGCTGGGGCTGGAGTCGCTGTTCGGCGCGCCGCAGGGCGCCGGCGACCCGCCGGACGCCGACGCACTCGCGCTGCTGGCCGAGCGTGACGCGGCTCGCGAGCGCCGGGACTTCGCCGAGTCCGACCGCCTGCGCGACGAGCTGGCGGGGCGCGGCTGGCAGGTGCGCGACGGCGCGGACGGCGCGACCCTCGTGCGGCCGTGATCCTCTACGGGCGCAACGCCGTCGCCGAGGCGCTGCGCGCCGGGCGGCGCCCGGTCCGCGAGGTCTGGGCGACCGAGAAGGTCGCCCGCGAGCCGTGGCTGGCCGCGGCGGCGAGCGTGCACGTCACCAACGCCGGGGACATCGCCCACCGCGCCGAGGCCGACAACCACCAGGGCGTCTGCGCCGACGTCGACCCCTACCACTACGCCGGCGCGGCCGAACTGCTGGCGGCCCCGGCCCCGCTGATCCTGGCGCTCGACGAGGTCCAGGACCCGCAGAACCTCGGGGCGATCTGCCGGTCGGCCGAATGCGCCGGCGTGACGGGCGTCGTGATCCCCGAGCGCCGCGCCGCCGAGGTGACGCCCGCGGTCTGCCGCGCGTCCGCCGGCGCCGTCGAATGGCTGCGGCTCGCGCGCGTGCGCAACCTCGCCGACTTCCTCGACGACGCGAAGGCCGCGGGGTGCTGGACCTACGGGGCCGCCGCCGGCCCGGGCTCGGTCGACTACCTGGAGCCGGACTGGACGGGAGGCGTCGTCCTGGTCATGGGGGCCGAGGGCAAGGGCCTGCGCCCGCGGGTCGCGCAGAGCTGCGACGCCCTGGTCGCGCTGCCGCTGCTGGGGCGCATCGAGTCGCTCAATGTGAGCGCCGCGGCGGCCGCCCTGCTGTACGGGATCTTGCAGCGGCGCACCGGATCCGATCCCGGGCTTGACAGGACTTCATAACTGTGCGATAAAGCCCGCGACATGAGGGTCAACCTCAGGTCGAGAAAACGGTCCTCGTGGACCTACAGATGGCGCCAGGGGAGGAGTGCGCCACTGAGCATCTTCTACGTTTCTCCTGCAATCAGGGAGGAAAGGCGCTCGTGGCTCGAATCTCCGCAGCATCTCAGTCTCAAGTACAGGTCGATGATGGATACCTCATCGCGCTGGCCAAGCAGGGCGACCACACGGCATACGACCGTCTGGTGCGCCGCTACTACGGTTTCGTGCGCCTGAAGGCCTCGTCGTACTTCCTCGTCGGTGGCGACAGCGACGATCTGATCCAGGAGGGCCTGGTCGGCCTCTACAAGGCGATCCGCGACTACCGGACCGACCGCGAGTCGAGCTTCCGCAACTTCGCGGAGCTGTGCATCACGCGCCAGATCATCACCGCGGTGAAGACGGCGACGCGCAACAAGCACGTGCCGCTGAACCAGTACGTGTCGTTCGCGAGCTCACCCGCCGGCTCGTCCGACGGCGATCCGACGCTGGACGAGGTCCTGCCCGGCTCGACCGTGCACGACCCGGTCAACCAGGTCATCTCCTCCGAGGAGCTGCGCTGTCTGGTGGACTGCCTGTCCTCGACGCTCTCCGAGCTCGAGTCGCGCGTCCTGGCCCTGTACCTCGACGGCAACTCGTACGAGCTGATCGGCGAGCGCATCGGGTGCGACACCAAGACGGTCGACAACGCCCTGCAGCGCGTCAAGCGCAAGGTCGGCGCGCACCTCCTGACGCGGAACGTCGTCCAGTAGCGGGTCCCGCTAGGCGGTGAGGACGCGTGCCAGCCGCTCCAGCAGCGGCTGCACGCCCGCGCGGAAATCCGCCCGCGGGTCGGTGAGCTGCTCGAGCCGCAGCCCATCGATCGTGGTGGCCAGGATGTGCGCGTCGCGCGCGGGGTCCGCCGATCCGGCCAGCCGCAGCACGGCCTCGGCGACGTCCAGGACCCGGGCGCTCCAGTCGCGGTGGATCGCGCGGAGCTCCGGGCGGTGGGCCGCCTCGAGCTGCAGGTGATACCCGGCGCGGGCGATCAGCTCGCGATCGCCGCCGATCTGCGGCTCCAGCCAGTCGAGCAGCAGCATCGCGAAGCTGCGCGGGTCGGTGACGTCGTCCCGCGCCGCGAACCGCTCGGCGTCCGCGGCGGCGCTGGCGATCTCCAGCTCCGCCACCCGCTCCAGCGCCGCGCCGACGATCTCGTCCTTCGAGGCGAAGTGGTACGTGGTCGAGCTGAGCGACACGCCAGCCTCGCCGGCGATCGCGCGATGGGTCACCGCGGCCACGCCCCCGCGGCCGATGATCCGGATCGTCGCGTCGACGATCGCCTCGCGGATCTCCGCGGCGGGCCTGCGGGGAGAGCTGACGCGCGCGTCCGGCATTCCGAGTACGGTTGTACCGTAGTCGGTCCTCCGGTTCCACGTCTCCGCTTGAGTACCCCGCCCGACATCGACCCGCAGACGCACGCTCCGGACGGCATCGGCCGGCGCGGCTTCCTGGCCGCGGGCGCCGGTGCGTTCCTCTGCACGATCGGCGGCGAGAAGGTGCTGCTGTCCAAGCCCGGCGACGCGCGCAAGGCGGACGCCGCCGCAGCCCGCGTCCGCAGGCCGGCGTTCGCCGCGGTCGCCGCGACGCCCGGTGCGGACCCGGTCGACAAGCTGCCCTTCGTCACGCCGAAGCCCGAGCCCGGCGGCACCGAGCGCGTCTACTGGCTGCAGGCCCGTGACGTGCTGTGGGACATCGTCCCCAGCCGGCCGCGGCGCGACCTCTGGCACGGGCGCTCGATTCCGGGGCCGTCGGTCTTCCGCGCGTTCGTCTACCAGGAGATGACCGAGGGCTTCGCCGCGCCCAAGGGCCCTGCGGCGATCCCGGGGCCGACGCTGGACTGCGAGGTCGGCGACACGCTCGTCGTCCACGTGCGCAACGCGCTCAGCGAGACGTTCGACCAGGCGATCACGATGCATCCGCACGGGGTCCGCTACAACCCGGAGTACGACGGCGTCTACCTCGGCGACTTCACGCGCGCCGGCGGCTTCATCGGCCCGGGCGAGGAGTTCACCTACACCTGGGAGGCGCGGCCCGACTCGGTCGGCGTGTGGCCCTACCACGACCACGGCCCCAACCACACGCTCAACGCGATGCGGGGCATGTTCGGCTCGCTCATCGTGCGCGAGAAGGGCGCCAGGCGGCCGGACGTCGAGGAGGTCCTCTTCTTCCACATGCTGTCGCCGCCGACGACGGGGCTGCCGCGGGCCTTCCAGTGCATCAACGGCCGCGCCTACGCCGGCAACACCCCGACGCTGCGCGCGAAGGTCGGTCAGGACGTCGCGCTGCACATCATCGGGATGGACAACAACTTCCACGACTTCCACATCCACGGGCACCGCTGGCGCTCGGCCGAGGGCTTCACCGACGTGACGACGCTCGGCCCGAACGAGACGATCACCGCCCGCTTCACCGAGGACAATCCGGGCCGCTGGCTCTACCACTGCCACGTCTTCTCGCATCAGGACGCGGGGATGACAGGCTTCTACATGGTCGATGCGTAGGCCCGAGGCCCCAATGTTCCGTTCCCTGAGGAGAGGTTCCACCACCATGACCCGATCTCGCACGACGATCGCCGCGCTCGCCGCGGCGCTCGCCGGGACGCTCGCCCTCGCGGCCGGCGCCCAGGCCGTCACCTACCCGCCGCCGGCAAAGCCCGGCACGATCGCCAAGCCGAAGGGCCCCTTCAAGACCCACACGGTCTGCAAGAAGGGCTGTGACTTCACGAAGATCCAGAAGGCCGTGGACGCCGCCAAGGCCGGCGACACGATCAAGGTCGGCAAGGGGAGGTACTCCGAGCTCGTCACGATCAAGGGCGCGAGCAAGCGCTACCTGAAGATCATCGGCGATCCCAAGAAGCCGGAGAACGTCCTGCTCGACGGCAGCAAGTTCAAGGGCGCCGGATCGGGCGTCACGATCAACGGCGCGGCCGAGGTCACGCTCAACGGCCTCGCCGCCCGCGGGTACGCGGCCAACGGGTTCTTCGTCCACGACACGACCGGCTACACGCTCACGAACCTCTCCGCGAAGGGCGTGGGCGTCTACGGCGTCTACGCGTTCAACTCGGTCGGCGGCACGATCTCGCACTCGGTCGCCGCGTGGAACAACGACTCCGGCTTCTACATCGGCCAGACGCCGCCGCAGGCCAAGCCGAAGCGCTCGATCGTCACCGACGTCGTCGCCTACGGCAACGTGCTGGGGTTCTCCGGCACGAACATGCGCTACGTGACGATCACGAAGTCCAAGTGGTTCAACAACGGCCTGGGCATCGTCCCGAACGCGCTGGACTCCGAGAAGTTCGCCCCGCCGGAGGACAACGTCATCACCGACAACGACATCTTCTTCAACAACTGGGACTACTTCCAGGGCGCGCCGTTCAAGCTGCGCGCGGGCGCGACCGGCGACGTCGCCTACCCGGTCGGCACCGGCATCCTCCTGTTCGGCGGGCGCCGCGCACTGGTCACGAAGAACCGCATCTTCGGCAACTACCTGATCGGCGTCGGCGCGATCCAGCAGCTCCTGCTCAAGCAGCAGGACGCCAAGGACCTCGTCGGCAACGCCGTCCACGACAACGTCTTCGGCAACGGCGGGAAGAACGTCAACGGCCGGGACATCTTCTACGACGGCACGGGGACGGACAACTGCTTCGGCCCCAATACGGGCGTGCAGGTGACGGTGCCTGCGGACGGCTCGGTGTTCAACCCGTGTCCGTTCAAGGGCGCGAACACGTTCAACGCGGCGGCGCAGGGCGAGGCCGTCAACTGGACGATCACCGATCCGACGCACGAGGCGTTCTGGATCAAGAACCCGCAGGCCCCGGTCAAGGGGGTCACCCCGTTCGAGCGCTGGACGAAGGCGATCGGGACGAAGTGACCCGCCGCACCCTGACGGCATTCGCGCTCACCGGCGCCGCGGCTCTCGCCGCGGCGCCGGCGCACGCGCTGACCCACGCCACGAAGAAGCCGCCGGTCAAGAAGGTCGGCGTCTACGACAACTACTACCTGCCGGTGAAGCTCTCGGTCGCGAAGCGCACGACGATCGTGTGGACGTGGACCGGCGAGGTCGCCGACATCCACGACGTCAAGCTCGTCAAGGCGCCGAAGGGCGTCAAGAAGTTCGCCTCGCTCGAGGGGACCGCGAGCTACGTCTACAAGAAGACGCTCACGACGCCCGGCGTCTACAAGTTCATCTGCTCGTTCCACGAGGCCGACGGGATGGTCATGGCCATCACGGTCCGCAAGTAGCTCAGCGGGCGAACGGCAGGACCGCGAACGCGATCACGGCGTAGTGCGCGCCGGCGGCGGCGGTCACCAGCGAGTGGAAGATCTCGTGGTACCCGAACGTCGCCGGCCACGGATCCGGGCGCCCGGCGGCATAGATGATGCCGCCGGCCGCGTACAGGATGCCGCCGAGGGCGACGCCGGCGACGGACAGCCAGCCGAGCGTCGACCACATGTCCGGCACGATCGCCGCGCCGGCGAGCCCGAGCGCGGTGTAGACGACGGCGCTGACCCACTTCGGCGCGCCGACCCACAGCAGCGACATGATGATGCCGCCGAGCGCGCCGCCCCAGACGACGCAGAGCATCACGGTCGCGAGCGTGCCATGGACGACGAGCATCGCGAACGGCGTGACCGACGCGGCGATGAACACGAAGATCATCGAGTGGTCCAGCCGGCGCATCCAGGCGCGAGCGCGCGGCTGCCACGTGTGGCGGTGGTACAGCGCGCTGACGCCGAACAGGCCGCAGATCCCGGCGGCGTAGATCGCCATCGCCGTCAGCTGACGACCGCCGCGGGCCTCGATCAGCAGCAACCCGCCGAGGACGAGGGTCACGAAGAACGCGTACTCGTGGATCACGCCGCGCAGTCGCGGCTTGACGCGGGCGACGACGGCTGCGGCCTGCTCGCGTGCGGCGTCGAGCGCCTCGACGCCACGCTCGCGGGCCGACTCGAAGGCATCGGCGCTGCGCTCGCGCGCCGTCTCGAGCGCGTCGGCGCCGCGCTGGGCGGCGTCCTGCGCGGCCTCCTGGCCCCGCTCCCGCAGTCGCTCGATCCGCTCCGTCACGACGCCGAGCGTACCTGGGAATCGCCCCGCGCCCAAGGGGCTGCGGCGCGCGCGGTCACGTCCCCGGATGGAAGAGGGTGACGGAGTACACGCGCTTGCGCAGCAGCAGCGCGGGAGCCTCCGTGTCCGCGGCGGTGAAGACGCCGTAGGGCATGTGGCGCCCGAGGTCGATGATCGCGAGCACCTGCGTGCCGTCCACGGGGTGGGGTTCGCCGACCTGCATGGTGCAGTCCCGGCCCGCGAGTCGGCAGGCGACGCCGTGGATCCGCTCGCCGGTCGGAGCCGCGCCGGTCGCGCGTTCGGCGCACGCTTGGAGCCGGGCGTACTCGACCTCGCCCGCGGCCCGGGCGGCGCCGGGGAGGAAGAAGGCGGTCGCGGCCGGCGGTTGAAGACTTGAGGCGATAGTCACATGCTAGCCGGGTCTGGAATCACGACCTGCGCTTGACCTTGAAGGTCAGCGTCGGCGCCGTCGCATCCAGCGGGCACGTCCCGAGCACGCCGACGCGGAAGCTGCCCGCGGCAGTCGTCGCCGACGTGAACCGGCCGGTGAGGTCCAGCTGCACCTCACCCGTCTTCCCGGGCCCCTGGCTGTGATGGCCGAGTTCGCGCGCGAACGTGCCGCGCCGGCTCGCGGTCTTCCCGTAGTAGACGCTCGCAAACGAGGGCTGACGGATCGGCCCCGAGCGGCAGCCCGCGATGTCGTACACGAGGTAGAAGTGCGTGATCCGGCGCGGGTACGCCGGGTTCTTGTTGCGCACGACCGTGAACTGGAACACGTGGCCGTCGCTCGTCTGGCCGGTGTAGCGGCCGAGCGGCAACGGCGTCCCGGCGCTCGTGAGCCCCGGCGTCAGCGCCAGCACGAGCAGCGTGACGAGGGCGGCGGCGAGGGCGGAGCGCATGCCGCCGACCGTATCCGAGCGGTCGGGCGCCCACCAAGCCGGAGACCGGATTCGAACCGGTGACCTACCGCTTACAAGGCTCGCCCGCCGTCGTCCCGCGAAGCCTAGTGAAATCCCGCTCGGGGCTGATTTACAGGGCTTTGTGGCGGTTTGGGCCTGACGAGGCGGGGACAGGATGAGGGGTCAACAGGGGCTCTTCGGGCCTCTGGGGGACAAGATTGGGGACAGGATCGGCACGCCCCGTCACACCGGTCCCGGTCTCGCGCACGATGGAGTGATCGCGACGCGCGTGCTGTCGAAGTCGGAACGGCCCCGGCCGATCACGCGCCGCAGGCGCCGTCCGCGTCGTCGCGTCATCAGCCCCGTAGGGATGTTCTGAGGCACGTCCTCTCTCTAGAAGATTGGTCCAGTGTCGAGGATTCGGGGTCGGTCGGGTCTCGCGTCGTGACGATGCCGTACACGTGTCGCCTGTCACGCGGGTATGCCTGATCGCTGTCTGTTCGCTCGCGGTCGCCGTCCCTTCCGCCGTAGCACGCAGCGTCGAGGGGGGTCCGCTTGCCGATCACCTAAACGGAACCAGCGGCGCCGACCGCATCTTCGGGGGTGGCTCGTCCGATGTGCTGTTCGGCCGGGAGGGCGACGATGTTCTCGACGGCGGCTTCGGCGCCGACCAGCTGTTCGGCGGGTTCGGCGACGACCATCTCGATGGTGGTAGCGGTGATGACCGCCTTGATGGCGGTCCGGGCAACGACACGCTGTTCGGCGGCACGGGCAACGACGTGCTCGACGGGGGCCCGGGCGATGACATCCTCGATGGTGGCGACGGCGATGACACGCTGCTGGGCGGAGACGGAAACGACTACATCGTCGAGCAGGGCTTTGGAGACGAGAAGCTCATCGACGGCGGCCCGGGCGACGACTACATCGACGCCAACCGCGGTAGTGACAGGGACGTGCGGGGCGGCGACGGAGCCGACATCATCCGCGGTGGCAACGGCGCGGACGTGCTCTACGGCGGCAACGGCGACGACGCGATCGACGGCGGCGCCGGCAACGACACGATCTATGGCGGCCCCGGGAACGACATCCTCGCGGGCGGCGAAGCCGGTGAGGACACGATCTACGGCGGTGAGGGCGACGACGTCATCTATACCGGCTCGGGCCGCGACACCGTCGACTGCGGGCCGGGCGATGACACCGTGTACGTCTCGTCCCAGGGCGAGGCCGCGCTGACAACGAACTGCGAGACGATCATTCAGGGCGATCCAACCGACCGCACCGGCAAGAGCCCGCTCGCTGGGCTGACCAACGCCGGGTTGGAGCTCGGCCGCGCAGCCGGCGCCGGTCAGGGCTCGCTCGCGCAGTCCGCGCTGCGCCGCAACCGCCCCAAGGGTGGCCCCGGAGACGACCACCTCATCGGCAACGCCCTCGACGACACGCTCGTCGGTCACGGCGGCAACGACCGCCTGGCCGGGATGGGCGGGAACGACGTGCTCGACGGCGGCCACGGCAACGACGTGCTGCTCGGGGGGCCCGGCAACGACATCCTGTTCGGCCGCTTCGGCAACGACATCCTCTACGGCGGACCGGGCGACGACACGCTCGAGGGCGGTCGCGGCCGTGATCGCCTCTACGGCGGCCCCGGGAACGACAAGCTCAACGGCGGGTACGGCGACGACATCATCTACGGCGGGCCCGGAAACGACGAGATCCGCGCCGTCGGCGGCGGCCGCGACTTCATCGACTGCGGCCCCGGATACGACACCGTCTGGAAGGACCGCAGCGACACCGTTCGCAACTGCGAAGTCGTCAACGGCAAGCGCGCCGGCTGACCCCGCGACGACAAATGGCCCCGCACGCGTGCGGGGCCGCTCGTTGTCGTTGGCGCGTCGTGCGCCTTGAGACTCGGACCTACGAGGGCGTGAGGCGATCCCCGCGCGTCGCCTCGTTGTCGGCGTTGTCCTCGGTCTTGTCGACCTTGTTCTGTCCCCCGACCCTGTGCGCCTTGCGGACGACCTTCTCGCACGACCCGTTCGGATTCGCCGCCGTGGCGTCGATGATCACGTCGACCGTGTCGAGCAGCGCGACGTCGTTGCCGTCGCCGCAGTCGATCTTGTCGACCTCGCCGTCACGCGTGTGGAACGTGTCGTCGCCGGCGCCGCCGTGGAGCGTGTCGCCGACCTGGTCGACCTCGCCGCCCGGGCCGGGAGTCACGTCAGCGCGCGCGAGCGCCCACAGATCGTCGTTGCCGGCGTCCCCGAAGGACTCGTCGACGCCGACGTTCGCGTAGATGCGGTCGTTGCCGTCGCCGCCGTGACTGACGTCGTCGCCGCTCCCGCCGCTGATCAGGTCGTTGCCGGCGCCGCCGCCGATCCGGTTGCGCCCGTCGCCGCCGGTGATCGTGTCGTTGTTGGGGTTGTCGTCGCCGGTGATGGTCGCGGCCATCGCCACGGCGGCGGTGAGCTCCATGATCGCCGCTAGAGCGAGCAGTGACGTGGTGAAGCGCAGTCGCATGTGCTGGTTCTCCTTCATTGACGGTCCCGGGGAGGCCGGGGGAAACACATCCACTCCCGACCTTCCGAACACGAGCGGTCGGGATCGAGTTGCGCTCGCGTGTGACGGCGTTCGTGCATGTCGCCGGTCTCTCGACTGCGGCCAGTCCTGATCGCCCGCGGGCGGCGCGCGGACGCCGAGCGTGCGTCACCATTGCCGTGTGCCCCCCAGCGCAGTCCGCACGCCGCGTGGCCCGCGCAGGCACGCCCGCACGACGCTGCTGGCTGCGATCACGGCGTCCCTGGCGCTGTTCCCGGCCATGCCCGCCAGCGCCGCTTGCCCCGGTGCCGTCGACCCGTGTCCGTACACGGCGGTCGGGCAGGTCGGACAGGTCGGTGGTGTGCTGCGGTTCCCGCAGGCGGTCGCCATCGGTGCCGACGGGTCGGTCTTCGTCGGCGACCAGTCCTCACACGTCGTCCATGTCTTCGGGCGCGACGGCACGTTCCTGCGCGTGGTCGGCGAGCCGGGGACGCGTCCGGGTGAGCTCAGCGCCGTCGGATCGCTCGCGGTCGGCGCCGATGGCCTGTTCGTCGCCGAGGGCGTGACGAACCGGATCGTCCGGTACACGACGAGCGGGACGCCGCTCGGGAGCTTCGGTGGCTCGGGCACACAGCTCGGGCGACTTCGCTTCGGCGCCGGCGGCGGCAACGACGCCGCTGCGGGCGGGGGCATCGCTCTGGCCGGCGGCTGGGTCTACGTCGTCGACACCGGCAACAACCGCGTGCAGCGATTCGCGCCGGACGGCGGCAGCCCGGTCGAGCTCGTGGCGCCCGGGCTGCTGGCGAACCCGCGCGGCGTGAGCGTCTGGGGCGGCCGCGTGTTCGTCGCCGACGATCAGCACCACCGGATCGCCGTCTTCGACGTCGCTGGGAACCTGGTCACGAGCGTCGGGGCAGGCTTCGGCTCGGCGCCCGGCCAGCTGAACTACCCGTACGGAGTCGCAGTCGATCCCAAGGGGCGCGTGTTCGTCGCCGACGACCTCAACCACCGCGTCGTGCGGTTCTCCGGCGTCCCGGCGTACAAGTACAAGGCCCGCTGGGGTTCCTACGGGACCGCGCCCGGGCAGCTCGCCTACCCGCGCGGCCTCGCCGTCGACGCGCAAGGCCTCGTCTACGTCGCCAACACCGGCGACGACCGGATCGACGTCTTCGACAACGCGGGCGACCTTCAGCGCAGCTTCGGCGTTGACGGGCGCGTCCCGGGACAGTTCGCCGAGCCGACCGGCGTCGCCGCGGACGCGAGTGGCGTGCGCGCGGTGACCGACGCCGTCAACGGCCGGGTCCAGCTCCTGAACCCGAACGGCACCGTCGCCGCCGTCTGGGGTTCTCCGAATCCCGGCCCGACGATCCTCCCCGAGCCCGTCGCGGTCGCGTTCGACGCGGCCGGTAACGCGTATGTGCTCGATCGGCGCCGCGGCGTGATCGTCGTCTTCGACCGCGCAACCGGCCTACCCGCCCGGACGATCGGGTCGCAGGGCAGCCGTCCGGGGCAGCTCCTCGCGCCAACCGCGCTCGCGATCGACGCCGCGGGCCACATCTCCGTCGCCGACGACGGCAACGATCGCATCGCACGGTTTGGAACCGATGGCGGTTACCTCGGCGCGACGACGGACGTCGTCGATCCGCGCGGGATCGCCGTCACCCCCGACGGCGCCCGGACCTACGTCGCCGACGGTGCGAACCGGATCACGGCGTACGCACCCGACGGCAGCGTGATCGCGACCTTTGGCGGGACCGGATCCAAGCTCGGCAAGCTCAACGTTCCCGGCCAGATCACCGTCGACGGGGCCGGCAACCTCTGGGTCGTCGATCGCGGCAACAACCGCGTCCAGGAGTTCGGCCCGAGCGGCGAACGGATGCTGACGCTCGGCAGCCGCGGGACCGGCCCCGGACAGTTCATTCATCCCGCGGGCGTCAGCGTCGACTGCCACGGGCTGCTGACCGTCAGCGACGCTGACGGCAACCGCGTCGAGCAGTTCACCCTCGCGGCACCGCCGGCGAGCGCGTGCGTGACGCTGCCGCCGCCGGGGACGCCGCCGCCGCCGAAGACCCCGACGCTGCCGGCGCCCACCGGCCCGGTACTCACGACGCGCGTCCTGCGCACGAGCGCGATCCTCACGACGCGCGTCCTGCCGATCCGAGTCGGCTGCGACACCACGTGCACGCTGAACGCCGACGCGACGATCACGCCGCGATCACTCCCGGCCAAGGGCAAGCACGCCACGACGGCACCGCTGACCGCGCCGACCGTGACGATCCGCGCCGGTCAGTCCGCCATCGTGCGGCTCGCGCTCTCGCGTCGCAGCGCTGTCACGCTGCGACGGTCGCTCAAGGGCCGCCGCGGGCTCGCGGCGTCACTCCACCTCAGCGCTTCCGCGGCGATCGGCACGCCATCGGCGATCATCACGCAGGTTCTCCTGACGGGCTGAAAGAGGTGGTGATCCGGGCCGCTCAGGGAGCGAGCGGCGTGGTCTGACGGATGGCCCCGTCAACTGTGACCACGATGCTGAGCTTCTCGAGCCCGCCACCGGTGCCCTCAACGCGGCACTGGAACGCGGGCTGCCCATTGACGTCCGCGTTCTCCAGGCATGAAGCCCCATGCCACGTGCCGGCCTGAGCGACGAATCTCGTGACATCGGCCGGCGTCACCGCGTCCTGCGCGGCCGTATGCAAGCCGTCGGCACCTGATGTGCTCGCCGGCGAGGCGACTGCGCTCGTCGCGCTGCCACGGTTGGTCGACCCGCATCCCGAGACGGCCACGCACACGACTGCCGCGACGATCGCCTTCAAGCCAAGCGCGCGTCCGCGGGCACGCGTGGTTCTGCGACGGGCAGTCATCGCTCAGGCCGTCGAGGGCGGGTCGGTTGGATCGGCTCTGATGGTGGCAGGCTGCTGCTCTGGCGCGTCGTCCTCGGGCAGGAGCGACTCCTTGAAGCCGCGGAGTGCTTCGCCGAGTCCGCGACCGGCTTCGGGGAGACGCTTGGGCCCGAGGACGACGAAGGCGATCACGAGGATGATCGCGAGGTGCAACGGGCTGAGGAGACCTTCGAACATGGCAGCAACTCCGGTATCGGTAACGCCGTCGATCGAGTTGAGCGACCGGTCAGAGCGCAAGGCTCGGGCGCCGCGATCTCGTGAAGCCCAGTGAATCCTAGCTCGGGACTGATTTGCAGGGCTTTGTTGTGGTTTGGGTCTGACGAGGCGGGAACAGGATGAGGGGTCAAGAGGGCCTCTGCGGGCCGCTTGGGGACAAGCTCGGGGACAGGATTCTGGGGTTGGGGGAGCCAGCCGCGCGTCGCCCGTCAGTGTTGCCGGTACCCGGGACGGGTGATGTACCCCGTCTTGTACCTCGGCTTGAGGTCGCCGTCGCCGCGGCCGGTGGACCGTGTTCGCGAGAGCCGCCTCGGTAGAGTCCGGATCGGTGTGCCGGGAAGACTGGTCGGCGACGTCTCGCTGACCCCCTCCTTGAGGAGCGCGCCATTCCTGTCTTCGGTTCCAGTACCTGCTCGGCACGTCCACGGTGAACGGCACGTGCGTCGCGCTCGCGCTCGCGCGGGGCTGGCATCTCGGCGACGTCTACACGCTCGCACTGGTGGGGGCCGGAGTAGCGGTGCTGATCGGCGCGCTCGCGCTGACACGTGAGCATGAGCGCGCGTTCTCGGCGTCGGTCTTCTACCTCGCCGCCGGGGCACTCGGCGCGGTCGCCATGTCCCTCCTGGGCGTGCGTCCTCTCGATCCCGAGGCTGATCACGTCGTGGTGGAGCGCCTGACCGAGCTGGCGCTCGTCGTCGCCGTCTTCTCCGCCGGCCTGACCATCGAGCGTCGTGTCGAGCGCCACTCCCTGATCTCGATAGCAACGCTGCTGCTCGTCGTGATGCCGCTGACGATCCTCGCGATCGCGGCGTTCGGCGTCTGGGCGATGGGCCTGTCGTTCGGTGCCGCGCTGCTGCTGGGCGCGATCATCGCCCCGACGGATCCGGTGCTCGCCGGCGACATCGGCCTGTCGGAGCCCGGCGGCGAGGTGTTCGGCGAGCCGCGGCTCTCGCTGCACACCGAGGCCGGGTTCAACGACGGCCTCGCGTCGCCGTTCGTGGTCCTGGCCCTGTTCGTGGCGCAGGACGGCGGGACCGGCTGGTTCGGCGAGTGGCTGGTCGCCGACCTCCTCTACGCCGCCGGCATCGGCCTCGTCGTCGGCGCGCTCGCGGGCGCGGGAGCGGCGGCGCTCCTCACCCGCGCGCGTCGGCGGGGGCTGCTCTCAGCCAAGCTCGACGGGCTCCTCGGCATCGCCCTGGCGCTGATCCTGTACGGCGCGACCGAGGCAGTGGGGGAGTACGGGCTGCTCGCGGTGTTCGCCGCGGGGTTCACGTTCCGGCGCTACGAGTTTGATCACGAGATCCACGCTGGGATCCATCGCGGCACCGACGCTGCGGGAACGACGCTCGAGTTCGTGGTGCTGGTGCTGCTCGGCACGATGCTGACGCTCGACGGCCTCAACGCTCCCGGGCTGTGGGGGTGGCTGCTCGTCCCGGTCCTGCTGCTCGTGATCCGGCCGCTGCTCGTCCTGTCGACGATCGGCCGTGGCCACATGGGTCGCGGATCGCGGCTGTTCCTCGGGTTCTTCGGTGTCCGCGGCGTGGCGGCGCTGTTCTACGCCGCGGTTGTCGTCCAAGCGCATGCGGTTTCGCCCGCCGAGCAGCGCGTCATCGTCTGGACGACGATCGCCTGCGTGGTCGGCTCGATCGTCGTTCACGGCCTCTCAGCCAGCGCACTCACGCGCCGCTGGCTCGAGCGCGGGCGATGAGGCGCCATGCGAGGCGGGAGCGAGCTTCGGGGCTGTGGGTCGCGCTGCTGTCGGCCGCCGGCATATCCGGGTTCGCACAAACCGTCGAGCACATGCGCGGCTTCGCGGCGCTCCCCGGTTCCTTGTTGGCGAGAGCCTGCGGTCGCTCTGCACCGGACCTCGACGAGTGCCAGGTCCGCGCCGGGCAGCCGCGTGCATGCGGTCGGCGAGATCCTGGACGAGCTGACGGCCAGGCCGCCGCCGACTCCGGTAGCGACCGCCCTCCCCTTTCTGCAGTTGGTCGCAAGACCTATAGTGTTCGCCGGAGGGCATTCATCGCGGGGGCGGTCCCGAGCGGGCCGGAACAGCGACCTGACTTTCGAGGTTTCAGCAATCCGGAGGTGTCATGCCCGTCGTTCTGCGTCGCTCATTACCAATCGCCCTCGCAGTGCTCGCCACGAGCGCCGCTTCGGCGCCGAGCGTTCCAGCCCAGGGCGCCGAGCCGACCGGGATCTCACCGATCTCGCGTGCGACGCCGATAGCCGTCTACCACGGCGTCGCCCTGTGGAGCCGTCGCGACAGCCGGGGTCGGTACCGGCTAGTGCAGCGGGCTGGAAACGGCCCGGTGTCCCAGTTCCGTATCCCATCTCGGGGCGTACCGTTCGACGTCGACCTCGGGCCGGCCTCTGATGGCCACCCTGTCGCCGTCTACTCACGTTGCCGGGTCGAGCCGCCGGCAACGTTCTTCGGCATGCCGGAGTATCAGACCGGTAAGGGCTGCGACATCTACCGGCTCGACTTGCGCACGCTCGCCGAGGATCGCTACCGGGCCGTCAGCTCGAGCACCGCGACCGAGTATTGGCCGACCTATTGGAAGGGCCGTGTCGGATTCGCGCGCGTATATGACAGGAAGCCGAAATACCCCTACCTCTACGTCAAGACGATCATGAGCGCGGAGAAGTCCGTGCGCATGCCCGGCGGGCAGCGCGAGGAGTGCAGCACGGTGACGGGCGGACCTACGGGCCCGCGTACCTACTGCTCGGACGACTCGCGCTCGACGCCCGCACAACTGGAGCTCTATGGCCGCCGCCTCGGCTTCGCATGGCGATATCAGGGCAACGGCGAGAGCCCGCAGTACGAGATCCGGGTCGACACGATCGGTGGGGGCCACCTCCGTATGGACGCAGGAGGCGGGGGCGGACTCACTCTGCTGATCCTCGGCTGGCCCAGCTTCGAGGAGGGACGGATCTACTGGTCGCGCGCGTGCTTTGCGGACACGGGCGGGTGCGTGAATCTCCGCCGCAGCTTCGTCAGGTCCTGGTACACGCGCGCCGACACCGAGCTTCGCGCCCAGTCTCCCAACTACGTTCTCTCGCATGAGCGTGATCGGAACGTCACGTGGATCCTGCGCGACACCACCGGCGTCGGTGACTGTCAAGGCGACCCGCCGACACCCTCGGGAACCTGCGTGCTCGAGCCGCTGAGGCCCGATTACGAACCGATCAACTGACGATGGAACCCCACGCACAGCCTCCACTGGAAGGAAACGCGATCGAGGAGCACAGCGCCTTCGAGATGGTTCGGCAGCAGTCGCGTGCCGACAGCTCGCAAGCCCGCCGACGTCGTCGGACTCGGCCGCCGCGCTCACGGCCCCGCCGCATCGGTGCGCTTACGGCCGCGGCTGCCGCCGTCGTCTGCGCCGTCACGCTCGCGACGCCGGCCGCGGCGCCGGCTGTCACGATCGGCGTCGCTGACCAGCGCCCGGCGTTCATGACGAACTCGTCGTTCCAGCGCACGCTGCTCGGATATGCGCGCGTGCTGGTTGCCTGGGATGCCGTGCGTGTGGGATGGGAGCGTGCCGAGCTCGACCAGTGGTTTGCAGCGGCCCGCGCCGCGGGCATCACGCCGCTCGTGACGTTCGCCAAATCGCGTACGCGGCCCGACGACCTGCCCGTGCCTGAGCGCTACGGGGCGGCGATCGGCGAGTTTCGTGCGCGCTACCCGTGGGTGCGGCAGTTCTCGAGTTGGAACGAGGCCAACGCCTGCGGCGAGCGCACGTGCCATCGCGCGCACCTGGTCGCCGCGTACTACCGGCGCCTGCGGATCGCGTGCCCGGGCTGCACGCTGCTGGCTGCCGACCTCGTCGGTCAGCCGAACATCACGGAGTGGGCACGCGAGTTCGAGCACTACGCGACGATCCAGCCGACGCGCTGGGGTCTGCACGACTACCTCGACGTGAACCGCTACTCGACGCACTACACGCACGTGGCGCTGGCGGCCACCCATGGCCAGCTCTGGCTGACCGAGACTGGTGGGCTTGTCGACCGCAACAACAACAGCACGACGCGGATCCCGCAGGGCTTTACGCACGCCGCGCATGCGACGGACTACCTGCTCGGGACGATCCGCCGGGTCAGCGGCCGCATCCAGCGCATCTACTTCTACAACTGGATCGCGAACCAGCCGCCGTTCACGTGGGACTCCGGCTTCCTCAACTACCACCTCCAGGAGCGCAAATCGTACGGCGTTCTGCGCTCCTGGCTGGTTCGGCTCACCCACGCGAGCAAGCTCACCGGCCGCCTGTCTCGATGACAGGCCGACCGGTGAGCGGGGTGTTCAGCAGACCACCTGTAGGTGGAATCCGTAGGGCGTGGTCCCCTTCAGGCTGACGACGACGGTGCTCTTGTCGGTGCCCGCGGCAACCGCGAGCGTCGGCGCGTTGACGTCGGTCGGCGTCGCGGTGTAGGCGCACTTGCTGAGATCGCCGGAGAACGGCACGGTGAACACCTCGTCGGGCGCCGCGCTCGTCGTCACGGTCGCCTTGCTGTTGGCCGGTACCCCGCGGTTGGCTCCGATTGTCCCGTCCGCGCTGACGGCCGCGAAGAGCAGACTGCCCTTGGGCACGAGGTCGTCGAGGCTCGACTTGGCGGCGAAGTCCGCGGCGGATTTGCCGTCGAGCTTGTCGGCGTTGAGGTTCGTGACCACGCCGGTGCCGTTGGTCATGAACGGTGGCTTGTCGACCGCCTGCTTGAGATCGAGCCCGAAGCGGAACATGCCGACGCGGTCGGCGCCAGGTGATGCCTGGAAGCGGAACGCGTCGCCGCTGTTGAGATTGTTGGCGGCGATGCACGCGTCGGTCCCGGCCTTCGACCGGCAGCCGTAGATGGCGCCGCCGCCCGAGTCGGACTTGTTGGACTGACGCGTGACGTAGCCGCCCGTGTTGGCGGCCAGACCACCCTGCCCATGCGCGATGTTGCCGATGATCTGCGTCTCGCGGGTGTAGCTGGTGGTGGCGTTGGCGCTCGGGTTGCGTGCTCCGCCCGTGATCCCTCCGCCGTCGACCGCGGCGACCGCGAACGGGGCGATCAGCAATCCGAGTACGGTCGAGGCCATGAGGACCATGCGGGGGCGCTGTGTGCGTCGCAGGGCGGAGCGCAGGACCGAGGGTTTGGTGTTTGGAACGTGGTGCATCTGAAGCCTCCTGTGTTTGAGGTCTGGTCTGAAGTCGAGGCGGGCGTTGAGCAGCGTGCGCTGGGTCAGCGGCAGCGCTGCGTTCGCAGGACGGTCTGCGAGCTCCCGTCCGTGTAGGTGCCCGAGTAGCGGAAGTTCAGCTTCTTCACGGAGCAACCGTTGAGGCCGACATACGGGATCTTCCGGGTGACGGTTCGCGTTCGCGTCCGGCCGTTCTTGCGATACCGCTGCTTGGTGGTCCTCGTGACGTTCGCGTGGATGCGCACGTTGAAGTCGGTGAGCATCGCGACGACACCCTCCGCCGGCCGTTGCAGCCCAGTCGGAATCGCGACCTTGAGCCTGTAGGCATACTTGCTCCCGCCGCGCCTCGTCAACGTCCCGGCGATGACCTGGTTGATCGCGAGGGGCGAGGAGCCGACCACGAGCATCTCGACCCGCCTGCCTCCGGGACCGTTGTAGACCGTGACCTTCAGGTCCTCAACGATCCCAAGTGCGAGTCCTGCGGCAGTGCCGCTGCCGACCTTGGAACGCTTCGGACAGGTAGTGCCGCGCGACGTCTGCACGCGGCTCTTGGAGCACGAGGGAAAGTACTTTCCGTTGAACACGATGTGCTTGTCGAAGTACAGGTACGCGAGCGACGTGGCGAACGGTTTGGGAACATCGGCGCTGACGTCGCTGAAGTAGGGGCGGGCCGTCAACGCGACGGCGCGCGGGTTGGCCTTGGTCCCGTGGGTGTGGGGCGATACGGAAGCCGAGAAGCGCTGAGAGGACATGACGGCTCCCGCCGGCGCGGCGGCGACAAGCGCGGCTGCGGTGACGGCGATGCTGAGCAGTGGAGTGGTGCTGCGCATCATGAGTCCTTCCGTTCATCCATCGTGGTTCGTACGTTGGACCTCGTGCCGCCCGGCCACCATGGGTGGTGCCACTCATCACGAAGCGGCGGAGCCGGCCCCGCCGAGCCTGGCCCGGCGCCCGTTGCTACCGATACGGCGGCGGGCGTGTACCGGTACCGTCGCGTCATGGCGCAACGGGTTCTGGGTGTGGTCGTGTTTTGGGCCTTGGCATCCTCGGTGTTCGCCGGGCCTGCTTCGGCGCAGGCGACGTCGCTGAAGGTGAGGGTCACGAGCGCGAGGCCCCTGGCGAACGAGCTGGTGACGGTGACGACGTCCGGGACGACGATCCAGATCAGCCCGCTGTACCTCTACTACGAGCGCAACGCCGCGAAGTGCGCGGGCAGATCTACCGAGGAAGCTCTACGCCCGAACGCGCACACGTTCGACATCCTCTTCCCGGGCGCGGGATCGTTCAGCTACACGTCGACGTTCAAACCGTTGAAGGGCGGCCCGTATCGGATCTGCGCCTATCTGTACTTGAACACAGACAACCCGGGGTCGCGAGCGCCGAGGTCGCGCGCGGCGACCAGCGTCGTCGTGGCGGTCGCGCCGGGGACCGACACGGACGGTGACGCGACGCCGGACGCGGTCGACTCCTGCCCGACGGTTCCCTCGCAGCTGGAGTCCGGCTGCCCAGTGTTCGTCAAGCCGATCGTCAAAGCGGTCAGGCAGCGGGTGGGGAAGGGGGCGTACAGATTCACGGTGACGTGCAACCAGTCCTGCGATGTGACCTACGCCGCCGTCGTCGCCGGCATCAAGTTGCAGCCCGGGTCCGCATCGCTCACGGGCGCATCGCCCCGGCGGCTTACGATCCGCCTCTCGAAGGTCAACGTGAGGAAGCTCAGGAAGAAGCTCAGGACTCGTCGCTCGTCCGTCACGTGCTTCATCCGACTTCGTGCGCTGGATACGCCAAGCACCGGTTCTTCAAGCGGCGATGCGCCGGCACCGCTCGTGACCACGCGAAGCTTCAAGATCATTCGCTGAAAGCTCGCCGCTCGGCGACGTTCAGCGATGTCCTCATGAACGACTGAAGGCCACCAGTGTGTGGTGGCCTTCGGCACGTCCCTGAGAAGGTAGACCGAACCGTGCGCCCAAGCTGTTGGCTGCGACATGGGTAGTGGCACCCATCCGGCCCGGGCGGGAGGTCGGGTCCCGGCAGTTCAGCCGTTCACGATGCTGCGCGCACGCCGGTCTTGCACGTGTTGGCGTGGCTGGTGCGCAAGTTGTCCATGAATACAGCTGAGTCGTAGTTGCGGTCACCCTGGTCGAAGATCGACAGGTACAGGCGCCGCAGCCCGGGCTTGATCGGGTTGGAGGCGCGCAGCTTCCGGGTGGCTCCGTCGTATGTCGTGCCCTTCGCGCGGAACGACGTCATGCCGGTGAGGCCCGTCTTGTTGATCCGGATCGGCGCCCCCGTCGTGTCCGTCGCGAAGTTCAGCGGCGAGTTCACTGCGGGGTCTGTTTTGGTCGCGGCCGTCCAGTTCGAGTTGCCGATCTCGGCGATGAACGCGTCGTTGTAGGGGCTGCCGACGAACTCGGGGAACTCCTCCGAGAGGAACCGGAAGTCGAAGCTCAGGCAGTTGGCGCCGCTTGGGACGCGCAGGTCGACGCGCATGATCGTGACGTCGCGGGCGCCGCGGATCGACGGTCCGCGGGCGTCCGAGCCTGACGAGTCGGACGTGTTCGGCGTCGCCGCGAGTTGCGCGTTGCCGGTCGAGAGCATCGCGAAGCTCTTGCCGTTTGTGGGGAACCCGGCGAGCTTTGTCGTCGACACCGCCGCGGGCTTGGAACTCGGCGGGATCGCCGAGAACACTGCCTTGCGCACGAGCTTGGGATCTCGCGCCATCGCCTTCGCGACGGGTGTCGCAGAAGGGTTGATCGGGTACTCGATGATCTTCGCCTGCGCCACACCGCCGCCGGAGGCGGCGACGCTGGTGACGACCGACACGGCGGCAGCGACCCGCCATCGCACGTCACGGAACCTGGTGGACCTGGCACTCAGCAGACGCTTTTGTGGATGCCTCATGGAACGTCCTCTCGATCGTGGAACGGAGAACCAGCCTGGCGGTCGGGCGGTCCCGGTGACATAGGTGCTGCCCCTCATCTCGCGGGTCGGTTGACGGCCGACGCGGAGCGGTGCAACACGGGCACCATGAGCCGGTCTATGCTCGCGCCATCCGACCTGGTAGCGAGCGAAAGGCACCCCGTTGCGCGCTGATCCGCCAGCGGCGGATTGCGTCGGCGGTCGCAGCGGCGGTGCTGCTGCTGCCGGCTGCCGCTCGCGCGCAGGACAGCGCTGTCTTCGCGACGGCCGCGACGACCCCGCAGCGCGCCGGAGCGTCCCCGCTCACCACGATCGGATCGCTGCGATTCTGGACGATCCCGATCCCGGCGGGCGTGGAGCCGCCGACATTCGTGGCAGACCTTCGCGCTGCACCGACGGTCTTCGCCGCGGTGCTCGACAGTCCCGTGTCGATCGCGAACGTCGCCAACCTCTGCGCCCCGGCCCCGCCGGCCCCCGCCCTCGGCCTTCCGGTCGCCGTCGATGCGCGGACGCAGCCGCTGCCGGCGTCCACGGGCGCGATCGCCATCCTCGACACGGGCGTCGACCCCGCAGCGCCCGAGCTCGCCGGGCGGGTCCTGCCCGACGTGCTCGCGTCCGACGGAACCTTCAGCGCGCCGGACGAGAACGGCCACGGGACCGAGGTCGCCGCGGCGGCCGCCGCGGCGCCGGGGCTTTTCGCCGGCGTGTCACCCACCTCGCCGATCCTGCCGGTGCGCACATACGATCAGCGGTCGCAGACGCGGCCGTCCTGGACGGTGCGGGGCATCGCCGGAGCGGTGCGGCGCAAGGCGCGGGTGATCGTGCTCGCGCCACCGGGGCCGCTGACTGAGGCGGTCGCGAACGCCGACGCGACGGTCCTCGGTCTCGCGGTCACGGCCGCGTTCCGCCAGGGCGTGATCACGGTCGTGGCGGCGGGCGACCAGGGCACCGGCTACCGCGAGGTCCCGGCGACCCTGCCGCGCACGATCACCGTCGGCTTCGACACCGCCACGGGGTTCGGGCAGCTGTCGGTCGCGCGCGGGCTGACCGAACCGGTGCGGCGACGATGGCTGTCAGGGCGAGGGCGACAGCTCGCCGGCGCCGGCGGAACAGAGGGATGCTCTTCATGTGATTTCGAGCCTTTCGGGGATCGTTTGACTCCGGGGTCTGGCTGAGCACCCTGGACGTGATGCACAGCCTGCCCGCCTGATGCCCCGGCGACCATGAGTGCCACCCCCCATCGGCGCGGCTCGGCGCGGCATGGGGGTCAGCACCCATGTCGTCACTGCGCAGTGGACAGCAACATCCAGGTCCAGCGAACAAGGAGTCGAAGATGCCTTTCTGCCGGGTCTGCATGTGCGAAGTGGCCGACGCGAACGCCGTCCTGGTGACGGCAGACGGGCGAACCGACGCCTACTGCGCCGTTCCGGTTCCGGGCACGAGCGATTCCTGCTGGACACAGCAGATCATCCGGATGGCGTTCGCCGTGCGATCACGCCGCATCGCCGGTCACGGCGGGCGGCCGCTGGCAGCTGCCACGAACCGCTAGGCGTCGATGAGCCCGAGCCGTATCGCGTAGCGCGTGAGCGCGACGCGATCGGTGATCTCGAGCTTCTCGAAGACGTTCGCGCGGTGACGCTCGACGGTCTTCTCGCTGATCTTCAGCACCTCGGCGATCTCCTTCGTCGTCTGCCCCTCGGCGACGAGCTTCACCACCTCGGTCTCGCGCGGGGTGAGAACACTCGCGGAGGCCGGCTCGCCGCGTGCCGCGCGATCGAGCTGCTCGGCGACGAGGCCGGACATCGCCGCAGGGTGCACGAACCGATCACCCCGCATGACCGCCCGGCACGCTGCCACCAGGTCGCGGTCGGCCTCGGACTTGAGCACGTAGCCGGACGCTCCGGCGGCGATCGCATCGACCAGGTAGGGCTCGCTGTCGTGCATCGTCAGCAGCAGCACCCGCAGGTCGGGGCGATGCGCGGCGAGCTGCCGGGCTGCCTGCAACCCCGTCAGGCGCGGCATGCTGACGTCGAGGATCACGAGGTCGATGTCGTCATGCAGTGCCCGCTCGATCGCCGCAGGGCCATCGGCCGCCTCCGCGACGACCTCCAGGTCGGGCTCGAGGTTGAGCACCATGCGCAGGCCGGCGCGGACGAGGTCATGGTCGTCGGCGAGGAGGATCCGTGTGCGCAGCGGCGTCGTCATACGCGGGTCTCCTCCTTCGGGATGTCGAGCACGACGGTCGTGCCGGATCCGTCGCCAGGCCCGACGCGAAAGCCCGCGCCGATCATCAGCGCGCGCTCGCGCATGCCACGTATCCCGGATCCTTCACGCTGGCCGGCGACCGCCCCGACGCCGTCGTCGGTCAGTTTCAGCTGCACGCCCGCGGCCCGCGGCCGGAGCTCGATCGACACCCTTCGGGCGCGCGAGTGCCGGACGACATTCGTCAGGCTCTCCTGCGTCACGCGGTACACGACGAGCTGCGCATCTGAGCTCAGCAGCGGGAGGTCCCGGTCAAGGTCGCGTTCGATGATCATGCCGGTATCGTGCTCGACTCGGTCGCACAGGTGGTCGATCGCGCTTCGCAGGCCGAGGTCGTCGAGGACCTCCGGACGGAGACGCCTGACGATCGCGCGCACCTGGTCCAGGCACTCGCGGACCGTGTCGATCGAGGCATCGAGCGCCGTTTCGAGCTCCGGAGTGGCCGTCCGGGAGGCGACGTCCAGTTGCAGCAGCAGCGCGGTGAGGTTCTGGCCGACCTGGTCGTGAAGCTCGAGTGAGAGCGCGCGCCGCTCCTGCTCCTGCGCCGACTGGGTCCGGCGCGAGCTCTCGCGCCGCTCGGCTTCCAGCCGGTCGAGCATCTCGTTGAACGCGCGGGTGAGCTCCGCGACCTCGACGCTGCGCGCCCCGACGTCGATCCGCTGGCCGGGCCGGAGCGGATCGACCGCAGTCATCGCCTGTCGCAGCCGGCCGAGCGGCGTGAGGACCCGACGCATCAGGAGAAGGTTCGCGACGAGCATGACGACCAGGCCGCCGAGCAGCACGCCGAGCTCGCCGGCGGTCGCAGGCCAGCTGACCGTGATCGGCAGGAGCGCGAGCAGCGCGAACGCCACGACGAAGATCAGCGCGTTCGCGAGGAAGACCCGGGCCAGGAGCGTGCGGCGCGGCATCGCGAGGAGCGGCGTCGGCGCCTGATGGTCGTCCGGTGTCCTAGGCGAGGACGCCGAGGATCCGTTCGATGCGGTGGTTGAGGTCTTCAACGCTGATGCCGAGCGTCTCGGCGAGCTCGCGGCGCGAGACACCGTTGACGAGCATGCCGAGGATAGGGAGATCGTCGATCATGAGCAGGTCGCCGGCGAGCGACATCGACTCCGCGGTCACCTGCGGCACCGCCGACTCGCCGCCGGCGACGCGACGGATCGCGCCGGTGAGGTCGCGCGGCGGGACGCCCTTGTCAATGAGCGCGTCGGCCCCGGCGATGCGTGCCGGGACGGACATCGATGCCGCGACGAACGACGAGTAGATCACGATGCGCGGTGCCGCTGCCCTGCTCTTGACGCGATGGCACAGTGCGATGCCGTTCGTGCCCGGCAGCTTGTAGTCCAGCAGCACCACGTCGGGCTCGGCCCGGCGGATCGCGGGGACCAGCGAGTACTCATCGTCAGCTTCGGCGACGACGCGCATGTCGCTTTCGGCATCGATCAGGGCGCGGAGCCCCGCGCGAACAGCAGGGTGGTCGTCGACGACGAGGACTCCGATGGCTTCGGTCATGTCGCCCAGCATGCCCGCCGCACCGCGCGCCGGGTATGGGGGTCCGCCCCCATGGCAGAGATCCGGAACGAACCTAGGATCTGCTGCGAGTCGCGGATCCGTTCCCCCAGTTCGGCAGCCCGGCTCGTCTCAGGGAAGCACCGCGCCCCTTCCTCGGCGTGGTTCGGCTTGGCGCCCCGGCGTGCCGAAGGAACGGCGCGACGGGGCGCTGAGGCACTCGCTGAGGACTTCGTCGCCACGTCGAGCCTCGACGACCTCGCCACCAAGGGGACCCTGCTCTTCGCGGCCGTGAGCACGGATGGCTCGATCGCAGCCAGCCGCGGCCTGAGATGGATGGCAACCCCCATACCGCGCTGCTATGCGACCGAGGATGATCAGGCCTTCCTCGGAGAACGAATGGCACCCCCGCTGCACAGCCTGAACACGACGCCGTCGCTCCACATTCGCCGCATCCGCGCGTGCTGAGCGGCCGAAGCCCGACGCACCGCCTGCTCGGGGTCCTGCTGCTCGCTTCGGCGCTCGTGGCGGCGGCGCTCACCGGGTCGGCCGCCGCCTCTCGCGGCATGGTCGTCGGAATCGCCGATGACGGCGTGACGCAGCGCCAGCCGTCGCTGACCGCCGCCACGGTCCCGCGCTGGAAGGCCGCCGGCGTCGACGTCGCCAGGGTGCTCGTGATCTGGCACTACGTCGCTCCGGTGCCCGGCGCGACGAACGCGCCGGCGGGGTTCCAGCCCTCGAACCCTGACGATCCCAACTACGACTGGGGGCCCATCGACAACGCGATCAACGCGCTGCGTGCGAACGGGATCGAGCCGATCGTCGCCGTCACCGGCCCCGGTCCCGTCTGGGGCAGCCGCGTCCCGTCGCGCCGCAACGGCAGGTACAAGCCGGACCCGGCCAAGTTCGCATCGTTCGCCGGTGCCGTCGCGAAGCGGTACGGCGCGACCGTGGGTCAGTACATCGTCTGGAACGAGCCCAATCAGCCGGTCTGGCTGCAGCCGCAGTTCAGCTGCGTCCACCGGCACTGCACGCCCGCGTCGCCGGCGATCTACCGCGCGATCTACCAGCAGGTGGCCTCGGCGATCAAGCGAGCCGATCACGGAGCCCGGGTCTACGCGGGCGCCCTGGCCCCACGCGGTCATCGGCCTCGCGCCGTCAACGCGGTGATGAAGCCGCTGACGTTCCTGCGCGCCCTGGGGTGCGTGGACCGCAAGCTCAAGGCCGAGCGGCGTTCGGCGACCTGTCGTCGCGGCTTTCATCCGATCGCGGCCGACGGGATCGCGTACCACCCGCACGGCATCCTCTCGTCCCCGCTCGCGAAGCGCACCGACCCCGACGAGGCGTCGATGGCCGACATCCCCCGGCTGCTGCGGACGATCGACCGCATCCAGTACGCGCGCGGCATGCGCAACGGCACGAGCTACCGCCGCCCGCTCGGTCTGTACTTCACGGAGTACGGCTACCAGACGAATCCGCCAGATCCTGTGCTCGGGGTCTCGCTCTCGCAGCAGGCCGCATGGATCCAGGAGGGGGCATACCTCGCATGGCGCCAGCCGCGCGTCAGGATGCTGATCCAGTACCTGTGGCGCGACGATCCGCTGAATCGCTCGACGACCGCGGCCTCGAGCTTCACGGGCTGGCAGTCCGGCCTGTTCGACGAGCAGGGCCACGCGAAGCCGGCCGCGCGCGTGTTCCCGAACCCGTTCTGGGTCGACCTGCCACGCGGACGGCGCACCGCGACCGTCTGGGGGCAGGTCCGCCCGGGAGGACGTACCACGGTGACGGTGCAGCGGCGCCTCCACGGCCGCGTCGCCTATACGACGCTGAAGCGCATCGCGACGGACGCGCGCGGGTACTTCACGTTCCACACGACCGTCCGGGTCAGGACGTCGTATCGCTTTCGGTATCAGCTCGACGATGGCGGCCCTGAACCGCGCACCGTGACCTCCTCGGCCGTGACCGTCGCGCCGCAGTAGGTCGCCCGCCCGACAGGCGTCTTCTCGCCCGGGCTGAGCCTGGCATCGCCGGGCCCCGTGACCCTGGCGCGAGTGCCCAGGTCTTGCGTGAGCGGCGCGGTGGCTCGAAATGCTTGTGGTCCCGGGGGACTGATGGGCGGCCGCCAGGCCGCCGGGACGGCGCGAGCCGTCGGGCGCCCGCGAAGCGGCCCGGGGCGGCCCCGCCAGGGGCCGGCCGGGGTCCCTCGGGACCTTCTCGCCGGGCGGCACGGCGAGCGCAGCGAGAGGCACGCCGCAGGCGGGCCGGCCCGTGGTGCCCGTGCGAGACCGAGCGCAAAGCGCGAGGTGTCCGCCAGGACACCTCGCGCGAATCCCCTGGAAATAATCGTGTTCCGAGTGTTCGGGGCAGCGCGCTGTGCCCGAGCCCTGCCCGAGCCCTGCCCGAGCTGTGCCCGATCTGTGCCCGAGCGTGGACGGGTCTTCTCGCGCGGGTTCGAAGTCGTGACGGAGGCGTCATGGCGTGTGGATCTCGGCCTTGGCGAGCAACAGTGTTGGGTGGGCGCGCCGAGACGCGCAGCATGGATGGCATGGGCGAGCGGCGGGCGCGGCAGCGCGAGCGTGCGGCGGCGTGACGGTGATCGATCAGGCGTTCGCTCAGGCGTGCGCCTCGGCGCTCGACGATCCGGCGTTCGCGGCGACCGTCGAGCACTATCGCGGCGAGCCGCTGCCGATGCTGAGCGAGCCGATGCTGCATCCGGGCGATGTCGCCGTCCTGCTCGGGATCCCGGTCAAGACCGTGACGCAGTACGCCCGTGAGGAGCGCCTGCCGCACTATCGCGTCGGGCGCAACGTCCGGCTCCTGCGGGCCGACGTGGAGCGAGCGGTCCTCGGCGGGCGGCTCTCGCGCGTCAGCTGAGAGTCGGCTGGTGCTCAGCGGCGTCGTCGATCGCGCCGGACTCGACCGCGAACGCTCGCGTCAGCAGCGCGGCGTCGTCGTGGCGCGGAACGTGGTGCAGGTAGCGCATCGTCGTGGCGATGTTCGAGTGGCCCATCCACGCCTGGACCTGGAGGAGCTGCGCGCCGCCCGCGACGGCGATGGTCCCGAACGTGTGGCGCAGGTCGTGGAACGTGATCGGGTTCTCGGGCTTCTCGCGCAAGTGCCCGAGGCCGGCAGCGGCGAGCGCGGCGTAGAACGTGTCGCGCAGATCCCCGGAGTCGATCAGACCACCGGTGGCAGGGGAGGGGAACACGAGGTCGTCGGGCCTGGGCCGGCGCTCACGGTGGATGGCATCGACGACCCGGGCCGCAGGGTCGGACAGCGGCACCGACCGCACCCGGCCCGACTTCGGCGCCTTCACCGTCCCCGGTGCCGCCGTTGCCGGCGCGTTGCGGCGCACGTGGACGACCGCCCGAGCGAAGTCGACATCGCGCCAGCGCAGCGCGCGGAGCTCCCCGAGCCGCAGTCCCGTGTAGGCCGCGAAGCGGATGACGGCCGCGTGGGTTGCCGCGGTCGCTCGCCGCTGCCCGCTCAGCCGCGTCGCTTCCGCGTCGGTCACACGCGTGCGCGGTCGGACTCCGGGCTCGATCGCTGTCCATCCGTCCTGCGCCGCGCGGGCGACGGCCTCGACCTGTGCTGCGTCGAGGACGTTGAAGTCGCCCGAGGGCTGCGGCGCCGCGATGCGCTCGACGTCGGGCATCGGGTTGTAGGCGATCCATCCGCGCTTGCGTGCGAGCTTCAGGACGCTGCTGAGCACGAGCATGTCGCGTCGTACCGCCTCGCGGGTTCGCGGCGTGCCCGTCGGGGGCCGGCCGCGCGATCCCTTGCCGTGTGGCGCCTGACGGCCGCGCGTCAGTTGCTCGGCCCGGAAGTCGTTGATGCGGTCCGCGGTGATGCGGCGGACGGGCGTGTCGTCGCCGAAGGCGGGGATGAGGTGGACCTCGATGGCGCCGCGGTAGTTGCGCAGCGTCGAATTGGAGACGGGCCGCTCCTGTTCGGTGTGCGCGTACGTCAGGTACGCGCGGCACGCATCGCCGAACGTGCGGGCCGCGACTCGTGGCCGCGGGGTGGCCGGCTTGGAGCGCTCCTGCGCAAGGATGTCGTCGAGTGCGACCTGGGCTTCGCGCGGCGTGAGGTAGCCCTCGGGTTTGGGGCCGTCCGCGGCGCGCCAGACCCTGGCGCCGCGTTCCGTCTTGCGACCACTGTCCTTGGCCCACGCGGGGCCGAGCACCTTCCGGGTCGAGCCGCCTTCGGCGCGGCCGTGCTTCGCGACCCAGACGCGGGCGCCCTTGCGCTCTTCGACTCGGAGGTGGCCCTTGATTGCCTTCGCCATGTGCGCTCCTGCCGCGGATCCGTTCCGGGCTGATGGAGGACAAGATTCTAGGACAAGAACAAGGCGTAAGGCAACTACGACACCAAAACCTGCTGATTACCAGGACGTCTACAAAGCCGGAGACCGGATTCGAACCGGTGACCTACCGCTTACAAGGCGGTTGCTCTGGCCAGCTGAGCTACTCCGGCGGGTGCGGTTCAGCCTACCGGCGGTTGAGGCGCCGCTCGGTCTCCCCGAGCACGACCCCGAAGAGCAGATGGCGCCAGGTCGCCTGGGCGAACGCGGCGGGGTCGCCGGCGAGCTGCGGGAAGTCCTCGCGTGCCGGATGGAACCGGTCCGCGAGGCCGACGAACGGCCACGACGCCAGGTGCTCGGTCATCCCCGCCGCCGGGCCGTTCGCCCACGCGGGCAGCGGCGAGCGCCGTGCGAGACGCGCGTACGCGGCGCCGAACGCCGCGCCGTTGGCGAGGTGGATGGCCACGCCGAGCGGCCGCCATGCGGGTCCGCGCGTCACGGCCTTGCCGAGGAGTTCGGTGTCGTCGTAGGGGACACCGAACGCCCGCATGTCGAGCGGCTGCTGCAGCGCCCAGACGCCGGCCGCGATCGCACCGGCGAGGGCGCCGCCGAAGGTCGTCTGCAGGTCGTCGTCCATCCACCTCACCCTACGGGCTGCGACCCGGCATCGGATGAGCGGCCGCAGGCTGTAACCGCCGCGCCAGGGGGTGTAATCCATCGCATGGAGGGCCCAGACCGCCACGCGCACGACGAGCTGCTGGATCGCACCGGGACGAGGGGCGTCAACCCGATCGTCTTCCGGATCGTGCGCCTGCTCTTCATGCCGTTCTTCCTCGTCTACTTCCGCCTCGGGCGCGTCGGCCGCGAGCACGTCCCCGCCGAGGGGCCCGTGATCTTCGCGGCCAACCACCGCTCGTTCCTCGATCCGTTCGTCATCTCGGCGATCCAGAAGCGCCCGCTGTACTTCGTCGCCAAGCGCGAGCTGTTCGAGAAGTCCAAGTTCCAGCGCTGGTTCCTCAACGCGCTCGGGGCCTTCCCGATCGACCGCGGCAGCGGCGACGACGCCTCGATGGCCGTCGCGCGCAAGATCCTCGAGCGCGGCGACGGCGTCATGATCTTCCCCGAGGGCACGCGCGTGCGCCCGGGCCCGCTCGGCCACACCCGCAGCGGCGTCGGCCGCCTGGCGCTGGAGACCGGGGCCCCCGTCGTCCCGATCGCCGTCTTCGGCACCGACGACGTGCGCCGCGGATGGCGCATCTACCCGCGCAAGATCACGATCCGCGCCGGCCGCCCGCTCACCTTCCCGCGCGTGGAGAACCCCTCGCGCGCGCTCGCCGCGGCCGTCGCCGATCGCATCTGGCCGTGCGTCGAGCTGCAATGGGAATGGCTCGGCGGGACCCCGCCGGTCCGCCGCGTCGCCATCGTCGGTGCCGGCTCCTGGGGCACCAGCCTCGCCGTCGCGCTCGCCGGCTCGGGCATGGACGTCGAGCTGGGCTGCCGCACCGCCGAGGACGCGGACGCGATCCTCGCCGCCGGCGAGAACGAGCGGTTCCTCCCGGGCATCCGCATCCCGCAGACGGTCCACCTCGCGCGGACGACGGACCTGGACCTGCTGCGCGCCGACGTCGTGTGCCTCGCCGTCCCGGCCCGCGACCTGCCGGCGGTGGTCGGCCAGATCGCCGACCGCCTGGGCCGCCGCACTGGCCTGCTCGTCCTGTCCAAGGGCCTCGTGCCGACCGGAGAGCTGGCGACGAGCTACGTCGCGAGCCGTGCCGGCGGGCGCCCCGTCGCCTGCCTCGGCGGTCCCGCCCACGCCGGGGACATGCTCGAGAACGGCGCCGCGTTCGCGGTCGCCAGCGCCGATCCGGACTTCGCCGCGCAACTGCGCCGGGTGCTGACGGACGCCGGGTTCGAGGCCGAGGTCTCCCGCGACGTGGTCGGCGTCGACCTGGCCGGCGTCGCGAAGAACGCCGCCGTGCTCGCGGCGTCCACCGCGTCGGTCCTGGGCCCCAATGCCGCCGGGGCTGCCGCGGGCCGCGTGTTCGCCGAGATCGCCGCCTACGGCCGCACGCTCGGCGTCGCGCCCGAGACGTTCACCGGGCTGGCCGGCGCCGGCGACCTCATCGCCTCGATCGCCGCCAGCGGCGGACGCAACCGCCGCGCCGGCGAACTGCTCGCGCGCGGCGTTCCCGCCGCCGAGGTCACGCCGCGACTCGGCCACGTCGCCGAGGCGCTGGACTCGCTGCCGCTCCTGCACGAGGCGTTCCAGCGGGCCGGGGTCCGCGGACCGGTCGTGGCCCAACTGGCGGACGTCATCGCCGGCGGCACCACGGCCGTCGCGTTCGCCGAGCAGATCACCGCGCCCAAGCGCATCGTCGGCGCCCGGGTCGCGTAGGCTCCGATGCGTGGACAAGGCCGAGCTCGACCGTCGCTTCTCGGACCTGTACCGGGATCACCTGCGCGACGTCTACTCCTACTCGTACTACCGGGTGGGCAACCACCACGACGCCGAGGACCTGACCGAGCAGACGTTCCTGCAGGCCTACCGGCACTTCGAGCGCGCGCTGGCCGAGTCCGACGGACGGCCGCTGCGCCCGTGGCTGATCCGCATCGCGCACAACCTGGCCGCGAACCTCTATCGCGACCGCTCGCGTCGCCCGCAGTCGCCGATCGACGAGGGTCCCGAGCTGCGGACGACGCACACGACGGAGGACATCGTCGAGGGCCGCGACGAGCTGCAGCGGATCCTCGAGGGCGTGAAGCAGCTGCCGGACGACCGCCGCGAGGCGCTGATCATGCGCTTCGCGCTGGGCATGGACAACAAGGAGATCGCGCGCTCGCTCGGGCGCACGGACGGTGCGACGAAGGTGCTGATCCATCGCGCGATCAAGCAGCTGGAGACGATCGTCGCGGCACCCGCGGAGGTCTGAGCCGATGACCGGCCCGTCCATCGACGTCGAGCAGTTGCTGGGCCGCGCGCTCGCGCCGATCGAGCCGCCCCCGCATCTCGCCGAGCGCCTGGAGAGCACCCTCGCGGAGATCGCCGCACTCGCCGCCGAGGAGCTGGACGCATGGGAGCTGCGGTCGCTGCACGATCCGCGCACCTGGGTGCGCCCGGTCGCCGCCGTCGCCGTCGGCAGCGTCGCGGCCGCGGGCGTCAGCCTGCTGCGCGCCAAGCGCCGCGGGCGCGTCGGCGTCGCGAACTCCGACGCCGCCGAGTTCGCCTCGGACGCGATCCGCACGATCGCCGACGAGGTCGAGCGCCGGCTTCGCAACCCGTGAGCGCCTGATGGCCACGTGTTACCGGCACCCCTCGCTTGAGACGCGGGTCAGCTGCTCGCGCTGCGGCAAGCCGATCTGCCCCGACTGCATGACGCCGAGCCCCGTCGGGATGCGCTGCCCGGACTGCGCCGGCGATCGCGTGAAGGTGCGAACGATCAGCGACGCCTCGCAGTCCGTTCCGCCGGTGACCGCCGCGCTGATCGCGATCAACGTCCTCGTCTGGCTTGTCGAGAACGCCGCGAACACGGTGCGCCTGCGGATCGACTACGGCCTGTTCGGACCGTCGGTGGCCGACGGCGAGTACTACCGCCTCGTCACGACCGGCTTCCTGCACGACGGCATCATCCACATCGGCTTCAACATGCTGCTGCTGTGGCTCATCGGGCGCGAGCTCGAGGTCGAGCTGGGGCGCTGGAAGTTCGTGGCGCTGTACTTCACCTCGTTGCTGGCCGGGTCCTTCGGCGCGCTGCTCCTGTCACCGAACGCGCTGACGATCGGCGCGTCGGGTGCCGTGTTCGGCCTGATGGGTGCGACGGCGACGATGCTCTACTCGCGCGGCATCAACCCGCTGCGCACGAACATCGGCATGTTGATCGTGTTCAACCTGCTGTTCAGCCTCGGCGGGAACAACATCTCGCTCGGCGGGCACCTCGGCGGGCTGATCGGCGGGGGGCTCGCGGGCCTGGCGTTCGTCTGGGCCGAGCGCCACGGGCGCCCGGACGGGCTCGGCTGGGCTGCATGCGCGGCGATCGCCGTCGCTGCGGTCGTCGGCTCGCTCGCCGTCGTGTAGGTCTACAGGACCACGTCGAGCACCGGACCGGGCGCGCCGGGCACGCGATCCGGGTGCAGGACGTGCGCGAGGATCTCAAGCCCGTCGACCAGGCGCGGGCCGGGCCGCGAGAAGGTGGCCGATGCGTCGATGGCGACCACGCGGCGGGCTCCCAGCTCGCGCAGCCGCTCCGCGTACAGCTCGGCCTCGACGAGCGCCCGCGCCGCGTCGTAGCCGCACGGCATCACCACGACGACCGCGGGCTGCGCGGCGGCGACGACCTCCCACGAGACCTGCGCCGACGGCTCGCCCGCGAGGCCGAGGACGTCGACGCCGCCGGCGAGCTCGATCAACTGCGGCGTCCAGTGCCCGCCGATGAACACGGGGTCGAGCCATTCGAGCGCGACGACCGGCACCCGCGGCAGGCCCTCGACGGCGAGCTTCACCCGGTCGACCCGCTCGCGCTGGCGTGCCACCAGGTCGAGGGCCGCCCGTTGCACGTCGGCCGCCTGGCCGACCGTCCGGATGTCGACCATCGTCTCGCCGAACGTCTTCGGGTCCAGCGCGATGACCTTCGGGCACGTCGGGAGCGTGTCGGCCACGGCGACGACGTCGTCGTAGCTCACCGCGCAGACCGGGCACAGCTTCTGGGTGACGATCAGGTCGGGCTCGAGTTCGCGCAGCAGGTCGGCGTCGAGTTCGTAGATCGCCTCGCCGCCGGCGGTCCGCTCGCGCACGGCGGCGTCGATCTGCGCCGAGCTGAGGCCGCTCGGCAGCGCATCGCGGGTGACGTGTGGCAGGTCCCGCGCCGGCTCGGGGTGGTCGCACTCGTGCGTGACGCCGACGACGCTGTCCCGCAGGCCCAGCGCGAACAGCAGTTCCGTCGCATGGGGGACGAGGCTCACGATCCGCATGCAAGAATCGTAGGCATGGATGAGACGGGAGCCGGGTGGCGAGAGGATGGCGGGGCGCTGGTGCGCGATCTGCGGTTCGCCGACTTCCCGGCGGCGATCGCGTTCGTCAACCGCGTCGCCGCCGTCGCCGAGGACGCCGGCCACCATCCCGACATCCTCGTCCACGGCTGGAACAACGTGCGCCTGACCCTCTCGACGCACTCGGCGGGTGCCGTCACCGCCGCCGACCACGCGCTCGCGCGGACGATCGACGGCCTCGCAGATCCCGGCGGCTGATACCCTCGCCGCGGCGAACGCGCGTGCCAGAAGATCTCCCGCGAAGTAGCGGCGGCAGGACCGCCGCCACCCCATGACCGCGCTGCTCATCGCCGCGGTGCTCGTGCTCGTGCTGGTGAACGGGTTCTTCGTCGCGGCCGAGTTCGCGCTCGTTCGCGCCGTGCCCGGGCGGCTCGACGAGCAGGCCGCCGAGGGCGTCCGCGGAGCCACGCGCGCTGCGGCCCAGCAGGACGAGCTGAACCGCTACCTGTCGGCGTGCCAGTTCGGCATCACCCTCGCGTCGCTCGGCATCGGCTTCCTCGGTGAGCCGGCGATCGCGAGCGTGCTCGAACCCCTGCTCGGCGGTCCGCTCTCCCACGGCGCGTCCGTCGCCGTCGCGATCGCGATCGCCTACATCCTCGTGACGACCGTGCACGTGATCGCCGGGGAGCAGGTCCCGAAGATCATCTCGATCATTCACGCCGAGGACGTCGCGCGCCGCTGCGCCGCCCCGCTCGGCGCGTTCGAGACGGCGACGCGGCCGTTCGTCGGCGGCCTCAACGCGGCGGCCAACGGCATCCTGCGGCTGATGCGGATCGACCCCGAGCGGGCGAGCGAGGAGGGCGGGACGCCCGACGACCTCAAGCTGCTGATCGCCCAGGCGCAGACGGGCGGCAAGCTCGACCCGGGCGAGGCCGGCATGCTCGCCGGCGTCTTCCACCTGCACGAGCAGGAGGCGCGCCAGGTGATGACGCCGTTCCCCGCCGTCGTCACGGTCGACATCTCCGAGGACGTCGAGACGGCGCTGCGCCGCTGCGTGTCCTCCGGGCACACGCGCCTCGTCGTGACGGAGGACGAGAACACCGATCGCGTCCGCGGCACCGTGCACTCCAACTCGCTGGCCCGGCTGTACATGGCCGAGGGTCCCGGTGCCTCGATCGAGTCGCTGATCAAGGACGCGCTGATCGTGCCGGAGACCAAGCCGCTCGACGACCTGCTCGCCGATCTGCAGCGCGAGCGCTCGTCGATGGCGGTCGTCGTCGACGAGTACGGCCGAACGGCCGGCGTCGTCAGCGTCGAGGACATCGTCGAGGAGGTCGTCGGCGAGATCGACGACGAGACCGATCCGGCCGGAGGCGCCGTGCGCCGCCTGGCCAACGGCGACTGGTTCGTGCGCGGCCACGTGGCGATCACCGACCTCGAGGATCACGGGATCGAGCTGCCGGTCGACACCGACGCCTACAACTCCGTCGGCGGCCTCGTGTTCGCCGAGCTCGGGCGCCTGCCCAAGCGCGGCGACGCCGTCAAGGTGGAGGGCTGGTCGATCCGCGTGGAGTCGCTGCGCGAGAACCGGATCGAGGCGGTGCGCCTGCGCCGCCGCGCGCCCGCCGCCGCCATCGCCGACGACGACTGACCTGCACCCGACAACGAGTCCGGCCCGCTTGCGCGGGCCGGATCGGTGCTTCTGGGAGGAGGTGCACTTGCGAGGTACTTCTCAGCGAAGTATCGGCCGCCGGGCTCAAGCGCCCCTAAATGGCGCGTACGGGTCCCGTAAGGCCTTCCGGCGTGCCTCCAAACCACAACCGGCCCGCTTGCGCGGGCCGGTCGGAGGAGGATGAGGAGGAGGAGTTCGTGCTTCTGTGTCAGGTAGGCGCAGCTTGCCGTCCGGACATGAAGCCCGCCTCAAGGACCGCGAAAAGGTTCCTCAGGCCCGGGGCAGCGCGTCGATCCGCGCGATCCATCGGGCGAGCAGCGGGAACGCGGCGCCGAGCGCGAGGTGCTCGGCCAGCACGCGGTGGAAGTCGTCGGGATCGTCGGGCGCGACCGGCGTGACGCCGTACTTCAGGAACGGGAACGCGCAGAGGTCGAACGCGCCCAGCTCGTCGCCGAGCAGGAACGGGCGATCACGGAGCAGCGCTTCGAACCGGGGCAGGCTGCCGCGGAGTTCCGCGCCGAGCCGGGCGACCCGCGCGGCGTCCGGTTCCGGCGCGGCGCGTTCGGCGGCGATCGCGTTCGGCGCCAGCTTCCAGACGCGGTTGAACCAGTCGACGGCGATCGCGGCCTCCGCGCGGCGCGCCGGATCGGCGGGGTGCAGCGCCGGCTCCGGCACCTGCTCGTCGAGCCAGTCGAGGATCGCCGTCGAATCGGCGATGACCGTGCCGCCGGCGGTCTGCAGGATCGGGACGAGCGCCTGCCCGCTGCGGGCGATCACGTCCGAGCGGTCGCCGGCATCGACGTCCACCCACGTCACCTGCAGGCCCTTGTGGGCGAGCGCCAGCGCGACGCGCTCGACGTTCGTGGAGTACGGGATCCGCCAGACGCGCAGGCCGGTCACGACCGCGCGCTGGGGTAGCTGTGGAAGCCCTTCCCCGTCTTGCGCCCGAGCATCCCGTCATCGACCAGGGTCCGCAGGCGCAAGGGGACCGGGCGGTCGATCGCGTGGCCGATCGCCAGCGCCACGTCGAGGCCGACGAAGTCGAGCAGCGCGAGCGGCCCCAGCGGCTGCCCGGCGCCCAGCGTCATGCAGCGGTCGACGTCGGCCGCCGTCATGCCGGTGTCGTCGAGCAGTTCGACGGCGCTGAAGAGGTAGGGGAACAGCAGCCGGTTGACGACGAACCCGGGCATGTCGGGGACGACGACCGGCGTCTTGCCCAGGGCCTCGGTCAGCGCGACCGCGCGCCCGCGCGTGTCGTCGCTGGCGCGCGTCGGGAAGATCAGCTCGACGAGCGCCATCTTCGTCACGGGGTTGAAGACGTGGAAGCCGAAGAACCGATCGTGGTGGCCGCTGGCGAGCGACAGCTCGGTCACGGACAGCGAGGACGTCGTCGTGGCGATCAGCGCGCCGTCGGCGGCGACCTTCGCCAGCGTCCCCAGCACGCTGGCCTTGACGGCGTGATCCTCGGCGACCGCCTCGACGAGGAGCGTCGCATCACGCAGGTGGGCCGGGTCGGTGGTCACGCGGACCTTGCCGGTGGCCTGCTCGTCGGACCGCAGTCGCAGTCGCAGCTCCTCGTCGACGCGCTCGGCCGACGTGGCCGACCGGGCGAGCACGACGACGTCGCCGCGGTGGGCGACCAGCTGCGCCAGCCCGCAGGCGATGGCGCCGGTACCGGCGATGGCGACGCGTTCGGGCACGACGCGGGGGAGGGTAACTACCCGGCGTCCGCGGCGCCCTGGGCGCGCAGGGGCGCGATGAGGACCTCGGGCAGCGGGCAGGCCGCTCCGGCGACGTAGTCGTAGCCCACCATCGCACCCCAGCCCTCGGCGAGCAGCCGCCCGTCGGCCTCGCTGGTCATGCGGAACTCGATGCGGACGCTGGAGCGCCGCAGATGCGACGGGCGGACGTGTGTGCGGATCTCCTCCGCGAAGAAGGCGGGCGCGCGGTAGTTGATGTGGCACTCGGCGAAGATCAGCGCCCAGTCGTCCTCCGGCTCGGTGGGCCGGTGCGAGGGCACGAGCTCGGTGATGTAGGCGATCCGGGCCGACTCGAAGAACTGCAGGAACGCCACGTTGTTGAGGTGGCGGAACGCGTCAAGGTCGCCGAAACGGATCGCGTCGACGTGCGAGAAGGCCCAGCCGAGCAGCGTCGCCCCGGGGATGGCGGCGGGCGCCGCGCCGGCGCTCATTCCCAGCGGAACCCGGTCGCCGAGACCGCCACCGCGAGCGGGCTGACCGGCAGCCCGGCGGCCGGGTCGGGCTCGTTGTAGCCGCCGGGGGCGACGTCGTTGGGGCCGCCGGGGTGGAACAGCGAGGCCAGGTACTGGATCTGCCCGCGGCCGCAGCCGAGCTCGAACTGGCCGCCGCCGTACATCCCGATGCCGCGCTCGGCGCACGTGTCGTAGGCGCGCAGCAGGTCGCGCAGCGGGCCGAAGCGTGAGGGCTTGACGTTGACGACCTTCGGCGGGAACGGCAGCGCGTCGAGGTCCGCCACGGAGTGCATGTTGGCGTCCCAGGTGATCCGGTCCCGGTGCGGCAGCAGCGCCGCGTCGGTCTGGGGCGTGAGCTTGGGATCCTCGATCCAGGCGTCCGGGAAGGCCTCCGCGATCCGGGTGTAGAACACCGGGTCGGCAGGGACGTCCACCGACGTGCCTTCGTACAGGCCCTTGAGGTCGACCGACTCGACCGCGCCGGTCGCCTGCAGGCCGGCGATCAGCTCGTCGCTCCAGTCCGGCGTCGGATCGAGCTTGAACTGCAGCGCGGGGTACTCGCGCAGGCGGCGGCTCAGCGGCTCGAGCGTCGGCGCCTCGCCCGGATCGGACAGGCGCAGCGAGCAGACGAAGCGGACCGGGCGCGGCGTGATCCCGAGCCGTTGGTGCAGGCTGGTTCCCGCCTGGCGCAGGGCCAGGTCGAGCGCGGCGGACTCGTAGGCCCAGATGCGGTAGCGGCGGGACACCTCGCGCACGGGCGGCAGCGAGAACAGGTCGAGTGCCTCGACGTGATCGCAGAACGAGGCGAGGGTCCAGGTGCCCGCGAGCGGCAGGTACGTTCCCGCCGCCTCGGCCGCGTCGTGGTCCTCGGTGTCGTAGCTGACGTCCTCGCCGATGCCGGTCTCGCCGCCGCCGCGGAGCGTGATGATCGTCGTCTTGCGCAGGAACCCGCTGGAGACGTTCCGCTCGAGGAAGTCGAGGTCGTAGCCCTCGATGACGAGCGGCAGGCCGGCGATGCGGTCGAACGTGGTCATACGGGCTCCTCGGAGGAGTCGGTGCCGCGCGCCGCGTCCTGGCTCTCCAGGCGGGCGACGAGCTCGTCGAGGCGCAGCTCCTCGAGGCCGGAGCTGACGGCGTCGAGCTCGGCGGCGCAGTACTCCACCAGGCTGCGGCCCTCCTGAACGAGCCCGAGGGTCTCGCGCAGGCCGGCCTCGCCCGAGTCCAGCCGGCGGATGATCTCCTCGAGGCGGGCGCTCGCCTGCTCGTAGGTCTGCTCGGTGTCGGTCATGGCTCCTCGATGGTGGCGGGCACGGATGCGTCGGCGAAGGTGATGCGCACGCGGCCCGCTTCGCGTGCGCGGGCCGCGGTCCCGATCAGCTCGCCGCTGCCGTCGTCGACCATCGCGTAGCCGCGCTCGAGCACGCGGCGCGGGTCGTGGGCCGTGAGGGCGAGTGCGAGGCCGTCGATGCCGCGGCGGCGCTCGGCGGCGTCCGCCCCCGCGGTGGCGGTGGCCTTGCGTCGCAGGACCTCGGCGCGGGTGATCGTGCGCTCACGCTCGGTGGTGGCTCGCCGCGACGCGCTTGCGCGCAGCTCGCGGAGCTCCTGGTGCAGCTGCCGGCGCTGGCGCCGCACGTGCTCGCCTGGGACGCGCGCGAGTGCCGCGAGGCGCTGCGCCCGGGTGACGACGGCGCGCCGGCCGTGCCGGGCGAGCTGCGTCGCGCGCGACAGCGCCAGCCGGCGCTCGCCGGCGACGTCGAGCGGCACGGCGGCCTCGGCGGCGTGCGTCGGCGTCGAGCAGCTGACCGCCGCGACGTCGTCGATCAGCGTGCGGTCAGTGTGGTGCCCGACGCTGGCGATGACCGGGGCGCGCAGCAGTGCGACCGTCCGGCACAGGGTCTCGTCGCAGAAGGCGAAGAGGTCCATCAGCGACCCGCCGCCACGAGCGACGATGATGACGTCGACCTCGTCGATCGCGGCCAGCTCCTGCAGGGCCCGGGCGATCGCGGGCGCCGCGCGGCGGTCCTGCACGGGGGCGAACGCCCAGACGATGCGCCCGGCCCAGCCGCGACGGGACAGACCGGCCAGCACGTCGTCGCGCGCCTTGCCGGACTCGCCCGTGACGACGCCGATCGTGCGCGGCAGGCTCGGGCGCGCCAGCAGCTTCTGCGGCTCGAACAGGCCCTCCTCCTCCAGGCGCCGGCGCAGTTCGGCGAGCCGGGCGAGCAGGTCGCCCTCGCCGGCGACGCGGATGGCGCTGACGTCGAACGAGAACGCGGGGGACGCGGTCGAGCTCCCCGCGTAGTAGTCGGGGCCGCCGGCGACGACGACCTGCGCCCCATCGGCGAACAGGCCTGCGGGCAGTCCGAGCGCGTCGAGCCGCGTGTTCCAGACCGAGCAGTTCACGGCGCCGGTCGCGTCGCGCAGCTCGAAGTACGTGCGGACCTTCGTGCGGCGCAGGTTGGTGACCTCGCCGAGCAGCTGGATCCGCGGCCGCGCGCGCAGGAAGTCGCGGAACCCGGCGGCCCACTCGCCGACCGCGAACGGGCCGGGCAGCTCGGTCCCCGGGCCGGTGCTCTCGCGGGCGGGGGCGTCGCTCATGCGCGGGCCGTCAGCGCGGGTCGCCGAGCGACGCGAGCGGCTCGAGCCCGTCCTCGCCGGGGCGGCCGCGGAGCTCGCCGTCGAGGCCGAGCCGGTCCAGACGCGCGATCTCCGCCTCGCCCTCCAGCCGCGCCGGGTGCCCCGCCGGGAGCGGGGCGATCAGGCGTGCGATCCGGTTTCCCAGTTGCAGCGCGAAGTGGGGCGTCGAGGCGCCCATGAGCTTGCGCACGTCCTCGACCGTGACGGTCGGGGCGCTGCGGACGCTGGGATCTTCGGCTTCGCTCACGGGCTCTGTGGAGGTCGGTTGCTGACGGGTGCGATCTCGAGCAGCCCGTCGATCGATGCCTGCGTCTGCGGAGTCACGGCGCGGGCGTCGCCGACGATCCAGGCGCGATTGTAGACCCCGCGGACGGGGTCGCTGGAGTAGCCGGGCCGGATGTCGAGCAGGTAGTCCCGCACGGCCCGCGGGAGGCCGCCCTCGGGGTCGGTGAGGAGCAGCGGCCCGTACGAGCCCGAAGCCGACAGCGGCGCCGCCGCGGCGGCGTCGGCCGGGCGGGCCGGGGACGCCACCGCCATGCCGTGCCCGGGGTCGATGACGCCCCAGCCGAAGCGGCCGTCCGCGTACCGGGCGAAGGCGACGGCCGTGGCCGCCGCGCTGGGGGCGCCGATGCGCGAGACGGCGCCGAGCCCCTGGAGCTCGCGGGAGACGGCGGGGGAGACGACGGTGGCCGGCCCGAGGATGTAGATCCGCGGGCGGCCGTGGAGGGCGATCGCCTGCCGGGTCGGCTCGGGGACGGCCCCGCGGGTGACGAACAGCACCGGGTCGCCGGACTTGGCGGCCCAGGCGGCGGCGGCCATCGCGTACGAGGGCGCGTCGGCGGACACGACGAGGACGCTCGGGCTCGCTCGGCCTGCGAGCTCCGTCCGCAGCCGGTCGATGTTGGCCGCGAGCGTTGCGGCGTCGTTCCCGGGAACCGCGCGGCCGCGCAGGCCCGGCGCCGACGCCGCGGTGCCGAGGCGGAATGCCTGCGGCCCGGTCCCGCCGCCGAAGCCGGACGGGCGCAGGGCACGGAGCGCCGCCGCGGTGACCGCGGGCACCTCGCCGTTGTCGGTGAACAGCAGCGGCGCGCGGACCGGGGGCGCCATGAGGACCGATCCCGCCAGTGCGCCGCGCCAGTCGCGCCGGTCGGCGAGCGCGACCGCCGTGGCGGCGGGGACGGTGTCGCCGCCCGGGTAGACGGCGCGCGCGACGGCGGCGGCGGTGATCATCGGGTCCGCGCTCGCGACGCGCGTCGTGTTCTTCGTCGCCAGGACGGGGAACGCCAGTTCGGGAACGGGGGCGCTGCGGGCGCCGGTCACGCCGGGCGCGACGGCCGGCTGCGTGTCGGTGCGGGCGGTCCCGCCGCACGCCGTGAGGCCGGCCAGCGCGAGCGCCAGCAGCGCGGCGGCCGCGCTGCGGACACGATGGTGGGGCGGGGCGCACATCGCCCGGCGAGGCTAGATGATCGCTGGTCCGACGGCGCCGCCGGCACGCCGCGGGGCGATCCATCCGAGAGTTCTGTACACTTCGCCCATCGCCGAATCCCCACTTGGGGACCGGGGGACCCACGTTGTTGGGGCTAATCACACGGAGATCCGTGAGAGGCGCCGGTTCGTTCCGCGCCAGCCCGTCAGCTAACCCCGGAGGCTCACGAACGAATCTCCCGCGTGCCCCGCACTCTTTCCGCATACCTGCTCGCAGTCGTCCTGATCGGCGTGCTCGCCGTTCCGGCCGCTGCCCAGACCGTCGCGACTCCCACGTCGCTGATGGGCGGCAGCGCCTTCGGCGAGGCCAATCCGGCCGACGCCCTGCACACCGCGGGTGAGGACGCCAAGCTCCTCGCCAACGGGAAGGCGGCCGTTCCGGCCGGCGCCCCGGAGGCCGTGCAGCAGGCCATCGCCGCGGCCAACCAGATCATCGGCCGGCCGTACGTCTACGGCGGCGGCCACCGGAGCTTCCTCTCGCGCGGCTACGACTGCTCGGGCACCGTGTCGTTCGCGCTGCACGGCGGCGACCTGCTCGACGGCCCGCTCGACTCGTCCTCGTTCCTGCGCTGGGGTGCATCCGGCCGTGGCGACTGGATCACGATCTACACGAACCCGGGCCACATGTTCGTCGTGATCGCCGGCCTGCGGCTCGACACCAGCGCCGCCGGCGATCCCCGCGGCGGCAAGGGCCCGCGCTGGCGCCCGACGCTGCGCAGCACCGCGGGCTTCCGCGCCCGCCACCCCGTCGGCCTCTAGGACCCGCGCCGCCGGTAGGGTCGGCGCCGTGTCGCGCCGGCTGCTGATCCACGGGGGCTTCGTCGTGTCGATGGACGACGCGATCGGCGAACTCCCGCGGGCGGACGTCCTGGTCGAGGACGGCCGGATCGCCGCCGTCGGACCCGGCCTGGACGCGACCGACGCCGAGCGGATCGACGCGACCGGGGGGATCGTCCTGCCCGGCTTCGTGGACACCCACCGGCACACGTGGCAGACCTGCCTGCGCGGGATCTGCGCCGACTGGACGCTGCGCGACTACTTCCGCGGGATCCGCCAGCGGATCTCGCCCAGCTGCGGCGCCGACGACGTGTTCGCGGGGAATCTCGTCGGCGCGCTCGAGGCGCTCGACGCCGGCGTCACCACGATCCTCGACTTCTCGCACTGCAACAACACGCCGCAGCACGCCGACGCTGCGCTCCAGGGCCTGCGCGAGTCGGGGATCCGCGCGGTCTTCGGCTACGGCTACTTCCCGGCGCCGTCGGCGCAGCCGGGGTTCGCCGATCACGCGGCGCGCCTGGCCGACGCGCGGCGCATCCGCGCCGACGAGCTGCCGGGCGACGACGGCCTGATCACCATGGCGATCGCGCTGACCGAGACCGGCCTGCTGCCGTTCGACCTGACGATCGCCGAGGCGCACTCGGCGCGCGACCTCGGCGTTCCGACCGTGCTGCACACCGGCTGCTCCTGGGGCTCGGCGATCACCGAGGGCGTCCCGGAGCTGCAGCGTCACGGGCTGCTCGGCCCGGACCAGGTCCACGTGCACTGCAACACGCTCGACGACCGCGACTTCGACCGCCTGGCGCAGTCGGGGTGCAAGGTGTCCAGCAGCCCGGAGACGGAGTTGCAGATGGGCATGGGCCACCCGGTCATCGTCCGTGCGCTGGAGCGCGGCATGCGCCCGAGCCTGAGCTGCGACGTGATCTCGTCCAACTCGGGCGACATGTTCGCGCAGATGCGGATCGCCCTGCAGTTCCTGCGCTGCATGGAGAACGACCGCGCCAACGCGCGCAATCAGCTGCCCGACACACTCTCCCTGACCGTCCGCGACGCGCTCGGCTGGGGGACGCGCAACGGCGCGCACGCACTCGGGCTCGAGCACCGCATCGGCTCACTGACGCCCGGCAAGCAGGCGGACGTCGTCGTGCTCGGGGGGCGGCGGCTGAACATGACGCCGATCGCCGACCCGGTCGGCGCCATCGTCGCGCAGGCCAATCCCTCGAACGTCGAGCACGTGCTCGTCGCCGGCCGGGTCGTCAAGCGTGACGGCGAGCTCGTCGGCGTGGACCTCGCACGCATCCGCCGCCTCGCGCAGGAGTCGTCCGAGCGGGTGCTGCGAGCCGCGACGGCCGACGGGCAGCCGCTGCTGCCGCCGGCCGATCCGGGCTTCGACGAGCTGGTCGGCGCGCTGGCGGCGGCGAACCTCGCCCGCGCCTGGGCGATCGAGCCCGCGGCCTAGTCTGCGGGCGTCTGCTCGGGGATCAGGCCCTCGCCGGTGAAGTCGGCGCGCGCCTCGGCGAGCGTGCTGTCGGCGGGGGGGATGATCACGTCGGACGGGCGCAGGTCGTCGGCCGCCAGGCGGCCGCCCTCCCGCCGCACGAGCTCGACCATGTCGGCGAGCAGGCGCAGGAACGTGGTCTCGTCGCCGGCGTCGGCCGCGGCGACCGCCGCGTTGTCCAGTTCGTTGACGCGCTCGACGACGTCGGCCGTCAGCTCGTACTGCCCCTCGGACGCGATACGGATGATCATGCGGGGGTCCCTCCCTGCTGGTCCGGGGCCGCGTCGCCGGCAGGCAGCTCCGCCGCCGGAGCGGCGCCGCCGCCGAGCTCGGCCTTCAGCCGCGCCAGGTCGTCGTCGACCGCGCTGCTGCTGGAGAGCTCCTTCAGCTGACGGTCGATGTCGTCCTCGCCGCTGCCGAGCGCCGTCAGGTCCTCGAACGTCCCGGCCTCCTGCAGCTCGGCGACCGCGTCGGCCCGGGCCTTCATGTTCTCGGTCTTGTCCACGGCGCGCTGCATCGCGAGGCCGACATCGGCCATCTCCTCGCCGACGCCGGTCGCGGCCTCGGAGATCCGGACCTGGGCCTCCGCGGCGGAGTACTGGGCCTTGATGACCTCCTTCTTGGTCCGGAACGCCTCGATCTTCGTGCGCAGATGGGCCTCGGACTCGGTCAGCTTGACCTGCTGGGCCTCGAGCTCCGTGACCTGCTTGTCGAGCGTCTGCAGCTCGGTCTGGGCGACGTTCTTGCGCTCCAGCGCGGTACGGGCGAGTTCCTCGTTTCCTGCGGCCAGAGCCTGACGCGCCTGCGTGTCGAGCTTGACGACCGACTGCTCGAGCTTCGAGGCCTGCATCCCGAGGCGCTTCTTGGCCGTGACGACGTCGGCGACGCCCTTCTTGACGTTCTGCAGCGACTCGAGCTGCTTCT
>JBKJRO010000149.1:0-14230 GCA_046594555.1 Solirubrobacteraceae bacterium
GCGCACCGCGAACGTGCCGATGATCGAGGCGACGATCGCGACCGCGCCCAGGATCAGCGGGTACATCGCGACGGCCGTCGACTGCTCGAACGTCAGGACGCCGAGCAGCATGACCGCCACGGCGGTGACCGCGTAGGTCTCGAACAGGTCGGCGGCCATGCCGGCACAGTCGCCGACGTTGTCGCCGACGTTGTCGGCGATGACGGCCGGGTTGCGCGGGTCGTCCTCGGGGATGCCCGCCTCGACCTTGCCGACGAGGTCCGCGCCGACGTCGGCGGCCTTCGTGAAGATGCCGCCGCCCAGCCGGGCGAAGACGGAGATCAGCGAACCGCCGAAGCCGAGACCGATGAGGGCGTCAACGGCCTCCTTCTGCGTCTTGTCGAAGAACGAGGTGAGGATCCCGTAGTACGACGCGACGCCGAACAGCGCCAGGCCGACGACGAGCATGCCGGTGATGGCGCCGCCGCGGAACGCCACCGTCAGCGCCGGGCTGATGCCGCCACGGGCGGACTCCGCGACACGGCAGTTGGCGCGAACGGAGACGTTCATGCCGATGTAGCCGGCGGAGCCGGAGAGGATGCCTCCGATGAGGAAGCCGACCGCGACCGAGATGTTCTGCACGAAGATCAGGGCGACGAACAGCACCGCGCCGACGGCGGCGATGACGATGTACTGGCGGTTCAGGTAGGCGCGAGCGCCCTCCTGCACGGCCGCGGAGATGCGCTGCATCTCCGCGTTGCCCGGCGACAGGGCAAGCAGCTGGGACGTCGTCACCAGGCCGTACGCCACCGCGATCAGCGCGCAGCCGATGGCGACGATGACCCCGTGGTTGGTCAGGAAGTCAGTCAAGGGGGTGATCCTCCGAAGTGAAGATGGGTGCGGCGCGGCGGGGACCGCGAACGCGGAACGGGGCGCGCGGAAAGGCGCGCCCCGGCACAGAAGCAGGCGGCAGTCTAGCCGTAACCCGAGCGGAAAGGCCTGCTGCCAGCGCCTTCCTAGCGGCCGGGCACCCACAGGCGCCCGGACTGCTGGGCCGGACCCGGCCCATCCGGGTCGGCCGGCGGCGCGTCCGGGTCCGCCGCAGCGCCCGGTGCGCCGGGCTCGGCGGGGCCGCTCGCCGCCGGCGCGGGGGCCCCGGCGAGCTTCGCGTAGGCCAGCTGCAGCTGTGCCAGCGCGTCCTTCAGCGGCGCGGCATTCGGGCCCAGCGCGGGCTCGAGCGGCGTCAGCAGCCCGCGCGCGCCCTCGATCGCCATCCGCACCTGCTCGGGATCGACCTCGTCCTCGCTGCCGGGCAGCAGGCCGGCGCGCCGGGCGCCGAGGTTCAGCAGCGAGACGACGGTCTGCATCATCACGTCCTCGATGCGCAGCGCCTTCAGCTCGGCCTCGTATGCCGCGCGCAGTTCCTCCTCGCTCGGCTGCGTGGCGCCGGACGGGTCCGTCATCGTCGGGTCAAAGGGCAGATCGGTCATCGGGCGGAGACCTCCTCGGGGCTCGAGAACGTGCGGCGCGTCTCCTCGACGGCCGCGGTGTAGACCTCACGCAGGCTGGCGCCCTCGGCGCGCATCGCCCGCTGGCGCTGGGCGCCGTTCAGGTCGGGGAAGGTGGGATCGATCCGGTGCTCGGCGCGGACCGGCGCCGTCCAGTCGAGCAGGCGGGTGGTCACGTCGGCCGCGGCGAACTCCTCGGCCCGGTCGAGGTCGATCAGGCGGCCGTCACGGCCGTGGCGGATCGCCCGCCACATGTTCTCCTCGACGAGCCGCGGCGCCGGATCGGTGAACGGCACGCCCTCGTCCTCGTCGCGGGCCGCCTGCAGCACGCAGGCCGCGATCAGCGAACTCAGCGCGTCGGACTCGCCGGCCGTGCTCTGCGCGTCGCAGATCCGCACCTCGACCGTGCCGAACGCCAGGTGCGGCCGGATCGACCACCAGACCTGCGTGTCCTCGATGATCGAGTTCGTCGCGATCAGGAACTCGAGGTACGCGCGGTAGGTGCTCCACGATCCGTAGGCGTCCGGGATGCCGCAGCGCGGGAACGACTTGGTGAACGTCTGCGTGCGCACCGAGTGCAGGCCGGAGTCACAGTCCTCCAGGAACGGCGAGTTGGCGCCGACCGCCAGCAGCAGCGGCAGCACGGGCCGCAGCCGGTCGCAGACGCGCACGGCGCGATCGGCGCCGTGGATCCCGACGTGGACGTGCAGGGCGAACGTGTTGTTGCGCCGCGCGACGTACTGCAGCCCCTCGACCACGCGGCGGTAGTGCGCGGTGTCGATGTTCGACTGGTCGCGGTAGTCCGCCCACGGATGCGTGCCCGTGGACCCCAGCGCGGCACCGCGCTCGGCGGCCAGGGTGAACAGCCGCGTGCGCATGTCGCGCTGCAGGCGCAGCGCATCTTGCATGTCGGCGCCGACGCCGGAGCGGATCTCGATCTCCGAGGAGATCAGCTCGCCGGCGATGCCGGCGGCGAGCTGCGGATCGGGGAGCCCGGCGTCGCGCAGCTCCTCGAACCGCGGCGCCAGGTCCAGGCTGGCGGGGTCGAGGATCGCGAACTCCTCCTCGATCCCGACTGTCCCGTCGGTCGAGGCCGCGAACCCGGCTTCCGCGCGCTCCAGATCGATGCTCATCGCTATGACAGGTAGAAGTACAGCGCGTGCAGCAGGTCGACGGCGGGACTGGAGGTGTGGACCGTCACCTCCGCAGGGACCTGCAGGAGCGACTCGGAGTAGTTGAAGATGATCTTGACGCCGGACGCCACGAGCTCGTCGGCCAGCTGCTGGGCCGCCGCCCCGGGGACGGCGAGAACGCCGACGACGACGCCCTCCTCGGCCACGACCGCGTCGAGGTCGGCGATGTCGCGGACCTTCTGGCCGCCGACCTTGGAGCCGATCTTCCGCGAGTCGGCGTCGAAGATGGCGACGACGCGGAAGCCGTGGTCGGCGAAGATGTCCGACGAGGCGATCGCCTTGCCCAGGTGGCCGGCGCCGAACAGCGCGATGTTGTGCTGACCACCGGTCTGCAGGATGCGCCGGATCTGCGACAGCAGCGAGTCGACGTTGTAGCCGACGCCGCGCTTGCCGAACTTGCCGAAGCCGGACAGGTCGCGGCGGATCTGCGTCGAGTTGACGTGCGTGTAGTCCGACAGCTCCTGCGAAGAGATCGTCTCGCGCCCCATCTTCTTGGCCTGCGTGAGCACCTGGAGGTAGCGCGAGAGGCGCGCCGCGACGCCGAGGGACAACCGCGCGGCGGGGGCGTCGCCGTCCGACTGGTCCGCGGCCGAACCTGCGATTTCGCCGATGGACATGCGCGATCGATGCTACTCGGTGCCCGCGGGGCCCAGACGGGCGCGCAGGTCGCGCTCGTCGACCACGTAGTCGTACAGCTCGGCGCCGTCGAGCGCGATCACCGGGATCCGCTCCAGGAAGCGGCGGTGCAGGTCGTCGTCGGACTCGATGTCGACGGTCCGCAGCGTGAACGCCACGTCCCGCCGCACGTCGCCCAGGACCGCAAGCGCCTCCTCGCAGAGGTGACAGCCGGGCCGCAGGTAGACGGTGACCGTCCTCACAGCGACTGCGCGCCGGTCCCGTACGCGTCGAGCGCCAGCGCGTCCGCGCGGGCGAGCGGCTCGACGTAGCGCGCGGCGGAGGCGATCATCGCCGCGTTGTCGGTGCACAGCTCGATCCCCGGGACGCGGATCTCGACGCCCAGCCCCGCGAGCCGCTCGCGCAGGGCCGTGTTCGCCGCGACGCCGCCGCCGATCGCCAGGCGTTCCAGCCCGGTCTGCGCCAGCCCGCGCTCCACCCGCAGCGCGAGGGCCTCGACGATCGCGTGCTGGAAGGACGCCGCGAGATCGGCGCGGCGCCGCGCGGCCTCGTCCTCCCCCAGGTCGCGCACGAGGTACAGCAGCGCCGTCTTGAGCCCGGCGAACGAGAAGTCGAGCCCGGCGACCTTCCTCGCGATCGGCAGGCCGAACGCCCGCGGGTCGCCCGCCTGCGCGATGCGCTGGATCTGCGGCCCGCCGGGGAACGGCAGCCCGAGCATCCGCGCGCCCTTGTCGAACGCCTCGCCGGCGGCGTCGTCGAGCGTCGAGCCGAGCACGGTGAAGGCGCGGTGGTCGTCCACCCGGGCGATGAACGTGTGGCCGCCGCTGGCGATCAGGCACAGGAACGGCGGCTCGAACGGCTCCGGCCCCAGGAAGTTGGCGGCGACGTGGCCCTGGAGGTGGTCCACGGCGACGAGCGGCAGGCCGCGGGCCGTCGCAAGGCCCTTGGCGGTCGCGATGCCGACGAGCAGCGCGCCGACGAGGCCCGGGCCCTGGGTGACCGCGATCCGCTCGACGGCGTCGAGCGTGACGTCCGCCCGTGCCAGCGCGTCGGCGACCACGAGGTTGATCTGCTCCAGGTGCTGGCGCGAGGCGATCTCCGGAACGACGCCGCCGAACGCGTCGTGCACGCCCTGCGAGCTGATGACGTTCGAGCGGACGATCCCGTCGCCGCCGACGACGGCGGCACAGGTGTCGTCACAGCTCGTCTCGAGTGCCAGGATCACGGCCACACCGCGCCGCCGGGCGCCGGGTTGGGCACGTCGTCCAGGCGCCCCTCGAGCGTCGCCGGCGTGCGCCACATCACGAGGGCGTCCTCGCCGTTGTCCTGGTAGTAGCGGATGCGCCGGCCCGCGGGCAGGAAGCCGAACCCGCGGTACAGCTCGATCGCGGCCGGGTTCGACGGTCGCACCTCGAGCGTGAGCCGGGCCTCGGGCTCCAGGCGCCGCAGGAGGTCGTCGATCAACGTCGTGGCGATGCCGGTGCGGCGCAGGCGCGGCTCGACGGCGACGTTCATGACGTGCCAGGCGTCGTCGTAGCGCGAGCAGATGACGTAGCCGACGAGCTGGTCGGCGTGCACCGCGGCCAGGCACTCACCGCCCGGCTTGCTCAGCTCGAGCACGAACATCGCCAGCGACCAGGGCGTCGGGAACGCGCGGCGCTCGATCGCGATGACCTGCGGCAGGTCCGCGTAGGTGAGGCGGCGCACCTGGACGGCCGTGGTGCTCATGGGCGCATGCCCTGCAGGCGGCGGTTGATCTCCGCGTCGGGCAGCCGCAGGTAGTCCGGGAGGAGCGCCCCCGGGCTGACCGGCTCCATCGCGCGGGCGACCTGCACGAGCGACTCCCCCTGCACGCGATGCTCGGGCGCGTCGTCCGGCGGGACGATGGCGCCGGCCGCCTCGGCGGCGGCGCGATACCGGACGGCCCCGTCACCGACGGCCAGCACCGGCACGTCATTCTCGTGCAGCACGTCGGCCACGCGGTCCGGCGCGAGCGCGACCGGGCCGCCCGTCAGCACCCCGCTGACGGTCCAGCTCGCCGCGAACACCTCACCGCGCCGGGCGTCGATCAGCGTCAGGACGCTGCTGTGATCCGGGCTCCGCGGCGCGCCCCACGCGAGCGCGGCGAGCGTCGAGACCGGCACGACCTCCACGCCCGTCCCCTGCGCGAGCGCGCGGCCTGTCGACACGCCGATCCGCAGGCCGGTGAACGTGCCGGGACCGATGCCGACGCCCAGCCGCTCGACGTCGCCCCAGCCGAGGCCGGCCTCGCCGAGCAGGTCCTCGCACAACCCGAGCAGCCGCTCGGCGTGGTTGGGCCGGGCGCCGGGCGGCGGGTCGTCGCGCCGGGTCAGCACCGCATCGCCGGCCCCGAGGCCGACGACCGTCGCCGCGGTGGCCGTGTCGAACGCCAGGACCACGCTCATGCCGCCACCCGCTCGATCGTGACGTCGCGCTCGTCGCCCCCTGCGTGTGCGAGCGTCACGCGGGCGACGACGCGCGCGCCGTCGATCCCGGCGGCGGCGGCGTCAGGCCATTCGACGAACGCGACCCGGCCCGGCCCGAACTCCTCCTCCAGCAGCGCCGGATCCTCGCCCGCCGAGCCCGCCAGGCGGTACAGGTCCAGGTGCGACACCGGCACGCGCCCGTCCTCGTAGCGCCGCGCGATGGTGAACGTCGGGCTCGTCACCGGACCCGTGACGCCGAGGGCGCGGCAGGCGCCGCGGACGAAGGTCGTCTTGCCGGCGCCGAGGTCGCCGCTGACCAGCACGACGTCGCCGGGCCGCAGGCCCTGCGCGAACGACGCGGCGAGGGCCTCCGTCTCGGCCGCGCCCGTCGTCCGGCGGGCCTCAGCGGCCATCCGCCCTGCGGCGCAGCGCGAGGCCGCCGATCAGCAGCACGATGCCGGCGGCCAGCTCGACGCGCAGATCGCCGCCGGTCCGCGCGAGCTCTCCCGGGAGGGCGCGGGGCGCGGCGGTGGCCGGAGCAGCGGTCGCCGGAGCCGCAGTCGGGGGCGCCTGACTGAGCGACCCGCCGGAGCCCTTCGAGCCGCCGCCGCTCGTCTGACCGGAGAACGGGTCCTGGTACTGCTCGTCGCCGGCGCCGCTCTGAGCCAGGGCGGCGCCCGGCGCCGCCGCGAGGGCGAGCGTCACGAGGACCACGGCAGACCGGCGGGCGCGCGTCACGGCGTCCGATGCTAGAGGCGCGCCCCGCCGCCTGCGTCTGCGCTAGTTTCGGGGCGTGCACCAGGAGCCCCCCCGGCATCTGCTCCTGCTGACCGACCGCGACTGGACCCACCCCCAGGCGGGCGGCACGGGAACCGTCCTCTACGGGCTGATCTCGCAGTGGCTGGACGCCGGGCACCGCGTGACGGTCATCGCCGGCGACTACGACGGCGCCGAGCGCGTCAGCCGCTACCACGAGCGGCTCACCGTCCACCGGATGGGCAGTCGCCTGACGGTCTTCCCCCGCGCCGCGTGGGCGACGCTGCGCGGGCTGGGCCGCGACGCCGACGTGGTGCTGGAGGTCTGCAACGGCATCGCCTTCGACACCCCGCTGTGGCCGTGGCTGCGCAAGCCGCGCGCCGTCCTGGTCTTCCACGTGCACCAGGACCACTACATCGCCGAGCTCGGCACGCGCGGCAAGGTCGCCGCGTTCGTGCTCGAGCGCCTGCCACTGACGGTGCTCTACCGCGGGACGCCGGTGATCACCATCTCGCACAGCTCACAGGACGGGCTCGTCGCCCTCGGCGTCCCGGCCGAGCAGATCCGCGTGGTGCACCTCGGGCTCGAGCCCGGCGAGCTGGCGCCCGGACCCAAGGCTCCGGGCCCGGAGCTGATCTACCTCGGGCGCCTGAAGCAGTACAAGCGCATCGAGCAGGTCCTCGACGTCGCGGCCGCGATCCCCGGCGCGCACCTGCACCTGGCCGGCGACGGGGATCACCGCGCGCCGCTCGAGGCGCACGCCGCCGGTCTGGGCATCGCCGATCGGGTCACGTTCCACGGGCATGTCGGCGAGCGCGAGAAGGCGCAGCTGCTGAGCGCCTCCTGGCTGGCGCTGACGGCGTCCTCGGCGGAGGGCTGGTGCCTGACCGTCGTCGAGGCCGGAGCCTGCGGCACGCCGACCGCCGCGCTGCGCGTCGGCGGGCTGGAGGAGGCGATCGTCGACGGCGAGACCGGCATCCTCGCCGAGGATCCGGCGGCGCTCGAGCGGGCCGTCCGCGACCTGCTCCACGACCCGCCGCGGCTGAGCGCCATGGGCGACGCGGCGCTGGCCCGCTCGCGCGACTTCACCTGGAAGGCGACGGCGGGCGCGACCATGGACGTGCTCGACGACGCCATCCGCGAGGGCCGCCCGCGGTTGCGCGAGACGCTTGCGCGAACGGACTCCGGGAGCGCGGCCGGCCTCGCAGCGGCGACGCTCACGAACAACGCGATCCAGCTCGTCTTCACCGTCATCTTCACGCGCCTGCTCGGCGCGTCCGGCTACGGGTCGCTCGCGGCGCTGATCTCCGCATTCCTGATCCTGCTGGTCGCCGGCCAGTCGATGCAGGTCGCCGCGGCGCGCGAGGTGGCCCTGGACCGCCTGGGCCCGCCCGGACGCGTGCGGGCGACGCTGCGGGCCTGGATGGGCCGGATCCTCGTCGCGTTCGTCGCCGTCGCGGCCGCGTCGGCGATCCTGCGCGAGCCGCTCGCGGCGCTGATCGGCGTTCCGGAGCACCCGTGGGCCGCGGCGGCGATCCTGCCGACCGGTTGCCTGTGGATCGCCCTGTCGCTCGAGCGCGGTGCGCTGCAGGGCGTCCGCGCCTATCGTCCGGTCGGCGTCAGCATCGTCGCCGAGGCGCTGCTGCGCCTGGCCATCGGGCTCGTGCTCGTCGGGGCCGGACTCGGCGTGACCGGGGCGCTGCTCGGCACGCCGCTGACCTTCGTGGTGCTCATCGTCCTGCTCGATCGCGCGCTGCACGACCGCCTCGGCCCGCCCGCCGGATCACAGCAGGGCCACCCGACGCTGCGCGCGCTGATCGGCAACGGCTGGGTCGCGATCGTCGCGCTGTTCTTCCTCGCCGCGCTGCAGAACGTGGACCTGATCATCGCCCGGCGGGAGCTGCCGCCTGACGTCGCCGGCTCGTACGCCGCGGCGGCGGTCGCCGCCAAGGCGGTCGTCTTCGTCGCCATCGGCCTGGGGCTGCAGCTCCTCCCCGACGCCGCGCGCCGCGCCTCCCGCGGCGAGAACCCCGAGCCGGTCCTGGGCCGCGCGCTGATCGTGCTGGCGATCGTCGCGCTGCCGGCGCTCGTGATCTTCACGTTCTGGTCCGGGACGGTCCTGCGGATCGCGTTCGGCCCGGAGTTCACCGCCGCCGCGGGCGCCCTGCCGCTGCTGGCGCTGGCGATGACGCTGCTGTCGGTCGCCTACCTGACCGTGCAGTACATGGTCGCCCTGCACCGCACGACGTTCCTCTGGGTCCTCGCGCTCGTGGCGGTCATCGAGCCCGTGCTGCTGAGCGTCACCGACCTGAGCGTCGTGCCGTTCGCGACCGTCGTCCTCGCGATCCAGGCGCTGGGCGCCACGCTGCTGCTGGCGTTCGGCCTGCGCGGCCGGCGGCCGGCACTCACGTAGGTCCCGATTCTGGTGCGGGTTTCTACGCCGCCGCGCGTGACCCGCACGGATGACGCCGCGCCCGCTGAGATCTAGCGTCGCGGCATGTCCGCCACCGTCGTCCTGCTGATCCTCGCCGCGCTGGCACTGCTGCTGCTGGCGGCCGCGGTCCACGTGCTCAAGCAGTACGAGCGCGGCGTGCAGTTCCGCCTGGGCAAGCTCGTCCACGGACCTCGCGGACCGGGCCTGATCCTCATCATTCCGATCATCGACCGCCTGCGGACCGTGTCGCTGCGCATCGTGACGATGCCGATCCAGTCGCAGGGGATCATCACCCGCGACAACGTCAGCGTGGACATCGCCGCGGTCGCGTACTACCGGATCAAGGACCCGGTGCGGTCGGTGATCGCGATCGAGGACGTCGCCTCCGCGATCAACCAGATCGCGCAGACCACGCTGCGCTCCGTCGTCGGCCAGCACACCCTCGACGAGACACTGGCCGAGACCGACCGGATCAACCAGCACATCCGCGAGATCCTCGACGTCCAGACGGAGGAGTGGGGCGTCGAGGTGACGCTGGTCGAGCTGAAGGACATCCAGCTGCCGGACACGATGAAGCGCGCGATGGCGAAGGAGGCCGAGGCAGAGCGCGAGAAGCGCGCGAAGATCATCGCTGCGCAGGGCGAGGCGCTCGCCGCCGGCCAGCTCGCGGAGGCCTCCGACATCATGATGGCCCACCCGCTCGCGCTCCAGCTGCGCAACCTGCAGACACTGCTCGAGATCTCCGTCGACAAGAACTCGACGATCGTGTTCCCCGCGCCGCTGATGAGCACGATCGAGGAGCTCGGCTCCTTCCTCGCGCGGGAGCACCGCGCCGCCGAACGCCACACGCCGGTGCCACCCGCGGAGTAGGTTCTCTCCGAGGATGGATCCGGTTCACCCACCCGACCAGGACGCCCGCCGCCGCGACGCCATCACCGCGGCCCTGCGCGACGACTACCGCGAGGCCGTGCAGCTCGGCATGCCCGTCGCCGCGGAGCGCGCCGTCCGCGACGCGATCGATGCGGGCATGTCGGAACTCGAGATCGACGACGAGATCATCACGCCGGCCATGCGCTTCGTCGGGGACCGCTGGGCGGCCGGGGACCTCACCGTCGCCCAGGAGCACCTGGCCACCTCGATCTCGTTCCGCGTCATCGCGCTGCAGCACGAGCGCTTCCGCGTCTCGCAGCGGCGGGCGGGGACACGCGTCCTGCTCGCCGCGCTGGAGGGCGAGCTGCACGTCCTCGGTCTTGAGATGGCGGCGAGCGGGCTGCTGCATGCCGGGTACGACGTGCGGATGCTCGGCGCCGACGTGCCGACGACCGAGCTCGGCGATGCCATCAGGCAGCACCGGCCGGCCGTCGTCGGGTTCACCACGACGCGTCTGCAGACGGCGACCCGCGCCTACGGCGCGATCGCGGCAGCCCGTGCGGTGAACCCGTCGGTGGGGATCCTGGTCGGCGGTGCCGCCGCGCAGGACATCGGCAGCGGTGATCCGAGCGTCGCGGTCTGCACCCATGTCGGCGACGTGCTGGACCTCGCCGACGCGCTGGTGCAGCGTGCCGGCCTGAACTGACGCCGGCTGCAGAGGTGGCGCCCGGCACGCAGCGGTGAGAGGATCGGGGCGTCCGGCCCGCGTCCGAAGGGAACCCCCGATGGAGTCCTCCAGCACCGCCCGCGTCCTCGTCGTCGCCCACAAGACCGCGGCGACACCCGCACTGCTCGATGCGGTCCGGGCGCGCAGGGCCGCCGGACCGGCGAGCTTCACGCTGCTGGTCCCCGCGCCCGTGAGCGGCCTCGAACGCGTGCTGAGTGCCGATCACCCCGGCACGTCGGAGGCCGACGCCGTGCTCGCACTCGCGCTGCCGCTGCTCGAGGAGGCGGCCGGGGCACCCGTCGCCGGCATGGTCGGCGACCCGAGCCCGCTCGAGGCGATTCAGGACGCGGTCAACATCCACGGCTTCGACGAGATCATCCTGTCGACCCTGCCGGCGCACGTCTCGCGCTGGCTGCACCTGGACCTGCCGCACAAGCTGAACGGACTCGCCGTGCCGGTGACGACCATCACCGCCCGGGGGTAGCGCCGCGCATCAGGGCGCCAGCTGCACGGCGGAGAAGCCCCACGTCGCGGCCAGCCAGCCGGGGACGAAGGCGTCCAGCGCGCGCTCGAGCTCGCCCCCGGCGTGCGCGTCCACGACCCACCACGAGGACACGGCGTCGCACCCGGGCGGCGAGTCCGGCTCGGGCGGGTCGATGTAGACGCAGCCCAGCAGCTCGGTCTCCCCGGCGTCGAAGACCGCGTAGTTGAACGTCTCGTGCGCGGCGATCTCGGCCGCGTGGCGCGCGAGGTCCTCGCGGTCCTCCTCGACGGTCATCGTCGCCGGCGGCCAGCCCCAGGCCGCGCCGTACGTCGCCCACAGCCGCTCGCGCGACCCCATGACGGCGGGGTGGTCCAGATCGACGTCGGACTCGAGGATCGGCCGCAGGTGATGACCGGTCGGGAGCTTCACCAGCTCGGGGTGGGCGAAGCCGTCGGGCAGCCAGCTCATGCCGGCTCCCGCGGCCAGGGTGCGCGCACCGGCGTCACCGGCCCGCGGCGGTCCGCGTACGCCTCCGCCGCCGACGTCGTCTCCCGCGCGACCGAGGCGCCGTGCCGCGCGGCGACGGCGTCGACGGGATACACGGTCGACTGGTCCGGCGAACGGGCACCGACCATCAGGATCACGCACGGCCCGTCGCCGGCGCCGACGGTGATGTGCCGCGTTCCCGCCGGACAGTGCAGGTAGTCCCAGCGCCGCATCAGGCGCTCCTCCCCCTCGACGATCGCCAGGCATTCCCCTTCCAGGACGAGGAATCCCTCCTGGTCGCTCTCGGCGTGGTACATAGCGCTCGGCTCGCCCGGGAGCAGGATGTGCGGGCCGATGCCGAACTCCGCGAACGGCGCCTCCCGCGAGCCCAGGTCGCACCAGGCGCCGTTGTCCGGAAGGCTCTCCCAGCCGGCCTCGCCGAGGTTCAGGATGAACCAGCCCTCACCCTCAGGGACCAGCCCCGTGGACGTCTTCGCCAGCGTCGCCTCGCGCATGCAGCGGACGCTACACGCGGCCGGCGACGCCCGGCGCTACGCGGCGCGGACCTCGAACTCGGTCAGCGTCACGGGGCCGAACGAGGTGATCAGGGCGACGTCGACGGCGTCGCGCCCGCGACCGACCACGACGCGCCCGACGCGGCGGCGGTTGTTGCGCGCGTCGAAGGTGTGCCAGGCCCCGTCGAGGTGGACCTCGAACCAGGCGGCGAAGTCCATCGGCTCGGTCGGCGGCGGGATGTCGATCTCCGGGATGTAGCCGAAGACGTAGCGCGCGGGGATGTTCAGCGCGCGGCAGAACGTGATCGCCAGGTGGGCGAAGTCGCGGCACACGCCCTGGCCGGCACGGTGGGCGTCGGCGGCGGTCGTCCAGGGGTTCGACGCACCCGCGACCCACTCCAGGTGCCCGTGCACGAAGTCGACGATCGCCTGGACGCGCTCCCAGCCGGGCTCGAGGCTCCCGAACCGCTGCCACGCCTCGTGCCCGAGCTCGTCGGGCAGGCAGAAGCGGCTGGGCATGACGTACCCGAGGAGCTCGTCGGGCACGTCCATGATCGGCGTCTCCGGCGTCCGCGGCTCGAGCGGGTCGCGCGGGACCGGCAGCACGACGTCGGCCTCGTAGACCAGGCGCGAGTCGCCGGCCGGAATGACGAAGCGCTCGCAGCGGTTGCCGTACAGGTCGCGGTAGCCGTGGTGGCTCGCATCCGTCGTCCAGCGCTCGGCGAGCAGCTCGTGATCGACGCCCGACGGCGCGACCTGCAGCACCGCCGAGAGCGGCTGCGGCGTGTGCAACCCGAACGTGCAGCCGACGGTCAGGGCGAGCGGGGTGAGAGCGGCGTCGGGAACGGGGACCACGATACCCGGCGTGGCAGGATGCGCAGCTGCCCGGAGCGATGCAGCGGCTCACACCGAACGAGCGCTACGGGCTGTCGTGGCAGGTCGTGCCGACCGGCATGGACGAGGTCGTCGCCGACCCGGACCCTGAGGTGGCCCGCCGCGCGATGCAGGCGATGCTCTGGATGAGGAAGATCGACGTCGCGGCGCTGCGCGCGGCGGGCGGCGGCTGACGGGGCGCTCAGCCCGCTTCCACCGCGGCAGCCAGCGCCCGGGGCCGGCGCGAGCGCCGGCCGGAGCGAACGCGGCGTCCGGCGCGAATCGCCTCCGCAAACCCGCGCTCTGGGACTGAAGAGCGATGCGCGTCGCTGCCGCGTGCGGGCGGCCGTCGTCCGACGGGAACGCCACGCGCGCCAGGGCCGGCGCGCCCGGAATGTCGCCGGCGGCCGGCCCGCTTGAATCGCATGGAGAAACGGTCGCTATACGCACCTAACTGCATGCGATTCGAAGGCGGCGATGGAACACCCGCCGGTGCCAACGTCCGGGAAGCTCGCCAGAGGAGCAGCGGCCGGTTGACCGTCCGATCCAGGTGCTGCCCAGGCGCACCCATGCAGGACGCTTGCGGCGAGACGGCGTCCGCCTGGGCCAGCGTGCGGGAATGTAGCCAGAGCGGAGGCTCCTGCTCGTCGTCCAAAGCGACAGTCCGGTATCTGGGAGACTCGCGCTGCCAACGACAACCGGAGAGCTGATGCCCGACGCCAGAGACGTGATCCTCAAGCACATCGCCGCGGTCAACGACCGTGATAGCGACGCTGATCCGTGGGCCGCCGATGCCGAGCTGGTGGCGCCAGGCGGCCAGGCCAGCGGTCGCGACGACGTCCTGGGCTTCTTGGGCGTGTTCCAGGAAGCGTTCCCGGACCTCCGCCTTGAGATCAAGCAGCTCCTCACCGACGGGCCAGCCGCAGCGGCCGAAGGGACCCTCACGGGCACCCATGATGGCGTGCTCCACACCCCCAGCGGTGATGTCGCGCCGACAAGACGAGCCGTTGAGCTCCGGTGGGCGGCGGTCTATGTCACCGACGGCGACACGCTGAAGTCCGAGCACCTGTTCTTCGACCAGATGGACTTTCTCGGCCAGCTCGGTCTCCTCCCCGATTAGCGCCGACGCCAATATCGTCGCGCGTGGTTTCGGCGCTCACGTTGCGCGGAGATTGCGACCGGTAGCGCCCCGCACGGGCCGGGATCTCCAAGTCCTCGCCGTCGGAAAGCCGTGCGGAGTTCGAGGGCCGGGCGGCAACACTCGGCCCTCAGCTGTAGCCGCTTGTCGTCCGAGGCGGTAGTGGCGCGGGGGTCCGGAGGAC
>JBKJRO010000001.1:0-9172 GCA_046594555.1 Solirubrobacteraceae bacterium
CGCGACCTCTTCGAGCAGGCCAAGCAGAACAGCCCCTGCATCATCTTCATGGACGAGATCGACGCCGTCGGCCGCCATCGCGGCGCCGGCATGGGCGGCGGTCACGACGAGCGCGAGCAGACGCTCAACCAGCTCCTCGTCGAGATGGACGGCTTCACGATGACCGACAACATCATCCTCATCGCGGCCACGAACCGTCCCGACATCCTCGACCCCGCGCTCCTGCGCCCAGGACGCTTCGACCGTCAGATCGTCGTCGACCGCCCCGACCGCAAGGGCCGCGCGAAGATCCTCGAGGTCCACACCCGCGGCAAGCCGCTGGCGAAGGAGATCGACATCGACGCGCTCGCGGGGCAGACCCCGGGCTTCACCGGTGCCGACCTGGCGAACCTGATCAACGAGGCCGCCCTGCTGGCTGCCCGCAGCGGCAAGCGCGAGATCACCCAGCAGGAGCTGGAAGAGGGGATCATGCGCGTGATCGCGGGCCCCGAGAAGAAGACCCGCGTGATGGGCGAGAAGGAACGGCTGATCACGGCGTACCACGAGATGGGCCACGCGATCGTCGGCCACTACATGGAGCACGCCGACCCGGTCCACAAGATCTCGATCGTCGGGCGTGGCGCCGCCCTCGGCTACACGATCTCGATGCCGCAGGAGGACAAGTTCCTCACGACGCGCGCCGAGCTGCTTGACCAGATGGCGATGACGCTCGGCGGCCGCGCGGCCGAGGAGATCGTCTTCGAGGAGATCACGACCGGCGCCTCGAACGACCTCGAGGAGGTCACGGCGACGGCGAAGCAGATGGTCATGCGCTTCGGCATGAGCGAGCGCCTCGGCCCCCGCGTCTTCGGTCACAACCAGGGCATGCCCTTCCTCGGCCGCGAGTTCTCCTCCGAGCCGGACTACTCCGACGAGATCGCCCGCGAGATCGACGACGAGATCCGCCGCATCGTCGAGTCGGCCCATCAGCGCGCCCGCGACCTGCTGGCGCTGCACCGCGACAAGCTGGAGATCACCTCGCAGGCGCTGCTGAAGCGCGAGACGATCGAGAAGGACGAGTTCATCGCGCTGCTCGCCGGCAAGACCGCGGAGGAGATCTTCGGCGCCGACGAGCCGGCGCCGCCCGTCCCGGGGGCCGCGCTCCCGACCGACGAGCCCCAGCGCGACAACCCGATGCAGCACCCGCGGCCCGGTCTGGCCGGCGGTGGGGTCGAAGCCCGCGGCTTGGACCTCCCCGAAAAGCCCGAACTCGCCTGACCTGACGGCGAGTCCGGGCGCCTGACGCCACATCGAGGCGGCGGAATGGCAACCAGGCCGATTCCGCCGCACGCTGCGGCGTCATCCATCCCGGATTCGCGCGTCAGGCGCGCTTCGTCACGTGCTCGCGAGCGCCATGGCGGGGACGTTGTCCGGTCTGGACGGACAACGTCCCATCCAGCGCGCGCGGTAGCGTCGCGGGCATGCTCCGCAAGCGCTTCGTGTTCCCCGCCCTCCTCGGTTGCCTGCTGTTCGCGCCTGCCACGAGCGCCGGAGCGACCACGACCCTGCGCCTCGACGGCGTGGGCCCGCTGAAGCTCGGCATGAAGGCCACCGCCGCGCGGCAGACCGGGTGGCTGGCCGACCGCCGGCCCGGGTGCGAGCTGGGCGGGCCGCCGCTGCCGGTCACCTACCGGCTGACCGGGCGCCGTGCCCCCGGTGGCATCCGCGGCGTCGCGGAGTTCAACCGCGGGCGGCTGACGGGCCTGTCGTTCAGCCGTGGCGTGCGCACCGCCGCGGGCGTCACCGTCGGCGTGACGACCGCTGCGCGGATGGTCGCGCGCTACCGCGCCGCGGGCTTCAGCGCGTCGGCGCGCTACGACGCGACGTTCCAGGGCACGTTCACCAACGTCCGCCGGGGCACGCGCAACGTCCTCGGCGGCTTCGGCGAGGGAGCCGTCGTCAGCTTCCTGGCGATTCCGTCGGTGCCCGTCTGCGAATGACCGTCAGCCGTGCGAGCGCAGGTACATCGTCGCCGCCTCGACCCGGTTGGCGGCCCCGAGCTTGCGCAGGATGCGCTTGACGTGCGACTTCGCGGTGTCCTCGGTGATCACGAGGCGCGTGGCGATCTGCGCGTTCGTCGCGCCGTCGGCGATCAGTGCGAGCACCTCGCGCTCGCGCCGGGTCAGCTGCAGCTCCAGCGGGTTCTCCGGCGCGGGGAACAACGCGGCCGCGGTGCGCGCAAGCGGGTCCGATGACGTCGGCCCGGTGACGAGTTCGACCTGGGCGTCCAGGTGCTCGGCGACGATCGCCTCGGTCTGCGCGATGAGCCGGCGCACGTCCTGGGCCTGCGCCCGCAGGCGTTCGACCAGCTGCATCCGCTCGATCGCGTAGCCGAAGCCCTCGGCGAACGCCCACAGCGCGTCACGGTCGAGTTCGTCCACGGCATGCGGATCGCCGGGGCACTGGATGCCCTTGTCGGCGTGGAGGAAGCCGATCACGCGGCCCTCGGGCATGATCGGCGCCGCGACGTATGCGTGCGTGCCGTACGGCTCGACCAGCGGCTTGAACGTCTCCGGGTGGTGCTGGGCGTCGTGCACCACGATCGGCCGGCGCCGTCGCAGCATCTCGCGCTCGAGGATCTGCTCGCCGAGCGGCGCCGGGTGCGCGCGGCTGAAGGACAACAGCTCGGCGCCCATCGCGGGGTCACCCTCGACGTGGAAGGCCTCGGCCATCATCAGCCCGTCGGAGATGCGGTAGATCGCGATCCGGTCCAGGTCGCACGCGCGGGCGACCTCGGCCGGCGCGCGCTGGATCATCGCCTCGACCGAGCCGACGTCGCGCAGGCGCCCGAGCGCCTCCTGGATGCGCCCGAAGACGCGCAGCCGCTCGCGCAGCTGCGCCTCCCGCGCGAGCGCGGCCTGGAGCTCGTCCTCGCCCACGGGCCGAATCTAGTGGGTGTCGGAGGCAGCCGTCGAAGCCACCGCAGGCGGGCTCCACCCGGCGAGCGACCCCGCGGGCGCGGTCAGCGCTGCCACTCGTGCAGGCGCAGCCGCTTCATCGCCTCGTACTTCACGCGGCCGTGGAGATTGCCGACCTGCCAGACCGCGTGGACCGAGACCGGCAGCAGCGAGTTCCAGAACCCCGGTGGCATCGGGTCGCGCGGGCGCGGCTCGGCTCCCGTGTCCACGTCGGCGCAGATCCAGCCCTCCCCGTCCTCGTAGGAGAGGCGGTCCAGGACGACGCCGTCGGCGTCGCAGATCGCGGTCTCGCCGACGCACTGCGAGGGCCAGGGGAGCCCCGGGACGAGCATCGTCTCCATGACGAAGTCGCCGACGTGCGAGGGGTGGACGGCCGGGACGCCGAGCAGCCGCGCCATCCGCGGCGGGGTCTCGCGTGCGTACTGCACCAGGGCGAAGTGGTCGCGGTCCCAGAACCACGGCTTCGTCGCTCTCCACGTCGGGAACGAGGGGAAGTGCATCCCGCCCGCCAGCAGGCTGACGCGGCCGAGCATCCGGGTCGCCGTCCGCGTGCGGCCCCACTCGAAGCCGTTGGCGACGCCGATCGTCCCGAGCGACGTCGTCATCACCCCGTCGTCCTCGCCCGCCGCGTAGTAGTTGTTCTCCCAGAAGGACGGCTGGTCCTTGTCGTGGAACTGCGCGGTCCCGTCGGGCTCGACGACCGCGTACGTGCCACGCGCGTCGCCGCCGCGGATCGCGATGAACCCGCCCCCGACGACGCAGTCGTGCTCCTTCGCCGCGCGCTGGAGCATCTGGAGCGGCGCGCCGTCGATCGGTCGCGCGACGTGCCGCATCCGCCGGTCGTACGCGTTCTTCGTCGTCATGCTCTCGGGTAGGAAGATCGCCTCCGGGCTGTGCTCCCGGGCGGCCTGCGCGATCAGGTCCTCCAGGTGGGCGAGGTTGCGCTCGACCTCGCCGATGGCGACGTCGGGCTGGATCGCGACGACCTTCATGCCCGCTGGTCGGGCCGGGCCCGCGCCACGATCGCCTCGAGGTCCAGGCCCGCCGGCAGCTCGCCGAACGTCCGGCCCATCGGCGCGCCGAGCCGGGTCGCGCAGAACGCGTCGGCGACCGGCGCCGGGGCGCCGCGGACGAGCAGCGTCGCCTGCAGCGCGCGTGCCAGGCGGCCGGCGAGCAGGCGGGCTCCCGCCTCGTCGGTGACGTCGATCGGCGCGGCGGCGAGCGCGTCGAGCTCGGCGTCCAGGCGGGGATCTCCGCCGCGCGCGAGTTCGAGTTCGCCGAGCAGCGCGTCGCGGGCCTCGGGCGTCCGCGCGAGCGCCCGCAGGACGTCGAGCGCCTGCACGTTGCCCGAGCCCTCCCAGACCGACATCAGCGGCGCCTCGCGATAGGCCCGGGCGAGGCGGGACTCCTCGATGTAGCCGAACCCGCCCTGGCACTCCAGCGCCTCGCCGAGGTGCTGCGGCGCACGCTTGCACGTCCAGTACTTGAGGACCGGCGCCGCGATCCGGCGCAGCAGCTCCTCGCCCGCATCGCCGCCGTGGGCGGCCTCGGTCGCGCGCGCCAGCCGCAGCGCGCCGGCGGTCGCGGCCTCGGACTCCAGCGCCAGGTCGGCCAGCACCGCGCGCATCGCCGGCTGGTCGATCAGGGCGCGGCCGAACGCGACGCGGTTGGCCGCCCAGTGGATCGCCTCCGCCGTCCCCAGGCGCATGACCGCGGTCGAGCCCAGGACGCAGTCGTGGCGCGTCCCGCCGATCATCGCCATGATCGCCCGCACGCCGCGGCCCTCCTCGCCGACCAGGACCGCGTGCGCGCGCTCGAGCTCGACCTCGGCCGTCGGGTTCGAGCGGTTGCCGAGCTTGCGCTTCAGCCGGTCGAACCGCAGGCCGTTCAGCCCGCCGTCCGGGGTGCGGCGCGGGACGAGCAGCAGCGACAGGCCGCCGGCCGTCTGGGCCAGGACGAAGAACGCGTCGGACTGCGCCGCGGAGACGAACCACTTGGCGCCGCTGACGCGCCAGGCGCCGTCGCCGTCCGGCTCGGCGACCGTTGACGAGGTTTGCACGTCCGACCCGCCCGAGCGCTCCGTCAGCGCCATCCCGACGAGCGCGCCGCGCTTGCCCGCGGCCGGGACCGGGCGCGGGTCGTAGGCGCCCGAGGTGACGAGCGTTTCCCAGCCCGCGGCGTCCGCCGTCAGCCGCAGCGCCGGCACCGACGAGTACGTCATCGCCAGCGGGCAGGTGATCCCGGCCTCGACCTGGGCGACCATGAGGAACTTCGCCGCGCGTGCGACGTGCGCGCCGGGACGCGCGTCGGCCCATGGGGCGCCTGCGACGCCGTGCTCGACGGCGAGCCCCATCAGCCGGTGCCAGGAGTCGTCGAACGCGAGCTCGTCGACGCGCCGGCCGGAGCGGTCGTAGCGGACGAGCTCCGGCGGCCGGTCGTTGGCGGCGAAGCCGTCCTCGATGACGGCCGCCGAGTCGGTCAGCGCGCCGAAGGACCGGCACTCGTCCTCCAGCGCGGCTGCGCCCTCGCGGCGCAGGCCCTCGAGCAGGGCGAGGTCGCCGTCGAGCAGGTTCCCACCCGCGCGCGCGGGTGGGAGGTCCTGCGTGCGTGCGGGTGCGTCGGCGATGGCCATGGACGCATCCAACCACCCGCGGGGCCCCGGGCCAAGCACGTTCACTCCAACGGGTACAGGAAGCAGCCCCGAAGAGGTATGGCGCCGCGGGCGCCGGCGGCGTAGGTTCTCGCCATGACCATCACGCCCGCCCGTGAGCGCTTCGACGCCGTCGTCATCGGGGCCCGCTGCGCCGGGTCCGCCGCCGCCATCGCCCTGGCGCACGCGGGCCGCAGCGTCCTCGCCGTCGACCGCTCGCCGTTCCCGTCGGACACGCTGTCCACGCACCTGAACTTCCCCTCGTCGGTCGCCGAGATGCAGCGCATCGGCGCCCTCTCGCGAATCCGCAGGTCCGGCGCGCCGGAGTGCCGGGAGGGCATGGTCGCCACGCAGAACGCCCAGTGCATCAGCCGTTTCCAGCCGGTCGAGGGCATCGACTTCGCGCTCTGCAACCCGCGCCCCGAGTTCGACCTGGCGCTGGTCGAGACGGCGCGCGAGGCCGGCGCCGAGGTGCGCGAGCGCACGAGCCTCGTCGACGTCCGCTGGAGCGCGGGCCGGGCCGTCGGCGTCCGCCTGCGCGATCACGCCGGCGACGAGTACGAGGTCGACTGCAACCTCGTCATCGGCGCCGATGGCCGCGGCTCGGCGACCGCCGACCGCGTCGGCGCGGCGCGGCCCTACCGCGGCTCGCGCAACGGCCGGGGGCTGGCCTTCGTCTACGCGGACGACCCGCAGGTCGGCACCGCCTGGCGCAATCGCGTGATCCAGCTCCGCGCGGGCGACACGCACACGCTCGTCTTCCCCTGCCCGCAGGACCGGATGCTCGTGCTGTTCATGGGCCCCGCCGAGGAGATCCCGCTGTTCCGCAAGGACCCCGACGGGATGTGGGACCGGATGCTGGCGGAGAACCCGCTCGCCGCCGAGCGCGTCGGTGACGCCCCGAACCGGACGAAGCTGCGCAGCACGGGCAGCGTGTCGGCGTTCTTCCGCCGATCGAGCGGCCCGGGCTGGGCGCTGACCGGGGACGCCGGGCACTTCAAGGATCCCGTCATCGGCCAGGGGATGCGCGACGCGATGCGGTTCGGCCGGCTGCTCGGCGAGGCGACCGCCGCCGTGATCCACGAGCCCGCGGCGCTCGACGCCGCCGCGCTCGCCGCCGAGCGACGCCGCGATGACGAGTGCCGCGCCAGCTACCACTGGGGCAACCGCGAGTCGCGGATCTTCCCGCCCTCGCCGATCGTCGACGAGGCCCTGCGCGAGTTCAACCGCTCGGACACGCCGCACCTGATGAACGTCTTCGACCGTGTCAGCAAGCCGCACCACGTCATGAACCCCGTCCGCGGCCTCAAGTTCGCGGCCCGTGCCGCCGTGCGCCCGGGGACCGACCGGCGCGCGCTGCTCGCCGAGATGCGCGAGGAGCTGCGCATCGACGCCGGCATCTGGCGCGAGGAGCTGCGCCGGCCGTTCCGGCCGACGACCGTGACGCCGTCCGAGCGCCCGGACTTCGACGTGCCCGGGTCGAAGGCGCCGGCGCGCGCCGGCGCGGACGAGGCGGCGGCGCCCGCCAGGGTCGCCGCGGCCTGAGGCCGGTCGCGATGGCCGAGGAGACCCGCCGCGTCGTCGCCGTCCAGCTCGCCGTGAAGCTCGGCGAGGTCGAGCGCAACCTCGAGCACATCGCCGACATCGTCGGCCAGGCCGCGCGCGAGCACGACCCGGACATGATCTTCCTGCCGGAGGTCTCGACGACGCCGAACCTCGCCCACCACGCGATGGCCGAGTGCATCCGGCCCGTCGACGGCGGGCCGCTCGCCGCGTACCGCGCGCTCGCCCGCGAGTACGACTGCGTGATCGGCGCCGGGGCGCTGACCATCCGCGGTCGCGACGCGCGCAACACCTACTACCTCTGCGAGCCGGGCGGCGCCGTCCATCTGCACGACAAGGACCAGCCGAGCATGTGGGAGAACGTGACCTACGCCGCCGGCCGGGACGAGGGGGTCTGCGCGCTCGCCGACGGGCCGATCGGGGTCGCCAACGGCTTCGAGTGGATCCGCTCGCGCACGGCCGCCCGGATGCGCGGCCGCGTCCGCCTGATCGCCGGCGGCATGTGCTTCCCGTCATTCCCGACGTGGCGGGCGACGAAGCCGTACTTCTGGGATCGCGAGCACGCGACGATGCTCGAGCTCGCGCGCGAGTCGCCGGGACGGCTGGCCCGGGTCGTCGGCGCGCCCGCCGTCCATCCGTCCCACGTCGGCGACGTCGTGATGGAGACGCCGTTCGCGCCGCGGATCCCGTGGCCGACGATCCTCGTCGGCGAGACCCAGATCACCGACGAGCGCGGCGCGATCCTGCAGCGCCTGGCGTATGAGGACGGCGAGGGCTACGTCGCCGCCGATGTCGCATGGCGCGACCCGGTGCCGCTCGACCCGGTGCCGCCGCGGTTCTGGATGACGACGATCCCGCTCAGCGTCCAGGCGATCTGGCACATCGAGAACACCCGCGGCCGCGCGCTCTACCGCTCGCGCCACAGGCGCGGCGCGCATCCGTTCCAGCAGGACCCGGCCTACGGGCACGACCTCCCGGACGACGTTCCCGCCTCGGACCTCCCCGCCGTCACGGGGTAGGGCCCCTGGGAGCGTCTACGCTGCCGTGCGATGACGCCGCCATGGACCGTCATGGGCGTCGTGAACGTCACGCCCGACTCGTTCTCCGACGGAGGGCTGTGGCTCGACCCGGAGCTGGCGATCGCGCACGGCGTCGAACTCGCGGCCGAGGGCGCCGCGATCCTCGACATCGGCGGGGAGTCCACGCGCCCCGGCGCCGATCCCGTCGGGATCGACGAGGAGCTGCGCCGCACGATCCCCGTGATCGACGGACTCGCGGAGGCCCGCACCGGGGCGCGGCTCAGCATCGACACGGTCAAGCGCCCGGTCGCGCAGGCCGCCCTGGCGGCGGGGGCGACCTACGTCAACGACGTCACCGCCTTCCGCGCCGACCCGGGGATGGCCGAGCTCGTCGCCGAGCACGGCTGCGACTGCTGCCTGATGCACATGCAGGGCGAGCCGCGCACGATGCAGGCCGACCCGCGCTACGACGACGTCGTGGGGGAGGTCGTCGCCTTCCTCGAGGTCCGGGCGGCGTTCGCGATCGCGGCGGGCGTCGCGCCGGAGCGCATCCAGGTCGATCCCGGCATCGGGTTCGGCAAGACGCTCGACCACAACCTCGAGCTGCTGCGGCGCCTGGACGAGATCGCGGCGCTCGGGTTCCCCGTCGTGGTGGGCCTCTCGCGCAAGTCGTTCCTCGGTGCGCTGACCGGCCGCGAGGCGCCGGCGGCCCGTGTCGCCGCGACGGTGGCGGCGAACGTGCTCGCGTTCGAGCGCGGCGGGCGGATCTTCCGCGTCCACGACGTGGCGGCGACGGTCGATGCGCTGAAGGTCGCGACTGCTAGCTTGCGCGCCGATGGCTGACGACGACGACATCGAGGAGTTCGACTCGGACGACGACTTCGACGAGGATGCGGACGGCATGGACCGGACCGCCGTGAGCGTCGAGGTCACCGGCCTGTCGCTGTTCACGCATCACGGCGTCACGACGGCCGAGCGCGAGA
>JBKJRO010000017.1:0-10797 GCA_046594555.1 Solirubrobacteraceae bacterium
GACTTCGCGCTGCGGCGTGCGCAGGACCATGAGCGCTGGCTGGCGGGCATGCGGCGGTTGCAGGGGATGGTGGACGCGGGCTGAGCTCGGGCCGTGGTCGTGGGCGTGGCGGCTCGCCCCCTGCGGGGGCGAAATTCCGCTTCGCGCAATTCCGGATTTCCCCGCCGACGGCGCCCGCGCGCCCTCGTCCAGCGCCCGTGATCACCCTCCCTCGGTGCCCTGTGCCGCCGCATGCTCAGACGGAGGCCGTCCCGTAACCGCACACCGAGCGACCGACGACGAGTGAGCATCGACCGCCGGCCCGAGCGAGAGATCGTGGATGCATGAGGCGGCGGGTGTGCCGGGGATAGTGCTCTGCACAGACCCGGCCTCACACGGCGCCTCAGGCGCCGCGAGATCCGCGACAAGGAATCAGAGCTTCACCACGAGCTTCCCCGTATTGCCCCCGTCGAACAGCATGTTGATCGCGATGGGAAGTTGCTCGAACCCTTCGACGACCGTCTCCCGCGCCTTGAGCTTGCCCTCGGCCATCCACCCGGCGAGCTGCGGGACGATCTCCTTCGCCCGCCCGAAGTGGTCGAGCACGATGAAGCCCTCGAGGTGGACGCGCTGGATCAGCAGGTTGCCGAAGTTGCGCGGCCCGGCGGGCGCGTCGTCGTTGTAGCCGGAGATCAGGCCGCACAGCGCCACGCGGGCACGGACGTTGAGGCGGCCGAAGACGGCCTCCATGATCTCCCCGCCGACGTTCTCGAAGTCGACGTCGATCCCGTCGGGCGTGGCGGCCTTCAGCTGGGCGCGCCAGTCGCCGGCCTTGTAGTCCACCGCGGCGTCGAAGCCCAGCTCGTCCGTCAGCAGCGCGCACTTCTCGGGCCCGCCGGCGATACCGACGACGCGGGCGCCCTGGATCTTCGCGAGCTGACCGGCGACCGAGCCGACCGCGCCGGCGGCGGCCGACACGACGACCGTCTCCCCCGCCTTCGGCCGGCCGATGTCGAGCATGCCGACGTACGCGGTGAGCCCGGTCATGCCGAGCGCGCCCAGGAAGTGGCTCGGCGACACGCCGGGGATCTCCGGCATCGCCATCAGCGGGGCCGACGCCGAGGCGACGACGTAGTCCTGCCAGCCGGTGAGGCCCTGGACGAGCTGCCCGACCCGGTAGTCCGCCGAGTTGGACGCGACGACCTCGCCCAGGCCGCCGGCCCGCATGACCTCGCCGATCGCGACCGGCGGAAGGTACGTCGGCGTGTCGTTGATCCACGTGCGGTTCGTCGGGTCGAGCGAGATCCAGCGGTTGCGCACGAGCGCCTCGCCCTCGCCGATCTCCGGAACCGCCTCCTCGACGAGCTCGAACGTCTGGTCGTCGATGCGCCCGGTCGGGCGCTCGCGGAGCAGGAAGCGACGGTTCACATCGGACATCGGGGGGCCTCACACGGTCGGGGACGGCAGGCTCCGGAACCTACACCTACGGTGCCAGCCGCTCGGTCCGCCAGCCGTCGCCGTCGCGCGTGTAGACGAAGCGGTCGTGGAGGCGGAACTCACCGGCCTGCCAGAACTCGATCGCCGCAGGACGCACGACGTAGCCGCCCCAGTAGGTCGGGCGGGGAACGTCGTCGCCGGGGTACTCGGCGTCGTAGCGGGCGTTGGCGGCGAGCAGTTCGTCGCGGCTCGTGAGCGGCGTGCCCTGGCGCGAGGCCCACGCGCCGACCCGCGAGGGGCGGTCGCGGCCGGCGAAGTACGCGTCGGAGTCGGCGTCGGTCGTCGGCTCGATCGGGCCGTGGACGAAGATCTGCCGGCCCAGCTCGCGCCAGTAGAACAGGAGCTGCCCGAGCGGGTTCTCCGCGATCTGCCGGCCCTTCAGGCTCTCGCGGTTGGTGTAGAAGCGCAGGCCGTCGGCGTCGGCGCGGCGCAGGAGCACCGTGCGCGCGCTCGGGCGGCCGTCGGCGCCGGCGGTCGCGACGGTCATCGCGGTGGGATCGGCCATGCCCGTGGCTTCGGCCTCTGCGAGCCAGCGGGTCAGCAGGTCGAGCGGGTCGGCCGTCAGGTCGGCCTCGGTGAGCGGCGGTGGCGTTGGCACGAGCGGGACGCTATCCACCCGGCGCGGGAGCGGCGATCAGGCCGGCGCGACGGGCAGGGTCACGTGGGCGCGCAGCCCGCCCGCGGGGGCGTCCTCCAGGGCCAGCGAGCCACCGTGCCGGGCCGCCTGGGCGGCGGCGATCGCCAGGCCCAGGCCGGTCCCCGGACCGCGCGCGGAACTGCCGCGTGCGAAGCGCTCGAGGACCGCCGCGCGCTCGGCTGCCGGAATGCCCTCGCCGTCGTCGTCGACCAGCAGGGCTCCTGCGGGCGTGACCGTGGTCGCGATCCGCCCGCCCGGCCGGCCGTGGACCGCGGCGTTCTCGAGCAGGTTGTCGAGCAGCATGCGCAGGCTCTCGCCGTCGCCGCGGACGAGCGGGCCGGCGGCCGGCGCCTCCAGCTCGGCGGTGACCTCGGGGTGTCGGGCGCGCAGCGCGAGGACGGCCGTGTCGGCAAGCTCGCCGAGGTCGACGGCCTCGGCGTTGGCGGGCGGTCCCGCCTCGCCCCGAGCCAGCGCCTGCAGCTGCTCGACGAGCGCCTGCAGGCGAGCGGCGTCGCCGCTGCAGGCGGCGAGCGCGGCCCGGGTGTCGGTGTCCAGGCCTGCGGCCTGGTGGCCGACGGCGTCCAGGTTGGCGCGCAGGCTCGTCAGCGGCGTGCGGAGCTCGTGCCCGGCGTCCGCGGCGAAGCGCCGAGCGCTCTCGAGCGCGGTCTCGCGCTCGGCGGCGGAGGTCTCCAGCCGCGCGAGCATCGCGTTGAGGTCGGTCGCGAGCGCGTCGACCTCCTCGGGCCCGTCACCCACCGGGATGCGGCGGCTGAGGTCGGCGGTCGAGGCGACGTCGCCGGCGATGCCGCGCAGGCGCTCGAGCGGGCGCAGGGCGACGCGGACGAGCGAGCCCGCCGCGAGTGCGGTGCCGAACAGCCCGGCTCCGAGGGCGAGCAGGACGACGAGGCGCAGGCGATCGGTGCGATCGTCGAGCGTCGCCAGGCGCGCCGCGACCTGGAGGCGCTCGCCGTTGGGGAGCGCGCGGGAGGCGACCCGCCAGCGCTCGCCGCCGGCGTCGACGGTCGTCAGCCCGGCGGCCTGCGGGATGGGGAAGTCGGCGGGGACGCTCGCGCCGGAGCTGATGACGGCGACACCGCCGCGAAGCAGCCGCGCGAAGCGGTCGGCCCCGGGGTCGAGCACGCCGGGGGGCGGCCCGCCGAAGCCCTCCGGGCGCGGCGGCAGGGTGCCGCCCTGCGCCCGGGCGCCGTCGCGATCGAACAGGCCCGGCGGCCCCCCGCCCCGGCGGTCGGCCAGGCGGGCGATCCGGTCGGCCTCGCGGTTCAGGTCGTTGTCGAGCGCCCGCCGGTCGGCGCTGCCGACCCCGACCAGCACGCCGAAGCCGACGATCAGCAGCGCGAGCCCGACAGCGGCCACCGCCACGGCCGTGATCCGCGCCGCGAGGCTCCGCGGCACGACGCGGCGCATCACGCGGACCCGTTCTCGCTGAGGCGCAGGACGAAGCCGATGCCGCGAACGGTCTGGATGATCCGCGGCTCGCCGCCGGCCTCGAGCTTGCGGCGCAGGTAGGACACGAAGACGTCGACGACGTTGCCGTCGGCGGGCCAGTCGTAGCCCCAGACGAGCTCGAGCAGGCGCTCGCGGCTGAGGACGATGCCGGCGTTGCGCGCGAGCGTCTCGAACAGCTCGAACTCGCGTCGCGTCAGCTCGACCTCGCGGTCGCCGCGGGTCACGGTGCGCGCGGCGGGGTCGATGACGATGTCGGCGATCGTCAGGTGCCCCGGTGCGCTCGCCGGATCGCCGCCGCGGCGCAGCAGCGCGCGCAGGCGCGCGACCAGCTCGGGGACCGCGAACGGCTTGACGAGGTAGTCGTCGGCGCCGGCCTGCAGGCCGGCGACGCGATCGTCGACCTCGTCGCGCGCGGACAGGATCAGGATCGGGGTGCGCACGCCGTCGGCGCGCAGGCGCGCGCAGACCGCGCGGCCGCCGAGGTCGGGCATCGTCACGTCCAGGACGATCGCCGCCGGCGGACGGCGGGCGACGCTCTCCAGCGCCGCACGCCCGCCGTCGGCGACGGCCACGGCGAAGCCCTCGAGGCGCAGGGCGCGCTCGAGGGCTTCGCGGATGGCGGCGTCGTCATCGACGACCAGAACGAGTGGAACCTCGGTCACCGGCGTCGATGATGGCGCTCGCGGTGGTCGGGTGCTACGCCCCGCTCCCCGCGGCCGCGGGCGGTGCGGTGAAGGCGCCGCCCTGAGGCCCGCCGCCGCCGAACCCACCCGGTCCGCCACCCATACCGCCTCCGTGCGGTCCGTCACCGTCCGGCATGTGGCCACCCGGGCCGCCGAACCGGCCGCCCTGCGGGCGATTGGCCTGGAGCGCCGCCTTGAGCTTCTCGACGCTGACGCCGAGCTCGGTCGCCAGGTCGGTCAGTCCGGCACCGCGATCACCGCGCGGGCCGCCGTGCCTCCCCATCGGGCCGGGACCGCCGATCCCGCCGTGGCCGCCGAAGGCCGGCAGGTTGGAGCGGTCGCAGGTCAGCGGCGCCTTCTTGCACGCCTTGATCGCGTCGGCCTCGTCCTGCGTCAGGCGGTTGGCCTTGACCGCGTCGGCGAGGTGCTTGGCCTCGACCGTGTCGAGGGCCGACTGCAGCTTGTCGACGCTGACGCCGAGCGCGTCGGCGAGCTTCTTCTGCTGGGCGTCGCGCTGCTTCTGCATCGCCGCGAGGGCCTGGGCCATCGTCGGCGGCGGGCCGGTGGGCCTGGCGCCCTGGGCACCGGTGGCGCCGGCGCGGTGCGCGTGGTGGCTGCGCGACTTCGCCTTCCGTGACGTCGTTGCGCCAAGGCCGCTGGCGGACAGCACCGCGGCGGTCGTGAGCGCGGCGGCGATGGCCGCCACGAGAGCACGCTTCATACGTCGAAACCTCCGTGTAGGGGGATCATGGTGACGCGGAGCCTCGCGGACGATCCTGAAGCGACTCTGAGAAGGTCTGCGCATGCGCGTCATCCCGATCCTCGCCGGCGACATCCGCCTGCGCCCGAAGGCCCTCCTCACTCCCACGGCGCAGATCGCCGCGCCGGGCACGATCCTGCGTCAGCTGCGCGAGCGCAGCGCCGCGGACTGGGTGCTGCCCGTGCCCGTGTTCCTGATCGAGCATCCGGACCGCGGCCCGGTCCTCGTCGACACGGGCTTCGCCCCCGACGCCGACACGGACCCGGCCCGGACGATGGGTCGCATGCAGCCGTTCCTGTTCGAGTGCCGCCCGAACGACCTCCTGGCCCGCCTGCGCGAGCACGGCGCGGACAGCATCGACACGATCCTGATGACGCACCTGCACACCGACCACATCAGCGGCCTGGGCCTGTTCCCCGGCGCGGAGGTCGTCGCCGACCAGGTCGAGTGGGCCGCGGGACTCGCCAAGGGCGGTTGGCTGCAGGGCTACCACCGCCCGGTGATCGCGGCGACGACGCGGCGTCGCGCGCTCGACTTCACCGGCCCCGACGCCCGCTCGCTCGGGCCGTTCAAGCGCACGATCGACGTGTTCGGTGACGGCTCGGTCATCGCCTGCTCGACGCCCGGCCACGCGCCCGGCCACGTGTCGTACGTGGTCCGCCTCGGCGACGGGCAGGAGCTGCTGCTGACCGGCGACGCCGCCTACTTCGCGCGCCAGCTCGGCACGCTCGAGCCGGCGGGCATCGTGCGCGACAAGGTCGCCTACTCGACCTCGCTGGCAGCGGTCGCGGCCTACGCGGCGCGCGACGGCGTCAGCGTCGTGACGGGCCACGACCCCGAGGTCTGGCCGACACTGCCCGCGGCGTTCGGCGCCTGAGCGCTCAGGCCGTGGCGTGCTGCTGGTGCAGCGCGGCGGCGGGGTCGATCGACCAGCGCTCGGCGACCTGCTCCAGCTCGGCGTCGATCGGCCAGCGGTCGGCCACCGGCTCGTCGGTGTAGTCCGGCGAGCCCCCCTTCAAGGCCATGCAGCCCGTGTTGTCGCCGATCGCGCGGATCTCGGCGACGTCCTGCTCGCTGAGCACGACGTCACGCGGGACCGCCGCGAGGTCGGCGCGCTTGGACTCGACGCTGCGCGCGCCGTCGCCGAGCTCCTGGATCAGCGTCGGAATGACGCTCTGCACGGCGGGCTGGGCGAGGTTCCACTGGCAGGCGAGCTGCAGCGGGGTCAGCCCCAGCCGCTCGGCGATCGGCAGGATGCGGTCGAGGCGCTCGCTGCCCTGCTCGACCCACCCTGCGGGCCGGAAGCCGCGGTGGTCGCGCTCGGCGAACTCGTGGCCGGGGCGCACGTCGCCGTGGAAGATCCCGCCGAAGTCGACGACCCGCGTCAGCAGGCGCACGTCGTGGCGCTGCGCCGCCGGAAGGACGAGCTCGCCGGGCCAGGGCTCGAACGGGTTGAGGATGACCATCGCCCAGTCGATCTCGCCGCCGAAGCGCTCGAAGCAGTCGATGAGGTCGAGCGTGTAGCCGTTCGCCGGGCCGGGGGCGACGCCGAGCAGCTCGGTCAGGCCGGCGTCCCGCACAGCCGCCAGCCCCTCCCAGACCGCGCTGCTGGTGAAGCCCGTGCGGTCGGGGTTGTGCAGGAGCAGCAGGTCGAAGTGGTCGGCGCCGCAGCGCTCCAGGCTGCGCTCCGTCGCCATCCGGATGTAGTCCGCGTACTCGGCCTCCGGCCGCAGCTGCGGGTCGGTGAAGCGCGGGAAGCCCTTGGCGCCCTGGCGCAGGCCGCGGTAGAAGTCGTGGCCGATCGCGCCGACGAGGCGATAGTCCTCACGCGGGATCCCGGCGATCGCCCTGCCCACGACCTCGTCCGCCTGCCCGGCGCCGTAGGTGTCGGCGGTGACCAGGGTGTCGATCCCGTTGCCGGGGCGCAGCAGATCCACCAGGCGCTGTTCCTCGAGCTGCTCACCGAAGTGCATGAAGCGGCCGCCGGACCAGGCGCCCAGGGCCGTGTGCGTGGGATGGGGCATGCCCCGGAAGCCTACGAGGAAGCCTCCGGGGCGGCCCCGCCGTCGCGGTCAGGCGCCGGCCGCGGCGGCCTGTGGCGACAGCTGGATGACCGCGAACGCCGCGCCCTGCGGATCGCTCGCGACCGTGAAGGTGCCGGCCGGGATCGTGACGGGCTCCATGTGCACGGTCCCGCCGAGTTCGCCGATGCGGGCGACGGCCGCGGCGCAGTCGGCGACGCCGAAGTACGCCAGCCAGTGCGGTGGCACGCCGGGCGGATCGTTCTCGCCCAGCGCGCGCATGCCGCCGATCGGCGCGTCGCCGAGCATCCAGCTCGTGTACTCCATGCCGCCCATGTCCATCGCGTTCGCGCCCCAGCCGAACACGGCGCCGTAGAACGCGGCTGCGCCCGCCGTGTCGCTGCTCGCCAGCTCGTTCCAGGCGAGTGCACCCGGCGCGTTGACCGTCTCGGCCCCGATGTGCGCCTGCGGCTGCCAGGCGGCGAAGACCGCGCCCTGCGGGTCGGCGAAGACCGCCATGCGGCCGGCGTCGAGCACATCCATCGGCTCGAGGTACACGGCACCGCCCGCGGCGGTGACGGCGGCCGCGGTCGCACCCGCGTCCGCGACGGTGACGTACGTCGTCCAGGCGGGCGGCGACCCGGGCTGGACCGGCCCCAGCCCGGCCACGGTCCTGCCGCCCTGGCTGAACATCCGGTAGCCGCCGGTCGTCTCCAGGTCGCCGGCCTCGCCGACGTCCCAGCCGAACAGGCCCGAATAGAAGGCGGCTGACGCCTCGACGTCAGGGGACGAGACGTCCACCCACGACGGGGTTCCGGGGGCGTACTGCTCGACATCGGGCATGGCGGGCGACTCCTCTGGAGGGTGCTGGTTGCGTGACGCGATCCTCCCACCCGGGCACGGCCGGAGCAACCGTCAAAGCAGCACGGGCAGCGTGGCATCCGGCGTCCGGAGGAATCCAATCCGCCGATCCCGACGTTGATGAAGGTGATGGCGTCGCGTCTCAGCCTCCGCAAGCACCGCGCGCTCGCGTGGTGCGCGCTCGTGATCCTCGCGCCCGTCGCGACCGCCTCGGCGAGTCGGACCGTGGCGCGACCGCCGCTGCGGGCGACGGTCGTCATCCGCGACATCGCCTTCACGCCAGGCACCGTCACGGTCCGCCGCGGCGGCTGGGTGACCTGGTCCTGGCGCGACGGCGTCGCGCCGAACGCGATCGCCCACACCGTGACGAGCACCGGGAGCGAGCACTTTCGCGGCTCCGGCGCTCGCGTGCGCGGGGTCCTGCGCGTGAGATTCGCCCACGCTGGGTACTACCGCTACCTCTGCACGATCCACCTCGGGATGGCAGGCCGCGTCGTCGTCCGCTGATCGCGCTCACCGCTCTTCACCCCACTAACGATGCAAGGAGCCACACATGTTCGATGAGTTCACGCTTGACGCGGTCGACCGCGACGGAGCCGTCCGCGAGGCCGCATTCGAGACCTCCGGCGATACGCGCCTCGACTTCCTGAAGAAGTCGGCACTCGGCGTCGGAACGATTGCCGGTGGCGGGGCGATCCTGTCGGCCCTGGCACCGGCCGCCGCGATGGCCGGCGGCGGCACCCCGCCCAAGGCCTTCGGCAAGGGCGACATCGGGATCCTGAACTATGCGCTGACGCTCGAGTACCTCGAGGCCGCGTTCTACAACGAGGCGACCGCGAACCTCACCGGCAAGCTCGATGCCCGCACCGAGGCGTTCCTCAAGATCGTCACCGCCGACGAGAACGCGCACGTCAAGGCGCTGAAGAAGGCACTCGGTCCCAAGGCCGCCAAGAAGCCGAAGTTCGACTTCATGGGCACGACGGGCGACGTGGAAAAGTTCAAGGCCACCGCATCGGTCCTGGAGAACACCGGCGTCCACGCGTACCTCGGGCAGGTCACCAACATCAAGAACCCGAAGGTGCTGGCCGCGGCCGGCTCGATCATCACGATCGAGGCCCGTCACGCCGCCGAGATCAACAGCATCCTCGGCAAGAGCATCACCCCGGACGGCCCGTTCGACACGCCGCTGACGGCCAAGCAGGTCCTCGCCGCCGTGAAGGGCACCGGCTTCATCGTCGGCTGACCCACCCGCCTCGCCCTCCGGTCGAATCCGATCGGAGGGCGGCGGCGTACTACTGCAGACCGACGTCCTAGAAAACGCGAAAGGAACACATGCCGGACATCATTCCGTCACAGCCGCCTTCACCCACCGCCGATGCCGCCTCGCGGCGCCGCTTCCTGACCCTTGCCGGCGGTGGTGGCCTGGCCGCCGCGACCGCCTTCCTCGCCGCCTGCGGCGACGACGGCAAGACGAAGACCGCGACGGCCACCACAGCGGCCACGACCACGACCAAGGCCGCGGTCGACGGCGACATCGCGATCCTCAACTACGCGCTGACGCTGGAGCACCTGGAGGCCGACTTCTACGCGAAGGTCATCGCGTCGGGGCTGCTCAAGGGCGCCGAGCAGGACTTCGCCAAGCGCGTCGGCGACACCGAGCGCCAGCACGTCGAGGCCATCGCCGCGACCGTGAAGAAGCTCGGCGGCACGCCCGTCGCGGCGCCGACGTCGAAGTTCCCGCTCGAGAACCGGCTGGCAGTCCTGAAGCTGGCGGCCGTCGTCGAGAACCTCGGCGCCGCCGCGTATCTCGGCAAGGCACCCGAGATCAAGAGTCCCGAGGTGCTGGCCGCAGCGCTCAGCATCCACTCCGTCGAGGCCCGCCACGCCGCGGCCCTCAACCGGCTGCTCGGGAAGAGCCCCACGCCCGACGGCGCCTTCGCCAAGCCCGCGAGCGAGCAGGACGTGCTCGCCGCGGTCAAGCCCTTCATCGTCAGCTAGAGAGGACGAACACCCATGAACACGATCCACCACACCGACCTCGTTCCCGAGCTCGCGGCCGTCGAGGTCGACGGCATCAGCCGCCAGGCCTTCCTCGTCCGCGGCGCGCTCGCCGCCGGCGCCGTCTACGGCACGACGATGATCTCGCCGTTCGTGCGCAACGCGTTCGCGGCCGACGGCATGGGCGACATCGACATCCTGAACTTCGCGCTGACGCTGGAGTACCTGGAGGCCGACTTCTACCGCCGCGGGCTCAAGCTCGGGCTGTCGTCCGAGGTCGCCAAGGTCGCCAGGTCGTTCGGCGACGCCGAGCAGCAGCACGTCGAGGCGCTCGCAGCGACGATCAAGAAGCTCGGCGGGACGCCCGTCGCCTCGCCGAAGTTCAGCTTCCCGATGAAGGACGAGACGAGCTTCCTGAAGCTCGCCCAGACGCTGGAGGACACGGGCGTGAGTGCCTACAACGGCGCCGGGCCCGCGATCGTCAGCAAGGAGGTCCTCGCGGCCGCCGGCTCGATCGTCCAGATCGAGGCGCGCCACGCCGCGGTCATCCGGCAGCTGCGCGGGAACGTCCCCGCGCCCGACGCCTTCGACGCGTCGCTGAACACCAAGCAGGTCCTCGCGGCCGTCAAGCCGCTCATCCGCGCGTAGTCGCGCGGCCACCTCACCCCGATTGGAGATCTGACCATGCCCGGCATCGGCCCCATGGAACTCATCGTCCTCCTGATCATCGCCCCCGTCGTTCTGGGCCCCAAGAAGCTGCCCGACGCGGGGCGCTCGCTCGGCGCCGGCATGCGCGGGTTCAAGGATTCGCTGTCCGGCCGCGACGAAGAGACGCCCGTCGGCGTCTCGGCCATCGCGACCTCCCCGCACGATGGTCCTCGTCGAGCGGGGAGG
>JBKJRO010000141.1:0-94799 GCA_046594555.1 Solirubrobacteraceae bacterium
ATCCGCCTGGCTGCGCGCGATGCGCGCGCTCCCGACGAGATCGCGGCATGGTTCGACGAGATCTCGCTGCTCGTCCTGGAGGGCGACGCCGCGGGGCTGGCGGCGAAGGTCGGCGAGCTCGCGGACGTGCGGTCGTCGGCGTGAGCCGATCCGCACCCGGGCGAGCTAGCATCCCCGGCGCATGACGGCGGTCCTCGCCCTTTCGATCGGGTCAAAGGTCGACCACTACGGCGCCCTCGCCGGCGTCGCCGCGATTCTCGGCATCGGCGTGCTGGCGATCCTGTACGCCGCCCAGGCGCGGGAGGTCAAGCGCCTGCGGGAGTGGGCCGGCCGCGCACCCGAGCGCGACGCCGACCTGCAGCAGCGCGTCGTCGAGGACGCCCAGCGCCGCGCGGTGGTCCCGCCGCCCGTCGCCGCGCAGCCGGTGGTCCGCACGCAGCCGGCGACCCCGGCGGGCCTGCCGACCGCCACGGCCGCGGTCCCGCCCGCGATGAAGCTCCCCGGCCCGGCGACCCCGGCAGCGGCTCCGGGCGTCGCGGCGGCCGCAGCGGTCGCCGCAACCGCCGGGACCCCCGCCGCCCCGAACCACGCCGCGCCGCCGCCGGTGCCCGGCACGCCCGTGACGTCGCCGCCCGCCGTCGCCGTCGGGGCCGCCGCCGCGGTCACCCCCGGCGGAACGCCGGCACCGGCCGCCGCCACGCCGGCACTCGCCACGCCGCCGGTGACCACCAGTCCGCCGTCGCCCGCCGCGCCGGCCGCGCCGGCGACCCCGGCGGGCGCCGCGCAGCCGACGATGGTCGTCCGGCCGCAGACGGCCGTCCCGCAGCCGCGAGCCGAGTCCGCCGCCGCGCCGCTGCGCACCACCGCACGCGAGGCCGCGGCGAGCGCGCCGCACGAGCACGGCCGGCGGAACCTCGCCGTCGTCCTCCTCGGAGGCGTCGCGATCGCGGCGATCGCCGTGCTGCTGATCACCCAGGTCTTCAAGGGCAGCGATTCCTCGACGCCGGCGAAGCCCAATCGCGTCGTCGCCCCCGGCCAGACCGCGACACAGACCGATGCCGCCGGTGGTGGCCTGCCGCCGATCGACCGCACGCAGACGCGGGTCTCCGTCCTCAACGGCACGTCGGTCCAGGGCCTCGCGCGGGGTGCCTCGACGAAGCTCACCGAGCGCGGCTACACCGAGGGCCGCGTCAAGACGAGCCTCGCTCCGGCGCCGACGACGGTGGTCTACTACGCGCGAGGGTCGAACCGGCAGGGCCGTGACGTCGCCCGGATCCTCGGCCTGGACGTCGCGGTCGTGAAGCCGATCGCGCCGGCGCTGCAGGCGGAGGGCGAGGGCGCGCCCGTCGTGGTCGTCGTCGGACTCGACAAGGCGCAGTAGCGCCGCCACCAGATGGTCTGGCTGGCCCGCCACGGCCGTACGGCGTACAACCTCGCGGGCCGCTTCCAGGGCCATCTCCCCGTGCCGCTCGACGAGCATGGGCGCGAGCAGGCGCGGGAGCTGGCGCAGGCCGCCGCGCAGCTGGCCCCGGCGGTGCTCGTCGCGAGCCCGCTGGAGCGGGCGTGGGAGACGGCGGCGATCGTCGCCGAGCGGATCGGCCTCGAGCCGGTCGCCGATGCGCGCTTCGCGGAGACGGACGCCGGCGACTGGACCGACCGCACGTTCGAGTCCGTCATCGCGCACGACCCAGAGGGCTTCGCGCGGTTCGCGGCCCTCGACATGACCTGGGGCTTCCCCGGCGGCGAGCGGTTCGCCGATCAGCAGTCGCGGGTCCTCGAGGGCGTCGCCGACTGGCGCGGGCGCGAGGCGGACGGCCCGGTGCTCGTCGTCTGCCACGGCGTGACGATCCGGCTCGCGTTGCTGGCGCTGTCCGGCGACGCAGGGACGGCGCCCCCGGAGAACGGCAGCATGGTGGCGCTGTGACGCGGCTCGCGCGCATCGTCTTCGGCCTGCTGGTCGTCGCCTCGTTCGGCGCGTTCTTCGCCGCCCAGCACCTCAAGTCGGCGCCGTCGGTCGTGCAGCGGTTCACGCTGCGCTGGCCGGTGATCTCACCCAACCGTGACGGGCGCAACGACGAGCAGCGCGTGCGATTCCGGCTCAAGCGCGCGGACACGGTGGACGTCGCCGTGCTCGACACGAAGGGCGACGTGGTCGCCGAGCTCGGGTCCGGGATTCGCATGCCCGCCTATCGCAGCCTGACTCCGGGGCTCGTCTGGGACGGCCGGGACGCCAAGGGCCGGCCGGTCCCCGACGGCACCTACCGCGTGCGCATCACGCTGCGCGACCAGGGCCGCAGCGTCGTGATGCAGGAGGCGTTCCGCATCGACCGCACGCCGCCGCGCCCGGTGGTCGCGGCCATCGGGCCGACGCACGAGGTCCGTCGCGGGCCCGAGCTGCTGCCGCATGCCGGCGGCGCTCCGGCCCGGATCCGCCTGACCGCCCCGGCCCGGCACGGGCGCCTGCTGATCTTCCGCACCGCGCCGGGGGCGGCGCGGCTCGTGCGGACGATCGCGATCCCCGAGGGCGCGACCACGGTCAACTGGGGCGGCGCCGGCGACGACCGGGTGCGCGTTCCGGCGGGCACGTACCTCGCCGTCGCCGAGGTGCGCGACGTCGCAGGCAACATCGGCACGTCCACGCCGCTCGATCGCGCCGGTCTGCCGCTGGCGCCCTACGGACAGCCCGCCGCCGGGCACCCGGGCATCACGATGCGCGACCTGGCGGTCCAGCCGCCGCTGGTCCCGGCGAGCCGCGGCGACCGGCTCGCGTTCCTGGTGGACGCCCGCGGGAAGCCGTACACGTGGACCGCGCGGCGCATCGGCGGGGCCGTCAGCCGCCGCGGGCGCAAGACGGGGCCGATGGTCAGCCTGCTGGCGCCGGGCCGCTCGGCCGGGCTGTTCCTGTTCACCGCGACGCGCGACGGCCACACCGCGAGCGCGCCGTTCCTCATCGGGTCGGGCGGGCCGCCGCGGGGCGTGCTGGTCGTCGCGCCGCTGATGACGTGGCAGGGCCGCAACCCGGTCGACGACGACGGGGACGGGTTCCCGAACCTGCTCGCCGCCGGCCAGCCGGTGCGCCTGCGCCGCGTCCTCGGCACGCCGCTCCCGCAGGGCCTCACGACCCTGGAGGCGCCGGTGTTCTCCTGGCTGGACCGCGCGGGCCACCTGTACGACGCGACGACCGACCTCGCCCTCGCGACGGGCACGGGACCGAAGCTCGGCGGTCACCACGGCGTGCTGCTCGCCGGCGACGCGACATGGCTTCCCGATGCGCTGCAGCGCCGGCTCCTCGCGTTCGTCAAGGGCGGCGGCACGCTCGTCTCGATCGGGACGGGCGCGCTGCGCCGCAGTGCGCGGCTGACCCCGCGGCTGCGGCTCGACCGGCCGACCGCGCCGGCGGACGTCGACCTGTTCGGCAGCCGCCTGGCGCCCGTCCGGCGCCTGGGCGAGCCGGTCGACCTGACCAACTCGAAGGACCTGATCGGGCTGTTCGACGGGACCGAGGGGCTGTTCCGCAGCTTCAGCGTGATCGAGGAGACGCTGACGTCCACCCGCCCGCAGACCGCGACCGCCGTGACGCCCGACGGGCGCGTCGTGATCGTCGCGTCGAAGGTCGGCCGCGGGCGGGTCATCCGCTTCGGCCTACCGCAGCTGCCCTCGCGCCTGCGGACCGATCCCGACGTCCAGTCCCTGATGGAGCGCACATGGCAGCTGCTCTCCCGCTGATCGCCTGCTCGCTGCCGATGGCCGCGGCGCTCGTCGTCCGCGGCGATCGCGCGCGCGCGTGGCTGCTGCTGATCGCCCTCGCCGCCGCGCCGGCGGTGCTCATCGCCCACGTCGCCGACGCCTCGCAGGTGCAGACCCTGCGCCATCACCCGTCACTGCTGGCGGCCGCCGCGGTCGCGGGCGTGCTGCTGGTGGCGGGACTCGCCGTCCTCTTCTCGCGCGTGCCGGGCGCGCTGCCGCTGGCCGCGGTGGCGATGCTGCCGCTGCGGATCCCGCTGTCCGTCGGCGGCTCGTCCTCGAACCTGCTGATCGGGCTCTACCTCGTGGTCGCCGCGGGCGCGCTGGCCTGGGCGATCCCCCGCGTCGCCGGGCGCGTGCGCCCCGCCGAGCACCCGCCCGGCGGGCTGGAGTGGTCGCTTGCCGCCGTTCTGGTCCTGTACGCCGTCCAGGCGGGCTACAGCGACGACACGAGCCGGGCGACGGAGAACGTGGCGTTCTTCTACATCCCGTTCGCGATCCTGTTCGTCCTCTTCTCGCGGCTGGACTGGAGGCCCCGGCTGCTCGGCCGGGCGCTCGGCGTTCTGACGACGCTCGCGCTCGCGCTCGCGGCGGTCGGCTACGTCGAATACGCGACGCGGCATCTGCTGCTCAACCCGAAGGTCATCGCGTCCAACCAGGTCGAGGACTACTTCCGCGTCAACTCGCTGTTCTTCGACCCGAACATCTTCGGCCGCTTCCTGGCGCTGGTGCTGATCGGATTGACGGCCTGGATGCTGTGGCACCGGGTCGTCCGCGGCGTGGCGCTCGGTGCGCTGGCGACGGCGGTCATCTTCGGCGGTCTGGTCCTGACGTTGTCGCAGTCGAGTTTCGCCGCGCTGCTCGTCGGCCTGGCCGTGCTCGCCGCCCTGTTCTGGAACCCGCGCCACGTCGGCGTGGCGGTGGGCGTGCTGGCGGTGGCGGCGACCGCCGGAGCGCTGGCCACCGGTGCGTTCGACCTGTCGTCCTCGGACTCGGCGAAGAAGAGCACGAGCGGCCGCTCGGAGCTCATCGCCGGCGGCGCGCGGCTGTTCGGCGAGCGGCCGGTCACCGGCCACGGGTCGGGCTCCTTCGCCCGCGAGTACCGCCGCGCCGAGAACGTCTCCGCGGAGCGCGCGACGTCGGCGTCGCACACGATCCCGGTGACCGTCGCCGCCGAGCAGGGAGTCCTCGGCCTGGCCGCCTACCTGGCGCTGCTGGGCTTCGCGCTGGTCCGGCTGCTGCGCGGGGCGCGGCGATCCGCAGGCCGCGCCGCCGTCGCGGCCGCGTTCTGCGCGCTGGTCGCCCACACGCTGATGTACGCGGCGTTCCTGGAGGATCCGCTGGCGTGGGCGCTGCTCGGCGTCGGCACGGCGCTCGCGGCCCAGCCCGACCCGGAGCCGGCCGCAGCGGCCGAGCCGGCGTGAGCGCCCGCCGCGAGGGCGCGCTGGTCGCGGGCCTCGTCCTGGCGGCCGTGCTCGTCTGGGCGCTCGTCCCGACCTACCCCAACTACGACGCCTACTACAGCCTCGTCTGGGGCCGCGAGATCCTGGACGGCGCCTCGCCCTCGTTCGAGGCCTACGCCGCGCCGACGCAGCACCCGGCCTACGTCGCCCTCAGCGCCGTGCTCGTGGCGCTGTTCGGCGATCAGGCGGACCGCGTGCTCGTGCTCGTCGCGGCGCTGTCGCTCGTCGCGCTCGTCTGGGCCGTGCTGCGCACCGGCCGCGCCGTCTTCGGCCGCTGGCCGGGCGTCGTCGCCGCGCTGCTGACCGGGTCGAGCTTCGCGCTGCTGCTCTACGCCGCGCGCGCCTACGTCGACGTGCCGTTCCTGGCGCTCGTGCTGTGGGCGGCCGCGCTGGAGGCCGAGCGCCCGCGCCGCGGCACGGCGCCGATGGCCCTGCTGTTCCTCGCCGGCCTGCTGCGCCCGGAGGCCTGGATCCTGGCCGGCGCCTACTGGCTGTGGTGCGTGCTGCCCTCACGCGGGCGCAGCCCGCACCTCGGGCTGCTCGCGCTCGCCGCCGGGGCTCCCGTCCTGTGGGCGCTGGTCGATGCGGCCGTCACCGGCGACCCGCTGCACTCGCTCCACGCGACGAGCACGCTCGCCGACGCGCTGGGGCGCGAGCGCGGCGTGCGTCACGTGCCCGGGTCGCTCGTGCGCTTCCTCGCCGACGTGCTGCGCCCGCCGATCTTCCTGGCGTCGCTCGCGGGCGTCGCGCTGGTCGCCGCGCGCTGGCGCTCGCGGCCGCCCGCGATCCACGTGCCGGTCGCGCTGCTCGGCGCGGGCGTGCTGACGTTCCTCGCGACCGGGGTCGCCGGGCTGGCGATCCTGCCGCGCTACCTGACCGTCCCGGCGATCGCGCTGACGCTGTTCGCCGGCCAGGCGCTGGCGGGCTGGACCGGCATGCCTGCCGGCGACGCGGCGCGCCGGGCCTGGAGCCGCGGCGTGATCGTCCTCGTGGTCCTGGGCGCCGTCTTCGTCGTCGCGCGCGCGCACGTCGTCGGCCGGCTGTTCACAGAACTGCGCTTCATCCGCGCGACGCACGACGACCTCGCCGCCACGCTGCGCGACCCGCGGGTGACGGCGGCGCGCCGCTGCGGTCCCGTCACCCTCCCGAACTATCGCCTGGTCCCGGACACGAGGTGGATCCTCGACGCCCCGCGCCCGGCGGTCGGCGCCCGCTCGGCCCGCCGCCACGAGCAGGGCGTCGAGCTGTTCTTCACCACGCGCAAGGCGCTGCGCCGCTACGGCTTCGCCGACGGCGCGAGCGCGAGCACCAACGCGCCGGACGCCGGCTACGCGCCGATCGCGCGCCACGGCATGATCGTCGCGTACGCGAACTGCGCCGGTGGGTTCCCGGCGGGCTGGACCGCCTACGCGCCGCTCCCCTAGCGCCCGCGGGCGATGCCGAGCGCCTCGAGGCGCTCCCACAGCGGGCCGTTCTGACGCACCGCCGTCTGCCGCAGGGCCCACTCGCGCAGCTCGGCGTCCGGCCGGGTCCGTGCCCCCGCGAACTCCAGCAGCGCGGCGGCGAAGGCGGGCGCGTCGGCGGCGATCCGCACGGCGTCGCTCCACGTGCGCACGCCCGCGAGGTCCGGCGTCACGGTGTGCCGGCCCAGGCGCGCGTACTTGAGGATCCGGTAGGGCAGGCCCGCGTCGTTGAACGGATCGCGCCGGAACGGCACGATCCCGACGTCGGCGGTCAGGATCAGTCGTGCGGCCTCGGCGTCCGTGCGCGGTCCGAGCCACACGAGGCTCGGGTGCTCGCGGCAGCGGGCGAAGTCGGGGTCCTCGCGGCACTCGTCCTCGTGCCAGGCGCCGATCAGCAGCAGCACGAGCCGGTCGCCGAGGGTGTCCGCGACCTCGCGCAGCAGCGCCCAGTCCGTCCGCCAGCCGAGATGCCCGAGCGAGACGGCCACGACCGTGCCCGAGGGGTCCGGCGCCGGGAACCCGTCGGCTGCGAGCGGGACGAGCGCGGCCTCGCGGCCCGCCTCGCGCTCCAGGTCGGCGAGCTTGTCGGAGGCGACGAACGTCAGGCTCGAGCGCTCCGCGGCGAGCTCGTGCAGCTCGCCCAGGCGCTCGCGCTGCCCGGGGCTCGCGTCGTAGGCGTGCTCGTACCGGTCCCAGCGGCCGTACCACAGCTCACAACCCGGGCTCGCGGCGACGAGCGCCCGCGCCAGCGGGTACTGCAGGGGGTGGAAGATCACGACGGCCCGCGGTTCGCCGCGGTCGCGGCGCAGCACCTTCAGCAGCCGCCTGGCCTGCCGCGTGCCGAGCGCGGAGGCGACGCCGGCCGGGACGCGCGCGACCACGCCGTACGGCAGCCGCGGCGGATCGACGGCGACGACCCCGGGCGCGCGCAGCAGGTCCTCGGCCTGCTCGCGCAGGATGAAGTGCTCGAGCTCGCGCGGCAGCAGCAGGACGCAGATCGGCGGGTGCTCGGAGGACGGCGGCGGCACGGCCGCTGACCCTACCCCGCGCCGGGCCGCCGGGTACCGTGCCCGTCGTGCAGGCCCAGCTCAAGCGCCTGGTGACGTCGGGCCTGGCGTACCAGGCCGCGGGCCTGCTCTCCGCGTTCCTCGCGCTGTTCACGCTGCCGCTGTACACGCGGCATCTGTCCACCGCGGACTTCGGGTACGCGGAGACGCTGCTGACGCTCGTGATCCTGTCGAGCATCCTGCTGCGCGCCGGCCTCGGCGAGGCGCTGGTCCGGCACTGGTTCGACACCGTGGACGACGCCGAGCGGGAGGCCCTGGCGCGCACCACCACGGCGATCGTGCTGGCCAGCTCGACGCTCGCGCTCGTCGCCGGCGTCCTGCTCGCGGGGCCGCTGTCGCGCCTGATCCTGGGGACCCGCGACGCGACGCTGATGGCGTTCGGGGTCTTCGGCATCTGGGCGTTCACGAACCTCGAGGTCGCCTACACGCTGCTGCGCGTCCAGGAGCGCCGGCGCGCCTACCTGGCCGCGTCGGCGACGAACGTCCTTCTGACCGTGACGCTGACGGTCGTGCTCGTCGTCGTGCGCGACGAGGGCGCGAGCGGCTACGTGCTGGGCAACTACGCCGCGTCGGCGGTCGTGCTCGCGGGGGTCTGGGCGTTCGCGCTGCGCGACCACGTCGGCATCCCGCGCGCGCCCGTGGCGCTGGCGCCGCTGCTGCGCTACGGCGGGCCGACGATCGCCGCCGACTCCGCGGTCTTCCTGCTCAACGTCGTCGACCGCACGTACCTGCTGCGCGCGGAGAGCCCGGCGGCCGCCGGTCTGTACTCCGTGGCGGTGAAGCTCGCCACGGGCGTCATCGTCGCCGTCCGCGGCTTCCAGCTCGCGTGGCCGCCGCTGGCGTACTCGGTGACCGACGACGACCAGGCGCACGCCCTGTACGCACGGGTGACGACGTCGTACCTCGTCGTCACCGGGGTGCTCGTCTGCGCGCTCGAGCTGCTCGGGCGGTGGGTCGTCCGGCTGCTCGCGGCGCCGGACTTCTTCGGCGCGTACGAGGCGCTGCCGTGGCTGGGCCTGGGCTGGGCGCTCTATGGGCTGTACCTGGTGCTCGTGACGATCGCCGGCCGCGTGAAGGCGACGATCCGGACGCTGCCGGCGGCGCTCGGAGGCGTCGTCGTGAACGTCGTCGTGCTCGTGCTGCTCGTTCCCCCGCTCGGGATCGAGGGTGCGGCGATCGCCCTGTGCGCGGCCTACGTGGCGATGCTCGTCGCGCTGCATCTGATGACGCGCCGGCTGTTCGTCGTGCCGTTCGAGTGGGCGAAGGTCGTGCGGCTGGTCGTCGTCGCCGGTGGCATCGCGGTGGCCGGCAACGTGCTGCTGCCGGCCACCGGCGCGGGTGGTCTGCTGGCCCGCTCGGCGGCGCTGGCCCTGATCCCCGCGGCGCTCGTGCTGGCCGGGGTCGTGACGCGCGCCGAGCTCGTCGCGCTGCGTCAGAGCCTGCGCCCGCCGCGGTTGTAGTCCTGCGCGGCCTCGCGCAGTCCCTCGCCCCGGTCCGGATGCAGCGTGGCCTGCACATGATGGCGGTAGCGACGCGGGTCGTGCCCAGGGAGGACGATGGCGACCGCGGCGCGCACGGCGTAGCTCCACGCGGTGAGCGCCCGCACGATCGCCGCGGACAGCGCGGAGTGGTGCTTGCGCATGTAGCGGTCGCGGTTGCGCGAGAGCTCGACGATGCGCCGCTCCGGCACGGCGCCGGTGGACAGCTGCTCGTGGTGGATCGCCTGCGCGCCGGGGACCCAGAGGGTGTGCCGGCCGGCGTCGGCCAGGCGCCGGCAGAAGTCCACCTCGTCGGAGTAGACGAAGAACTGCGGGTCGAACCAGCCGATCTCGCGCGCCGCGTCGGTGCGGACCATCAGCGCCGCGCTCTGCGCCCAGTCGACGCGCCGGGTCGCGTCACCGCGGCTCTGCACGGTGAGCAGGCGATGCAGGAACAGCGCGCCCGCCAGCGCCGTCGCGACGGTCGGGAAGCGCCAGGCACTGGGCTGGACCGCGCCGTCGGGGCGGCGCAGCAGCGCACCGGCGGCACCCGCCGCGGCGTCGGCGTGCAGCGCGGCGTGCAGCGCGGCCGTCGCCCCCGGCAGCAGCTCGGAGTCCTCGTTCAGCAGCAGCGCGTAGCGCCCGCGGGCGCGCTGCAGCAGGGCCGTGTCGTTCTCGCCCTTGCCGCGCCGCTGTTCGAGCGCGATCACGGCGTCCACCGCGGGGTGGCGGCGGGCCGCGCCGGCCGAGCCGTCGGTCGACGCGTTGTCGAGCACGAGCACCTCGGTGACGAACGGCAGGGTGGCCCGCTCGCGGGCGATCGCGTCCAGGCCCCGCACCAGCAACTCCCGCTGCTGGGTGTTCACGACGCAATAGGTGACCTCGACCTCGTCCACGCGCGCCTATTCTCCCGTGCGGTGCGTGTTCACGTCGTCGACCCCCCGGCGTACACCCCGCCGTACGACCACGCGCTGTGCGCCGCGCTCGCACGGAGGGGCGCCGACGTGACCCTCGTCACGACGCGTTTCGCGCACGGCGAGGTGCCGGACCCGGACGGCTACGCGCTCGAGCGCTCGTTCTACGCCCACACCCCGCAGCGCCTGCACGGCCGTGCCCGCCGGGCCGCGCGGCTGGCGCAGCACGTCCCCGACATGCTCCGCTACCGGCGCCGGGCGCGGGGCGCGGACATCGTCCACTTCCAGTGGCTCAGCGTCCAGCAGCTCGATGGGCGCCTGCTGCCGCGCGGGCGCCCGCTGGTGCTGACCGCGCACGACGTCCTGCCGCGGGAGCCGACGCGCGGGCAGCGCAGCGCCCAGCGCAAGCTGTACGAGCGGGTCGACGCCGTCGTCGCCCACACCGAGGCCGGGCGCGACCGGCTGACCGGCGAGCTGGGGATCGACCCGGCGCGCGTGACCGTGATCCCGCACGGCGCGTTCACGCACCTGCGCGACATCCCGGATCCGCTCCCGCTGCCGCCCGAGCTGGCCGCCGTGGACCGGCCCGTCGTCCTGCTGTTCGGCCTGCTGCGCCCGTACAAGGGGATCGACGTCGCGCTGCAGGCGTGGCGCGGGATCGACGACGCCGAGTTGTGGATCGTCGGCATGCCGCGGATGGACACGACCGCGCTGCGCCGGGACGCGCCGCCCGGCGTGCGGTTCGTCGAGCGGTTCGTCGCGGACCGCGAGCTGCCGGCGCTCTTCGGCCGCGCCGACCTCGTCGTCCTGCCGTATCGCGAGGCCGAGCAGTCCGGCGTGCTGGCGACGGCGCTCGCGTTCGGCGCCCCGCTCGTGCTGAGTGACGTCGGCGGCTTCCCCGAGGTGGCGGCGACGGGCGCGGCGCGCCTGGTGCCCGCGGGCGACGCGTCGGCGCTGCACGGCGCCCTGGTCGAGCTGCTGGCCGATCCCGGCGCCCGAGCGCAGCTGGGCGCCGCGGCCCGGCGTGCCGCGGACGAGCGGTACTCCTGGGACGCTGTCGCCGGCGCGCATCTGGAGCTCTACGAGCGCCTGCTGGGGGTGCGGCGGTGACCGTCGCGCGCATCGTCTTCTGGGCCTCGGCCGCGCTGCTCGTCTACACGCAGGTCGGCTACCCGCTGCTGCTGGCGCTGCTCGCGCGGCTGCGGGGGGCGCCGCCCGCGCCGCCCGCGCCGTCCGGCGGCGAGCAGCCGTTCGTGGCCTTCGTCATCGCTGCCCACCGCGAGGGCGAGGTCATCGCGGCGAAGGTCATCAACGCCCTGGCGCTCGACTGGCCGCGCGATCGCCTGCAGGTGATCGTCGCCTGCGACGGGTCGCCGGACGACACGCCGGATCGCGCGCGCGCGGCGGGCGCCGACCTCGTGCTCGAGCTGCCCTGGGGCGGCAAGGTCCGCGCGCAGGACCGCGCCGTCGCGGACGCCGATCCGCGCGCGACGGTCATCGCCTTCTCCGACGCCAACTCGCTCTGGGAGCCCGATGCGCTGCGGCGCCTGGTCGCGCGGCTCGGCGAGCCGGGCGTCGGCTACGTCTGCGGCCAGGTGCGCTTCACGGCGGCCGACGGCGGCACCAATCAGGAGGGCCTGTACTGGCGCTACGAGATGTGGCTGCGCGCCCGCGAGTCGGGGCTGGCGTCGGTCACCGGCGGCAACGGCGCGATCTACGCGGTGCGGCGGGAGGACTACCTGGAGGTCGATCCCGTGATGGGCCACGACCTGTCCTTCCCGTTCAACTTCGTCAAGCGGGGGCGGCGCGCGGTCTACGAGCCCGCGGCCCGCGCGACGGAGAAGATGGTCCCGACGATCGAGGGCGAGTTCGCGCGCAAGCGGCGGATGATGAGCCACGCCTGGCCGATCGTCCTGCGCGGCGGGCTGCTGTCGCCCCGTGGCTACCCGCCGCTGTACGCGCTGATGATCGCGTCGCACCGGGTGCTGCGCTACGCCGCGCCGCTGCTGCACGTGCTGCTGCTGGCGGCCGACCTGGCGCTGCTCGGGGAGGGCGCCGTGTACCTCGCGGCCCTCGTGCTGCAGCTCGCGGTGCTCGGCGCGGCCGCGCTGGGCGGCGCCGTCCGCGCCCGCCCGCTGCTCGTCGCGCGGTACTACGTGCTGACGACCGCCTCCGTCGCCGCGGGCCTCTGGGACCACCTGCGCCACGGCACGCCCGCCGGCTGGGCGCCGCCCGAGGGGACGCGCTGAGCATGCGCCGCGCGTTCGACGTCGTCGCCTCCGCGCTCGCGCTGATCGTCGCCTCGCCGCTGCTGCTCGCCGCCGCGGTGGCGATCCGGCTGGAGACGCCGGGCAGCCCGCTCTACCGCCAGCGGCGGGTCGGCCTGGACGGGCACGAGTTCGACGTGCTGAAGCTGCGGACCATGGTTGCCGGGGCCGAGCACCAGGGCGCCGGGCTCGCGGTCGAGGCGGGTGATGCGCGGATCACTCGGGTCGGGCGGTTCCTGCGGCGCACGTCGATCGACGAACTGCCGAACCTCGTCAACGTCCTGCGCGGCGAGATGGCGGTCGTCGGCCCGCGGCCGACCGTGCCGGCACAGGTCGCGCGCTACACCGACCGCCAGCGCGGACGGCTCACGGTCAGGCCCGGGCTCACCGGCTGGGCCCAGGTCAACGGTCGCACGTCGCTGTCCTGGGACGAGCGCATCGAGTTCGACATCTGGTACGTCGAGCACCGCACGCTGCTCCTCGACGCGCGGATCATCTGGCGCACCGTCAGGCTGGTGCTGGGCGGCGACGACGTGCACCGGGACGGGCCGGCGTGGCGGGATCCCGAGGCGTAGCGAGCCTGTCGTGCTGGTGCTGCGCGAGGCGCCGTGGTTTCGGCTGGCCGGGATGGGGCGGGCCCGGCGCGGGCGGTCGCTCGCCGAACCGATGCGAGTTTGTCTCGCATAGCGAGACAAACTCGCATCGGAGTGCGCGGAGTGCCGGTCAGGCGGCGCGGTTCCCGCGCTTGCGGGCCGGCTTCGCGCCGGCCCAGCACTCGTCGACGAAGTCGGCGATCTCCGTGGTCAGGCGCTCGGGCCGGATGCGCAGCTCGACGATCGATTCGGCCGCGAGCAGGCGGGCGTTGGGCAGCTCGCGGACGAGCTCGTCGGAGTCGGTGAACGGGTGGACGGGGTCGTTGGGGTGGCCGATCACGAGGGCCGGCGGCGTCAGCGTGCGGCGGACGCTGCGCGGGGGCGCGATCCGGCCGAAGAACAGGCCCTGGAGCACCGCCAGCGACGGGCGCGGCTCGTTACGCGCCCAGTCCATCAGCGCGTCGAGCCCGTGCAGCCCGCCGGTCGGGATGCGCCGGGCGATCGCGGAGGTCACCTCCAGCACGGGCGCGGCCAGCTGCATCGCGAGCATCGCGGGGAGGAACGCCACGCCGGCGCCGAGGATCGCGTTGTCCAGCACGGGCATCTCGATGACCATCCCGCGCACCCGCTCCGGGGCGATCGCCGCCAGCTCGAGCGCCGTGTTCGCGCCGAGCGACGTGCCGAACAGCACGGCCTGGTCGACGCCGAGGTGGTCGAGCAGCCCGAGCACTTGCGTGCCGTAGAGGGACATCGAGTGCTGGGTCATGTCCGTCGGCCTGTCGGAGTCGCCGTGCCCGAGCAGGTCGAGCGAGACGACGCGGTGGCCGCGCGCCGCGAGCGCCTTGGCCAGCGGGCGGTGCATCTTCTTGCTGAGCAGGAGCCCGTGCAGCAGCACGACGGTGTGCTCGCCGTCACCGCGGGTCTCGTACGCCAGCCGGTGGCCCTCGTGCGTGAACGTCTGAAGCTGCCGTGCCATCGTCGTCTCCTCCGTGGGTCGCCGCGCCCTATGCGGCGGCGATCGCCTCTGCGGTGCGGCGCGCCAGCGCCATGATCGTGAGCATCGGGTTGGTGCCCGACGCGGTCGGGAATGCGCTGCCGTCGCCGATCCAGACGCCCGGCGTGTCGTGCAGCTCACCCCAGGGGTTCGCGACGCTCGTGGCCGGATCCTTCCCCATGCGCGCCGATCCCATGTGGTGCAGTGAGAACGTCGCGTGCTCGTGCGGCGTCAGCGGCGCGTCGTGCACGCGCGCGGCGAAGTCCTCGAACGACTCGCCGCCGTCCCGCACCCAGGGAGCGAGTGTGCGGTGGAACGTGACGATCCGGTCGGCCCCCGCGAGCTCGTGCAGCCGGCACAGCTCGACCAGGCCGCGGCGGAACAGGCGGTCGTCGCGTTCGTCGGTGAGCGCGTACTCGGTCACCGGCCGTCCCGCCGCGTCGATCGTCACGCGGCCGTGACCGTGGTCGCGCAGCAGCAGGACGAACGATGCGGTCTCGGCGCCGCGGCTCATCAGCTCCTTGTGCTGCTCGCCACCCGCCCAGGGGAGCGCCGACCCTGCGACGCCGGGACTCGAATGGGACGTCTCGATCAGGTAGCCGTAGCCGTCCTCGAGGTTCGCGAACTCCATCGACAGGCCGCTCTGCGGCGCACCCCACCAGCCCCGCTGCGGCTTGCCGTCGTAGATCGCCGACACGGCCGTCGCGGGGTGCAGGCGCAGGTAGTCGCCGGCTGCCGGGCCGCCGATGCCCGAGCGCAGCAGCAGCGCCGGCGTGTCGAGCGCGCCGGCGGCGAGCACCACGGTCCGCGCGCGGACGACGACCCGCGCCGTGCGCCCCTCCTCGTCCACGTAGGTGCCCTCGACGCCGGCCGCGCGGCCATCCTCCACGAGCACGCGCTCGACGCGGCAGTTGACGACGAACCGCGCGCCGGCATCGGCAGCGTCCTGCAGCCACGTCTTCAGCGTGCCGAGCTTCGCGCCCGACTGGTCGCCGAAGCCCATGTAGCCGGCGCTGTCCGGGCTGTAGCGCTCCTCGTCCGCGTTGCGCGTGATCCGGCGGAAGTCGATGCCGGCCGTCGTGCACGCCGCGGCCAGCGTCTGCGTGTTCTCGTTCCAGTCAGAGCAGCGGTCGTTGACGTTGACGCGCTCGCTGACGATGTCGAGGATCCGGTCGAAGTCCGGTCCGGCGAGTCCCTCCAGGCCGTGGTCGCGCTCCCACTCCTCGCGGACCCAGGGGTAGGTGCGCAGGCAGTTCGTCCAGTTGATCGTCGAGCCGCCGCCGAGGTTGGATCCCGTCATCAGCGCGACCGACCCGTCGGCCGTGCCGTCGAAGCCCCCGTTGCGGTAGAGCGTCTGGTAGGCGGGCAGCTCGAGTTGGTGGAAGTCGGCCTCGTTGTAGTAGCCGCCGGCCTCGAGCACGACGACGTCGCGCCCCTGCGTGGCGAGCGTGCCCGCGATGACGCCCCCGCCCGATCCCGAGCCGACGATCACGACGTCGGTCTCCAGCACGAGCTCGTCGGCGGGCGGGCGGGTGATCGGGATCGTCTTCGGTGCGTCCTGCGGGCTCGGTGCCGCCGACGACGGTCCGGGATAGCCGATCGCGGGCCAGTTCGGGTTGCCGCCGGTCGCCGGGTCCGGGATCGCGTAGAACAGCAGCATCGTCAGCCCGCGCAGCGCCGAGATGCCCGCCAGCGCGTCGGGGCCGGACGCCATGAAGCCGTGCAGCAGCGCCTCGCTCTGCGCCTGATCGGCCTCGAGCAGGCCCTGGGCGGCGAGCGCGTCGAGCAGCTGCCGCAGGCCCTCGACGCCCTCCTCGGGCACGGCGCCGGATGCCAGGTGGTCCTCGACGACCTGCGGGACGCCGAGGTCCGACGCCGTCCGCGCCCAGAAGCCGGCCGGGTCCTCCGCGCGGGCGACGGACGGAACGAAGGTGTCGCACAGCCGCGCGAGCGCCGCGCGCTGGACCTCGGAGAGGACGACCGTCACCGACATGCTGTGTGCCTCCTGAGCCGGGACACCGCTGACTGACAGGGTGTCGAACGGCGAGCAGTCTAATGCGCGGTTCGCCGAACCGGCGCCGGCGGTCCGGGATCTCACCTACCCTGAGCCGCGGTTCCCCCCGCATGTTCCGCCGCTTCCGACTCCATCACGCGCTGTTCGCGCTGGGCCTGCTCCTGGCCGTGGCCGTCTCGGGGCCCGCCGCGGCGAGCATCGGCGTCGCCGGCAAGGGTGAGCCGCAGTTCACGAACTCGGAGACGAACAGCGCCTGGCTCGCCTGGACGAAGCCGCAGGCCGACGGCGTGCTCGCGTATTTCGCGCGCCTGTCGTACTACCACGGCGTCACCGGTGCGACGGGGCCCATCGGCGCCACGGGCACGACCGGGCCGCTCGGCCCCAGCGGCGGCGACGCAGGGAGCGGCGAGCTGGGGATCCCGGTCATCCCGGCACCGGCCCCGCTCGTCGAGGGGCACCGCTACGGCGTCTGTGCGCTCGGGACGTCCGCGCTGCTCGCCCCGCCCGATGCGTTCGCAGACGATGCCTCGGGCACGTGCGAGGACCAGGACGTCAGCGGCAGGCGGACGTACTCGATCATCGACCGCACGCGCCCGTCGATCCAGGTCACGGTCAACGGCGGCACGGCGCTCACCCGCGCGAGCATCATCCCGGTCCGCATCGACTACACCGACAACCTCGCGTTCCCGTTCCCGGCGAACTTCGTCTGCCTGCGCGGCGGCATCGACCCGGCGACGGCGAAGGCGCAGTGCGACGCGGCGCCGGTGGCCTCGCCGCAGTACGTGTACGACTCCAAGTGCTCCAGCCCGACCGTCGCGCCGGGCGATCCGAGTTCGTTCATCAACTCGTTCCTCTGCAACGTGGCGGCCGGGGCCGCCACGCCCGACGGCCCCGTCACGTTCTGCGCCGTCTCCGCCGACGCGGCGATCCCCGACAACCCGGCGTCGTCGAACCAGTCGCAGACCGCCGACAGGGCGAACCTCTCGTTCTCGGCCTGCGGCTCGACGGTGCTCGACCGCACGCCGCCGTCAGTGGTCGTGGTCGCTGCGGCCGGCGCGCGGATCGGCGAGGCCCTGTCCGTCTCGTCGCTGGGCCAGGACGCCACGTCCGGCCTCGCGGGCGACGTGGCGTGGGGCTGGGGCGACGGCTCGCCGGCCTCGGCGGGCGCCAAGGTGACCCACGTGTTCACGAAGACGGGCACCTACGCCGTCACTGCTGCGATGGCCGACGCGGCCGGCAACATCGGCCGCGGAACCGCATCGATCGTCGTGACGACCGGACGCGCGACCGTGCAGCGGGTGCGCGGGGGACGCTGGCGGACGACGCAGCTGACGTCCGCCGCCATCATCAGGCGCGCCGGCGCGGGCGGGCACGCCAAGCGCCTCGCGGCCGGCGACCTCCAGGGCCTGGTTCCCGGGCAGCTGCGACTGAAGCAGAGCGGCTCGGGGATCCCGGTCTCACTCGCCGCCGGCCGGACCGGCTCGGTGTCGATGACGTACTCGATCGGCGGGCGCCGGTTCGCGACCGGAGGGTTCACGCTCACGAAGGCCGGGACCGGCACGTTCACGCTGGCGCTCTCGCGCAGGACGCCGGCCGGCAAGGGGCAGCTGCTGATCCGCTGGTCGCCGGCCGGCGGCACGCGCGTCAACGTCGTCCTCGACGTCACGACGCTGAAGGCCAGGCCGCTGCGGCGCGCCCGCAAGAAGGCCGCGAAGGCCGCGGCGGCGACGCCGTCCAGGTTCGCGACGCCGTACGTCACCGGTGCGCCCGCAGGCCTGCCGGCGCTCCCCTGACCTCCCTGCCCCGCGTTCGGTGACGCAGGCGTCAAGTTCGCGCTAGGCTCCGGGCACCCCCGGTCCCGTCACGCGCACGCGCAGGAGGAAGTCCCTGATGGCCAAGCAGCCCCGCATCCTCGTCGGACAGGTCGCAGCGATCACGGGAGGCGCGCGCGGCATCGGCCGGGCGACTGCCTTCGCGCTCGCGCGCGAAGGCGTCAAGGTCGCGATCGGCGACCTCGACCTCGAGGTCGCCAAGGCGACCGCAGCGGAGGTCGGCAGCGGTGCCATCGCGCTGCCGCTCAACGTCACCGACCCGGACTCCTTCAGCGCCTTCGTCGAGGCCGTCGAGGAGCAGCTCGGCCCGCTGGACATCCTCATCAACAACGCCGGGATCATGCAGCTCGGCGCGTTCCTCGCCGAGGATCTGAAGACGACGCGCCGAATGATCGACATCAACATCTACGGCGTCCACTACGGCAGCCAGCTCGCGCTGCAGCGCTTCGTCCAGCGCGGTCGCGGCCATCTGATCAACATCGCCTCAGCCGCCGGCAAGCAGGGCTACGCCCACGGCGCCACCTACTGCGGCACCAAGCACTACGTCGTCGGCATGAGCGAGTCGCTGCGCAGCGAGCTGCGCGGCACGGGCGTCGAGATCTCCTGCGTGATGCCGGTCGTCGTCCAGACCGAGCTCGGCTCGGGCCTGCCGTCGACGCGCGGCGTCAAGCAGGTCGAGCCGCACGACGTCGCCACGGAGATCGTGTCGGCGCTCAAGGAGCCGCGCTTCGACGTCTTCGTCCCGCGCTCGGTCGCCGCGATCAACGCCGTCATGCAGGTCGTCCCGCGCCGCGGTCGCGAGGCGATGGGCCGCGCGCTGAAGGCCGACAAGGTCCTCAGCGGGGCCGACCCGTCGATCCGCGCCAGCTACGAGTTGCGCGCCGTCAAGTCGGGGTCCGAGCTCGAGGCGGCCGAGGCCAAGGAGCTCGAGGAGACGTCAGCCGGCAGCTAGCCAGGCGGCGATCCGCCGGCCGATGTCCTCGCCCTGGTCCTCCTGGAGGACGTGCGAGGCGTTGACCACGACCTCCGGCTCCGGCCGGCCGATCGCCGCGGCGAAGCGGCGCCCCGTCTCGGGCGTCAGGATCGGGTCGCCGTCGGCCCACAGCATCAGCGTCGGCAGGTCGCTCGCGGCCAGCGCCTCGAGCACGTCCTGCCCGGCCTGCGCGCCCGGGTCCTCGGGGCTGGTCGGCAGCATCAGCGGGAAGCTCCGGGCACCGGCCTTCGACTCCGGCACCGGGAACGGCGCCTCGTAGCCGCGCCACACGTCGTCGCCGTGGTCGATCGCGCAGGCGCCGCGGATCAGGAGCCCGATCGGCAGGTCGTCGGTCCGCGCGACGAAGTCGCGGAACGCGATCCACGCGTCGCTCATGTGCTGGCGCCCGGTGAAGAGGCCGGTGTCGAGGATCACGAGCCGCGCGGCGGCGCCCGGCTGCTCCATCGCGACGCGCAGGCCGATCGGGCCGCCCCAGTCCTGCACCACGAACGTCGCGTCGCTGATGCTCAGGTCCGCGACGAGCGCCGCGGCGGCCGCGGTCTGGCGGTCGTACGAGTACCAGTCGAGGTCCGTCGGCTTGTCGGAGCGGCCGAAGCCGGGCTGGTCGAGCAGCACGCAGCGGTAGCCGGCCGCCAGCAGCGGCCCCATGACCTTGCGGTAGAGGAACGACCACGTCGGCTCGCCGTGGAACAGCATCACGACCGGGGCGTCGGCAGGGCCGACGTCGTAGTGCGCCAGGCGCAGGCCCTCCCAGTCGCGGTAGGTCGGCTCGTACGCCCAGCCGGGAAGATCGGCGAAGCGCTCGTCGGGGGTGCGGTAGGCGGCGGTCACGCTTTGGCCGCGATGTGCCGCGCGCGCGCCTCGTCGATCGCGGTCAGCGCGTCCTCACGCGAGTACCAGCCGTCGACCATCACGTGCTTGCCCTCGGGCTGCTTGTAGATCGAGTAGAAGTGGCTGATCTCGTCGCGCAGGAACTGCGGCAGGTCGTCGAGGCGCTCCATCTGGTTCCAGTTGGGGTCCTCGAGCGGGACGCAGCAGACCTTGTCGTCGACGCCCTTGTCGTCGCGCATGCGGAACAGCGCGATGACCTTCACCGGGATCACGCAGCCGGGGAACGTCGGCTCGCTGACGCAGACCATCGCGTCGAGCGGGTCGCCGTCCTCGCCGAGCGTCTCGGGAATGAATCCGTAGTCGGTCGGATAGACGACGGATGAGAAGAGGAAGCGGTCGAGCTTGATCGCCTGCAGCTCCTCATCCCACTCGTACTTGTTGCGCGAGCCCTTGGGGATCTCGACGAAGCAGTGTGTGGGCGGCATCAATCGCGATACTACGGCGCTGTGAGCTCCGACATCGACCGCCGCTGCATCGACACGATCCGCGCCCTGTCCATGGACACGGTGCAGAAAGCGAACTCCGGCCACCCCGGGCTGCCGATGGGGATGGCGCCCGCCGCGTATCTGCTCTATCAGCGGATCATGCGCCACAACCCGGCCGATCCGGCCTGGCCGGATCGCGACCGGTTCGTCCTCAGCGCCGGCCACGGGTCCGCGCTGCTCTACGTGATGCTGCACCTCAGCGGCTACGGCGTCTCGATGGACGACCTGCAGAGCTTCCGCCAGTGGGGCTCGATCACGCCGGGGCATCCCGAGCTGGATCGCGCCCACCCGACGCCCGGCGTCGAGGTCACGACGGGCCCGCTGGGCCAGGGCTTCGCCAACGGCGTCGGCATGGCGATGGCCGAGCGCTTCCTGCGGCAGAAGTTCGGCAAGGACGTGCAGGACCACCACATCTTCGCGATCGTCTCCGACGGCGACCTGATGGAGGGCATCGCCTCCGAGGCGGCCTCGCTCGCCGGGCATCTGCGCCTGTCGCGGCTGGTCTACCTCTACGACGACAACGACATCTCGCTCGACGGCCCGACGTCGCTGAGCTTCAGCGAGGACGTCACCGGCCGCTTCGAGGCGCTCGGGTGGCACGTCGACGAGGTCGCTGACGGCAACGACGTCGCGGCGCTGGAGCTGGCGATCGACCGCGCGATGCGCGAGGACGAGCGGCCGTCGCTGATCCGGGTCCACTCGATCATCGGCTACCCGTCCCCGAACAAGCAGGGGACCAGCGGAGCCCACGGCTCGCCGCTGGGGGAGGACGAGGTCCGCGCGACGAAGACGGTCATGGGCCTGGACCCGGACAGGCAGTTCGACGTGCCGGAGGACGTGGCCGCGCACATGAGCCAGATCGGACGCGGCGCGGGCCTGCAGTCCGAGTGGAACGCGCAGCTGGCCGGCTGGCGCGCGCGCGACGCCGGGCTGGCCGAGCAGTGGGACGCGGCGTGGGCCGGACGGCCGCTTCCGGGCGTCGCCGACGCCCTGCGGTCGCCGGAGGTCTTCGCGGGCAAGGACAAGCTCGCGACCCGCGTCGCCGGCAAGGCGGCGATGGCCGCGATGGCGCCCTTCACGCCGACCATGGTCGGCGGCGCGGCGGATCTGAGCGGCTCGACCAACACCGTCTTCCCGGGCGGCGAGGGCGAGCACTACACCGACCGCAGCCCGGGGCGCAACGTGTTCTTCGGCGTCCGCGAGCACGCGATGGGCGCCGCCGTCAACGGCATGGCCGCCCACGGCGGCATCCTGCGGCCGTACGGCTCGACGTTCCTGCAGTTCGCCGACTACATGCGCGGATCGATCCGCCTGTCGGCGCTCATGGGCCTCGAGGTCGCCTGGGTGTTCACCCACGACTCGGTCGCGCTCGGGGAGGACGGCCCGACGCATCAGCCCGTCGAGCACCTGGCGGCGCTGCGCGCGATCCCCGGCCTCACCGTCATCCGCCCGGCCGACCCGGCGGAGACCGCCGAGGCCTGGCGCGTGATCCTGGAGGACCTGCGCGGTCCCGCGGTCCTGGCGCTGAGCCGCCAGGACACGCCGCTCTACGACCGCGGTGACGGCGGCCTCGCGCCCGCGTCGGGACTGGCCCAGGGCGCCTACGTCCTGCGCGACGCGGACGCGGCCGTCGCGACGATCGTCGGCAGCGGCGCCGAGGTCGGCGTCGCGCTGGCGGCGGCCGACCTGCTCGCGACGCACGGCATCGCCGCGCGCGTCGTCTCGATGCCCAGCTGGGAGCTCTTCGCCGCCCAGGACGACGCGGTCCGCGACGCGGTCCTGCCCGTCGGGCTGCCCTCGGTCTCCGTCGAGGCCGGCATCACGATGGGCTGGGAGCGCTGGGTCGATGCGCCCGTCGGGATCGACCGTTTCGGCGCCTCGGCCCCGGGGCCGCTGGTGCTGGAGCAGCTCGGCATCACCGCGCAGGCGGTCGCCGGGCGCGTGTCGGACCTGCTCGGCGCCTAGGCCACGGGACCCATTCCGGCTGCAGCCGGATCCTGAGCCGGACTACGGAAACCTCGTACATCTGCCGATACGAGCGGCATGACGCGCCGGATCACCCTCGCGCGCGGGCCCGTACGCCGGCCCTGCGCGGATGGAGCCAGGGGGACTCGAACCCCCGACCTCCTGGGTGCGATCCAGGCGCTCTTCCAGCTGAGCTATGGCCCCGCAGAGGCCGCCAGTGTACCCGTCGGAGGGTCGCCGTGAGCTTTCGCGCAAAGCTCGCCATGTTCTTCGTCCTCGTCGTCGTCGTGCCGATGCTGGCGACCACGTTCGTGCTGCTGCGCCTCGTCGGTGACAACGAGACGGGGAAGGCCGACGCGCGGCTGGCCAGCCGCCAGGTCGTCGCCGTCAACCTCGCCCGGCAGGCGCGGAAGGACGCCGATCGGGCCGCTCAGCGGATCGCTCGCGACGCCGCGCTGCGCCGTGCGCTCACGACCGGAGACCGCCGCGCGATCGTCGCGCGCCTGCGTGTCCTGCGGTCGGATGCCGGACTCGCCCGGGTCCGGCTCGTGCGCCGCGGCCAGGTGATCGCGGACGCCGGGACCCGGCGTGCCGTCTTCCCGACCCTGCGCACGCTCGTCGCGCCGTCGGGGTCCCCGTACGGGACCCTCGCCGTCGCCACCACCGACGGGCCGCGATTCGCGCGGCACGTCAAATCGGTCACCGGGCTCGTAGCGATCGTCGCGATCTCCGGGCAGCTTGCCGGGGCGACGCTGCGCGTACCCGGCGGCACGCTGCTGCCCGGGCGCCGCGCGACGCTGGACGTCGCCGGCGCGCACCTGCGCGCCGCGAGCTTCGACAGCACCGGCTTCGGCGGCGCCGGCGCCCGCGTGACGGTGCTCGAGCCCGCGGCCGTGGTCGGCGACGCCCAGACGCGCAGCCGCGGACTCGTCATCGCCCTGCTGCTGGGCTTCCTCTCGCTGGCACTGACGCTCGGCATCGTGGTGTCCCGGTCGCTCAGCCACCAGCTGCAGCGGTTCCTCGAGGCCGCCCGCCGCATCGGGGCCGGCGACTTCTCGGCCCGCGTGACGGCGCAGGGCAGCGACGACCTCGCCCAGCTCGGCGACGAGTTCAACAAGATGGCGGGCCAGCTCGCCGAGCGGGTCGACGAGCTGCGCGTCGAGCGCGAGCGGCTGCGCGGCGCGCTGCGGCGCACCGGCACCGCGGTCGCCTCGAACCTCGACCGCGACGGGCTGCTCGACGTCGTCGTCGCCGCGGCGGTCGACGGCGTCGGCGCGGATGCGGGTCGCGCGAGCGTCGTCGATCAGCCGGGCGCTCCACCGCGCGTCACGGCGGGCTCCGCGGCCGACGACTGGCTCGCGGCCGCGATGTCCCGCGCCGAGGCCCAGGCCCTGGCGACCGGCGAGCCCGCCGAGGTGGCCGCCGGTGCCGGGGCGGCGCTCGCGCGGCCGCTCCAGGGGCGCGAGGGCACGACGCTGGCGATCGTCACGATCGCGCGCAGCCGCGCGGCGTTCACCGCTGAGGAACGGGACCTGCTCGCCTACCTCGCCGTCCAGGGCGCCGCGTCGATCGAGAACGTGATGCTGCACGAGCGGGCCGAGCACCAGGCCGCGACGGATGCGCTGACCGGGCTCGCGAACCGCCGCCAGTTCGAGGAGCGTCTGCTGGCCGAGGTCGATCGCACGCGCCGCTTCCCGGCGCCGCTCGGCCTGATGATGCTGGACATCGACCACTTCAAGCAGGTCAACGACCGCTTCGGCCACCAGGCCGGCGACGACGTGCTCCGCGCAGTCGCGGGCGCCGTGTCGGCGTGCGCCCGCGACATCGACGTGGCGGCCCGCTACGGCGGCGAGGAGATGGCCGTCCTGCTGCCCGGCGCCGACACCGCCGGCGCGCTGGCCGCGGCCGAGCGCCTGCGCAAGGCGGTCCAGGAACTCGACACGGGCATCCGTGACGCCGACGGCGATCCGGTCCGCGTGACGGTCAGCCTCGGCGTCGCATCGCTCGGCGAGGGTCCGGCCGACGGCGACGACCTCGTCGCCCAGGCGGACGCCGCGCTGTACCGCGCCAAGCGCGCGGGGCGCAACCGCAGCGAGGCCGCAGCGCCCGCCGCAGTGGGGGGATCGCAGTAGCATTTGCCCGCGATGGGCATCCTCGACGAAGCGATCCGCGAGCACCTCGAGTTGCGCCGGCGCAACGGCGCCGACGCCCGGGAGGTGCACCAGTTGGAGCAGAGCCTGCTCCACGACGACTCGCCCGCCGAGGCGGACGCTCCCGCGGAGGAGCCGGTGGCGGCCCACGAGCCGGTGGCCGAGACGGCTCCCGAGGTGGCGCCCGAGCCCGTCGCCGAGGCAGTGCCCGAGCCCGAGCCCGAGCAGCCCTTCGAGCCCGAGCAGCCCTTCGAGCTCGCGCCGGTCGAGCAGCCCACGCGCCAGTTCACCGCCGCCGAGGTCGAGGCCGCCGAGGATCGCCCAGCCGCGGACGTCCCGGCCGACGCCGGCGAGCACGACGAGCTCGAGGAGACCCCGGACTTCCTGCAGGAGACGCCCGAGCACGACCGCCTGTGGTTCGAGCAGAAGCCGCCCAAGGACTTCGACTTCTGAGCGAGCGGGCTGCGCTGGCCCTCCGGCACGAACGAGCGTCCAGGCTGGAGTGGACGCGCTTCAGCGAACGGCGCCCACGGCCGAAGCATGACCTGCATCACGAAGCGCGTCGTATGTCGGGGAAACCGCGGCGCGCATCGTCTCTTGCCTCTGGAGGGCAAGGACCGCGAGCCGCCCGGCGCTGAGAGACGCGTCGGGCGGTCTCGCCACTTCCGGGGTGCTCAGCGCCGCCCCGCGCGGGCTACACTCCGCGCCGCGAGGGGCCATAGCTCAGCTGGTAGAGCGCCTGCTTTGCAAGCAGGAGGTCGCCGGTTCGAGACCGGCTGGCTCCATCGACGAGGAGCACCGCCATTGCGGGGCTTTGTTCGTTCTGCCGCCGGATCCCGACTCTGTCGGGCACCGCTATGGGTCCGTGCTCCGTGCGGAAGCACGGCTTCACGTCCGGCGGTTCCTCCTCTGCATGGAAGGCGGGCGCAGCGGAGGGACGCAACCTAGGCATGCCGCGCCTGCGGGAGTACGGTCGCGTCAACCAACCCAGGAGGGGTTCTGATGCGGCGTATGTTTCAGGGTCGCGCCGGTATGGCGCTGACGTTCATTCTCGGCGTGCTCATCGCCACGGCCGGGACGGCGACGGCGGCGCGGTTGATCACCGGCAAGCAGATCAAGAACGGGTCGATCTCCGAACGAGACCTCTCGGCTGCGGTGCTGGCCAAGCTCAACAAGGTGGGCGCGCCGGGCGTGCCGGGAAAGCCGGGGCTCAACGGGGCGGCCGGCGACAAGGGCGATACGGGCCCGGCGACCGGCCCGGCGGGGGGCGATCTCGCGGGCAGCTTCCCCAACCCGGTGCTGAGGTCGCCGACCCTCGTAGGGATCAAGCAGCAGCAGCCACCTCCGGCCTTGCTGATCGACTGCACCACGACGTACGACACGCTCTGCGGCCTGGACAACACGGCCAACTTCTACAACCAGCCGGGTTCACCCACCGCGGACAGCTACTTCGGGTACTCCGTCGAACCCTCCGGATTCATCCAGTTTCAGGGATCGGTGACGCGGGTCGGTAACCCCGGCGCTCAACTGTTCAACCTCCCGCCAGGGCATCGCCCTGCAGCGGACCTCCACTTCGTGGTCCTCAAACAGGGCGCTCCCACTGGGTTGTTCGTGGGTTCCGACGGCTATGTGGGACTGTCCGGCAGTTCCGCGAGCGGCGACAAGTCCGACCTGAGCGGCGTGCGATTCCGCATCGGTGGCTGACGAATCTGGCGACACCGGGAGGCGGCGGTCACCCGCGCATCGGCGGTACAGCTTGAGTGGTTGGGCGCCGCCCATCGGCTGGCACGGAGCGAACGATCCTCATGGCGCTCCCGGCGCTCGTTGCGCGCGGACCCGACGACAAGCATGAGCCGCCGCTCGGCGTCGGCGCGCGAAACTGTCAGGGCGCCGCGCGTGCCGCGCGGACCTCGCGGGCGATGGCGCTGAGGTGCTTGTCCCAGGTGCCGCAGCATCCGCCCCAGATGTCGATGCTGGGGAAGCGCCGGGCGAGGGATGCGAGCAGGAGCCCGAGCTCGCGGGGGTCGCCCTCTTCGAGGTGTCCGATGCGGCACAGCGACACCTTGTCCATGAGCACGGCGTTGGGGCGCAGAATGCGGATCCGCTCGGTCCAGTCGCCCGGCTCGAGCGCGGGGAGGAACTCGAGGGGATGCGAGCAGTTGATGCCGTAGAAGTCCGGCCGGTCCTCGCCGGTCTGGGCGTCGACCGCCTCGATGGCTTCACGCAGGGTCGGTCCCGATGCCAGGCGGGCGGTCTCGTCGAGCGTGAACAGGACCGACAGTGGGAGCCCGGCGCGGGCTGATGCGCGAGCGACCCCCACGGCCTCGGGCACGTTGTTGAACGTCATCGCCTCGACGAGATCGACCTCGGCCTTCGCCAGCGACGCGATCTGCACGGCGTGGTACTCCTCGGCTTCTTCGGCGGTGATCGTGCGGTTGAGCTGGTAGGCGTCGCCCCGGGGTCCGACGACGCCCGCGAACAGGACGTCCGGCACCTGCCCGGCGTACGGCTGTGCCACCTGCCTCAGCAGCTCGATGCAGCGAAGTTGGACATCCTCCAGGGCTTGCGCGGAGTACCCGAGCCTCCCTGCCCAATCGGGGCTGGCGCGATAGTCCAGGCCACCCATCAGCGCGACGAAGCCCTGCTCGGCGGCGACGTCCAGGTAGCTGCGGTACATCGCCTCGATGTCCTGCCGCGCCGCTGGGTCGTCAAGGAGCGCGAACATTGCGAACTCGGGCAGTTCGTGGCCGTGGCGGTACAGCACCTCGGTCTCCTGGCCGCCTTCCGCCAGGTAGAGCGTGCCATCACGCTGGAGGGGGAACCTCGCTCGAAGCAGCGGGTGGCCGGTCACAGATCGACCGACTCTACGCCGTCCGAAGATCCGCGTGCAAGCGACGGCCTCCCGGTCCGCGCCAGGATCCGCCGAATCCTCGTGAAGGCGGGGAATTCGGTTCGTGTCGCGTGAACGCGATCACCTCCCGGAGCCGCTCGTCGAGCGGCTGTACGACAGCCTCGTCGGGGCGCCCTACGCGCTCGTCAACGCGTGGATCCGCGGGAGGATCCGGGAGCGGTTGACGTCGAGGTTCTCACGCTGGTCCTCGTCGAGCCGATGTCGTCCTACCTCGCGATACGCGACCTGTTCGCCCGCACGCCGGGCGACGTCGACGACGAGCGGTTCCTCGCCGCATGGGTGGAGTCCGCGCTCGCCACGGCCACCAGGCACCTCGGCACCGGCCGGTCGTTCAGGCCGCGTCCGCAACGGCGCGCCGCGCGGCTCTCGGGCCCGCCTCGCCGCCGACGCCTCATCAGAACACGAGCACCTGGTCGGCCCAGAGCGTCCAGTCCGTCGCCTGTTCGAGCGTCGACCGGTGTGCTCCCTCGACGAGCAGCTGCTCGCCGAGGCCGCGGGCGTCGAGGCACGTCCCGCAGCACGCGACCTCGCCTCGGCGCAACAGCGGCATCAGCATTCGATCGAGGTGGTAGTGCCCGTCGGGGAGCGTCTGCCCGTGCACGGCGCATGCGACCGCGTCGCCGAACAGGAACAAGCGCAAGACGACGTCGTCGCGTTTGGCGAGCGCGCCCGCCAGGCGGAGCGCCGTGTACGGGCGTTCGCTTCCGTATGGCTGGTCATTGACGATCAACAGGATGCGATGTGGTGCGTCGGTCATGTCGGCTGCTCCTTGGTTGAGGCGCGACGTCCGTGCGGCATGTCAATGGCGACCCACACCCCTGAGGCAGCCGTCAGCGCCGCCACGATCGCAATCGCGCCGCCGTACCCCAGAGCGTCGGCGGCGATGCCCGCGATCAGCGCGCCGAGCCAGTACCCGGTGTCGCGCCAGAATCGGTAGATGCCGACCATCGGCGCGCGCGCGACGGGTGAGGCATGATCGGAGATCGCAGCAATCAGGGTCGGGTAGACCATCGCCGTACCGGCGCCGAGCCCGACGGCGGCAACGGCGGCGAGGGTGACTCTGCCGTTCGCGGCGATCAGCAGCACGAGGGCGGCGGACTGGATGAGCATGCCGGCGACGATCAGCGGCTTTCGCCCGATGCGGTCCGACCAGTGTCCGGTCCAGATCTGCCCGATTCCCCAGACGCCGGGGTAGATGCCGGCGACGAGGCCGATCGAGCCCGGGCTAGCCCCGTGCGCGGCCAGGTACAGGGGCACCAGGCCCCACGCGAGCGCGTCGTTCAGGTTGTTCACCAGGCCGGCCTGCGAGCACGACCGCAGTGCCGGGTCGCGGTAGGTCGCTTCGGGGAAGGCGTCGCGCATCCGCGGTGCCTGGGCTTCAGCGCCGCTGTCGTGGCCAGACTGTTCCAGCGCGACGTGCGCGCCGGTGTCACGCACGAACAGCAGTGACACGACGAACGCGGTGCCGGCCACCAGCGCGCCGCCGACCACGAGCACGTCGCGGGGAGCAAGGTGCGTGGCGAGGACGCCGGAAGCCAGGGCCGCGAGCGCGACGCCGCCGTAGCCGGCAGCTTCGTTGAGGCCGAGCGCGAAGCCGCGCCGGCGGGGTCCGACGAGGTCGATCTTCATCACGACGGTCATCGACCAGGCGAGGCCCTGGTTGATGCCGAGCAGCACGTTGGCCGCGACGACAAAGCCCCACGTCGGGGCAACCCCGATCAGGAGCGGGACCGGCAGCGCGAAGGCCCAGCCGATGATCAGCAGGCGTCGGCGTCCGATGCGAGCCGCGAAGGCTCCGGCGCCGAGGTTCGTGAGCGACTTGGCGACCCCGAAGGCGATGATGAAGGACAGGACGGCCGCGCTGGATGCGAGTCCGAAGTCGGAGCGTCCGATCAGCGGGAGCGTCGAGCGCTCGAGCCCCACCATCGAGCCGACGAAGAGGTTGACGAGCACGAGCAGCGAGAACTGGGCAGCGTTCTCACGCAGCCCGAGCCGGACCGTGGGGTCTGTCATCGAGCGTCGACGAGCGGCCGCCCGGCGCGGTTGGCGGCGACGATCTGCTCCTGCCCGGCGGGCCGCGGTGGGATGTCCTGCACGAGTGCGGCGACGAACGCGTCCTCGCTCTCGAACTGCAGCGCGGTGTTGTGGCGGCGCTCAAAGCCGATCGACGAGATCGGGTTGGCCGACAGGCCGCGGCCGCAGACCGAGCCCGAGTAGTGCGAGGGGTAGAGCACCAGGTGGTCGGGGAGCTCCAGCAGCTTCTCGGTCAGCGAGCGGTACAGCGTGCGCGCCATTCCCTCGACGGTGTGCTCGCCGTGCGCGTGCAGATCGGGACGCCCTGCGGCGCCGACGAGCAGCGCGTCGCCCGTGAGCACGAGCCAGGGCTCGTCGCAGCGGGTGTGGTCGGTGACGAGGTATGCGGCGTGGGCGAGCGCGTGGCCGGGCGTGGCGATCGCCTGCACGTCGACGTTCCCGAGCTTCACGGTCTCGCCGTCGGCGAGCGCGTGGTGCTCAAACTCGACCCCCGTGCCCCCGGGGAGGTACGCGATCGCGCCGGTGCGATCGACGAGCGCCGGAAGCCCCGACACGTGGTCGGCCTGGAGGTGTGTGTCGAAGACGGCGACGATCGCCGACCCCTCACGCCCGGCAGCGGCGACGTAGGAGTCGACAAGGTCGACGTGCGGGTCGACGACCGCGAGCGCACCGGCGGTCTTGCAGCCGAGCAGATAGGAGGCGCAGGCGCTGTCGTCGTTGAGGAACTGGCGGAAGTACACGGGGTCTCCGTTTGTAGTCGATGCCAAAGACCTTGACAAGTTATCAAGCGATCGCTTGAATAACAAACCATGGAAGGTCACCGCCAGGCCAAGGACGCGCTCTTCGAAGCGATCGCCGTCATGGGCAAGGCGTTTGCCAGCCCGGTGCGGCTCGAGCTGCTCGACCTGCTGGCCCAGGGCCCGCGAACGGTCGACGAGCTGGCTTCCGCGAGCGGTCAGTCGACGGCGAACGCCTCGCAGCACCTCCAGGCGCTGTACGCGGCCGGGATGGTCACCCGCGAACGCGAGGGGATTCGCGTGCGCTACGCGCTCGCCGGCGAGGAGACGCTGCGGCTCTGGCTCGCGCTGCGCGACGTGTCGGCACGCCGTCTGGCTGAGGTCGAGCGGGCTGCGCGGGAGTACCTCGGTGGCGATGTCGAAGAGCTCGGACGCGACGAGCTCGCCGACCGCCTCGCGCGCGGCGACGTCGTGCTGATCGACGTTCGCCCGTCTGGCGAATACGAGGCCGGCCACATCGACGGAGCTCGCTCGATCCCCATCGATGAGCTCCCACAGCGACTCGCCGAGCTGCCGGCCGACCAGGAGGTCGTCGCCTACTGCCGCGGCCCGTTCTGCGCCTACGCACATGACGCCGTGCGGCAGCTCCAGGCCGCCGGCCGGCCGGCGCGTCGCCTCGACATCGGGTGGCCCGAATGGCAGCTCGCACAGCACCAGACACCAGCAAAGCCGAAGAGGAGAAGAGCCGCATGAGCACCACCACCCGCCAGCTCGACACCAGCGAGCTGGAACAGCGCGTCAAGCAGATGTACCAGGAGGTCGCACTCGACCCCGACCGCGAATTCCACTTCGAGACCGGCCGGCCACTCGCCGAGCGCCTCGGGTACCCCTCGGCCGACCTCGACCGGATCCCTGCGGCCGCGATCGACTCGTTCGCCGGCGTCGGCTACTTCCTCGACCTCGCCGCGCTGCAGCCGGGCGACGCGGTCCTCGATCTCGGCAGCGGTTCGGGCACCGACAGCTTCCTCGCCGCGCTCAGAGCTGACCGTGTCGTCGGCGTCGACATGACCGACGAGCAGCTCGCGAAGGCGCGCGCACTGGCGGAGCAGGGCGGGGTGGCGAACGTCGCGTTCGTCCAGGGCTACATCGAGCAGCCACCGGTCGACGCGTCGGCGTTCGACTGCGTGATCTCCAACGGCGTCGTCAACCTGTCGCCCGACAAGCCGGCCGTGTTCGCCGCCGCCGCTCACGCGCTGCGCCCCGGCGGGCGCCTGGCGCTCTCGGACATCGTCACCGCAGTGCAACTCCCCGAGGGCGTCACCTGTGACGCCGCGCTGTGGGCCGCGTGCATCGGCGGGGCGATGCAGCGCGACGGGTACCGCGCAGCGATCGAGGCGGCCGGCTTCACGATCGAGGCGTGGCGCGAGAATCCCGAGTACCGCTTCGTCTCCGACCAGGCCGACAACGCGACCGAGAAGTACGGCGTCACGAGCATCTCCCTGCTCGCGCGTCGCCGCTGAGCCGAACGATCGAGAAAGGACGACGACATGCGACCACCGGACGGCGCCTGGATGAGGTCGAACCTGACGACGCAGGGGTACTGCCTCAGCGACGCCGAGCGCCGCGAGCTTTCGCTCGGGCTGCGCTTCTCGACGGGACTGTGTCTCACGCTTGTCGTGACCGCGCTCGTGCTCCAGTCGCCGGCGCTGATCTTCGCCCTGGTGCCGATCGGCGCGATCGCCGGCTTCAGCGCCAGCCATCCGTTCGATCACCTCTGGAACCACGGCGTGCGGCACCTCACCGGCGGGCCATCGCTGCCGCCGAACCCGCCCCGACGGCGTCACGCGTTCAAGATCGCGACCGTGTGGCTGCTGATCGTCGGCGCGCTGCTGTCGGCAGGCGCGACGGTGATCGCGACGGTTCTCGGCGGCCTGCTCGTCAGCGCCTGCGCGGCCGTCACCGCGGCAAACCTGTGCCTGCCCTCCGAGGCGATGGCCTGGTGGGGCAGACGCGGCCATCGGGGCCCTCCCGCCTTCGAAGCCTGACATCTCGAGACCGGATGAACACCCGTGCAGTCAAGACCGTGTCCTAGCTCTGAAAGGAAGAACCGATGAACGCGAACAAGGCACTCTGGGAGAAGGGCGACTTCACCCGCATCGCGTCAAGCATGCGCGAGAGCGGCGAGGCGCTCGTGACGGATCTGGGCGTTACCCCCGGAATGCAGGTCCTGGATCTCGGGTGCGGCGACGGAACGACCGCGGTCCCCGCAGCGCAGCTCGGGGCCGAGGTGCTTGGTGTCGACATCGCCAGCAATCTCGTCGCAGCCGGCAACGAACGGGCGCAGGCGCTCGGCCTGGCGAATCTGTCGTTCCAGGAGGGCGACGCATCCGATCTCCGCGAGCTCGAGGACGAACAGTTCGACCTCGTCGTCAGCATCTTCGGGGCGATGTTCGCGCCGAGGCCGTTCGACGTCGCCAAGGAGGTCGTCCGCGTGACGAGGCCTGGTGGCCGGATCGTGATGGGCAACTGGATTCCCGGTGACCCGACGCTCGTGGCCCAGATCCTGCGGATCAGTGCCTCCTACTCGCCGCCGCCGCCGGCGGACTTCGTCAGCCCCGTGACGTGGGGCCTGGAGGCGAACGTGATCGAGCGGTTCGGCGCTGCTGGGATCTCGCAGGAGCGGATCGCCTTCCAGCGCGATACCTACCGGTTCAACCATGCGGGCGCGCCATCGGAGCTGCTTGCCACCTTCCGCGGCTACTACGGGCCGACCATGAACGCGTTTGCCGCGGCGCAGGCCGACGGCCGCGAGGCCGATCTTCAGGCCGAGCTGGGAGCGCTGTTCAACGAGCACAACACGAGTGACGACGCCACGTCCATCCCGGCGACCTTCCTGCGGGTGACGGTCAAGCGGTAGGCCGGCTCACGTCTCCGCTCCCGGCTCGAACGCGGAGCGGAGGCGACGCCGGCCATGGCAAGCGGGAGCGGATCTCCTCCACGAACTTCCGGTTACCCGCTTGGGTCCGTTTGCAAGCGGGAGCCAGCCGGTTCGAGACCGGCTGGCTCGATCGACGTCGTGGTCTGCGCCTATGACCACTTGTAGTAGTAGTACGGGGCAGCGAACGGCTTGTTGTTGGTGACGCGGTAGTGCTCCAGGACTGTCGGCCCAAGAGTCTCGAGCACCCTTGCCGGCTGCCAAGCGGTCTCTGTGCATTCACGTGGTCTGGCGACCCGTGGTAGCGTCGCTGAGTGGGCAACTGATGAGGCGGTCCCTCGGAACGCTCGTCGTCTTGGTGGCGCTGGCCGCGTTCGCCGGGGACGCCGCCGCGGCTTCTGGCCCGGTCTACCGCGACCCGGCGAGCTACCAGGGAATCCGTAAGGCACCGCCGACGAGAGCGGCGCCCGCCCCCAAGCCGCCGGCGCCGTTCGCGCTTTCCCAGGCGGGGACGTTCCCGGACGTGCTGGTCGACGAGGCGGGCACGGCGCACGTCGTGTGGAACGAGAACCGTGGCGACGCCGCCGACGTCGTCGTGTACTGCCGCGTCAAGCGCGGCGCGACAGGCTGCGACACGCGGGCGGAGCTCTCCTGGGCGAAGCTGTTCGGGATCGGCGACGGACCCCAGTTCGACCTCGGCGGACCGCCGAAGGTCGTCCAGGTCGGCGGGCAGCTCGTCGTGTTCAGCCATCGCTATCCGACGATCGCCGACAAGCCCGACGGGGCGTCGAGCTCGACCGTGATCGCGTGGGCAAGCGGTGATGGCGGGACGACCTGGGCGCCGCAGCCGGCGATCGTCGGCAAGTGGAACCTCGGTCAGATGGTCGTCATCGGCCCCGAGGACGACCCGACGATCATCAACATCGGCGTCGACCCGCTGTGCGGCGCGGACGGCCCCGCGGCACTGTGCCTGGAGGCGTTCAAGTCCGGCCAGTACTCGCCCGTGGGCGCGAACCTGTCGACGGTCAAGGACGAGAACTACTACGAGAACCTCGTCCTGGACGAGAAGGGCGCACCGGTGATCGCGGCCGAGGACCTCGGATACGACGCGTACGTGCGCCGCTGGACCGGCACCGGCTCACCGGGCGACCCCGCGACCTGGACGACGCCCTCCACGATCCCGCGGGACCAGATCTCGCTCGCCGGCGGACCTGCAGGCGTGTACCTCATGGGCAAGCCGAAGACCGGCTTCGGCGCCTACTCCGTCACGCGGCTGAACCAGCAGGCCGCGGGCGGCTACGCGCCCGGCGCCGCTGTCGACATCAGCCCGGCGACGGACAGCGTCCTGGGCCGGCTCGCGCAGGATCCGGGCGGCCACCTGCTCGCCGCGTGGGAACAGCGCGGCACGGGCCTGCAATTGCGCGCGACGGGCGGCGCCGCCGGAGCCAAGCCCGCCTTCGCCACGGTGCGCCAGGTCACCGACGGGGACGGCAACGGCCAGATCGCGCTCGGAGCGGCCGCAGACGGCGGCGGGTTCCTCGCGTACAACCACACCGGCGGCGTCAACGGCGAAGGCCAGATCACGATCGCCGGACTCGGTGAACAGACCCCGAACGGCAAGCCCGGGATCGCCGACGTCCCGGGCGGCGGCATCAGCGCCGGCGGCAGCGGCACGAACGGCTCCTGCCGTGAGCTGAGCTTCGGCTCGTTCACCGTCGACTCGGCCGCGGGGTGCATCCTCAAGGGCCAGGGGTCCTTCTCGCAGGACTACGTCACAAGCGGCGAGATCAACCTCTGGGGCCTGCGGATCGTCCCCGATACCGGGGTCAAGATCATCATCAACCCCAGGAAGCTCGAGCTCGACACCACCGGCCAGGTGCGCGTCATCGTGACCGCGCCCGCGCCGGTCGGAGACGTCGTCCTGTTCCACGGCGAGATCCACCGTGATCTCTCGAAGGTCGTGCCGGGCACGAATCTGTTCGAGTTCCCGACCGGCCTCTTCAAGCCGAACATCCTCGGCTTCGGCGTCGCCGCCGACATCGCCGTGCGGCTCGAGAAGGACGGCGTCCACATCCCGCTCGATCTGAAGCTGCCCGCCGCTCTGGGCAACTTCTCCGCCCACGCCGAGTTCATCGCCGACCGCGACACCGGACTTCATGTCAAGACGGTCCACCTGCACCTCGGGCCGATCCCACTGGGCGCACTCGTCATCAACGCGATCGACCTCGACTACCAGGGCGCCGGCGACATCTGGACCGGGTCCGGCGCGATCACCGTTCCGGCCGGCGGGCGGCTCGACGTCTCTGCGACGTTCGCGATGGGCGACTTCAAGAGCGCGACGCTGTCGTTCAAGCCCGGAACGCCGATCCCGATCGGGCCGTTCGTCTACCTCATCCAGTTCGGCGGCGGCTTCGCGATCGACCCGGTCGTCATCGACGCGAACGCGACGGTCGGCGCGGGCATTGCCATCCAGGGCGAATCGCCCGTCAAGGTCGTCGGCGACTTCAAGATGACCTTTCCGAAGCAGGGACCGGCCGACTTCAAGCTCAAGGGGTCCGTCGCGCTCTTCCTGATCCAGATCGCCGACGGCTCACTTGACTTCCAGAGCGACGGCTACGCGGCGTTCCGCGGCCACGCAGGGGCCGAGATCGGCCCGCTCAAGGTCGACGCCAACCTCGACGGATTCGTCGACGCGCCGACCGGCCAATACGGCGCGAGCTTCGCCGGCACGGTCGACCTGTGCCTCGACGTTGACCCGATCGGCAACTTCTGCGCCGGTGCGAGCGCCGGCGCCGCGATCTCCAGCCGCGGCTTCGCTGCCTGCGCGCGCTTCAACCCGCCCGACCCGATCGGCGGCTTCGAGGCCGGCATCGCCTACCCGTGGGATGACTTCAACCCCGACTATCTCGTCAACCCGTTTGCCTTCGGCATCTCGCTGCTGACGCACGTGAGTCTCTCGTGCCACGTCGACGACTACCGGATCCCGCCCCCGCGCGCCGCGCAGGCGGGCATCTCCAGCGTCGAGGTCCCGGCAGGACTGCCGACCGAAACGATCCTCGTCGAGAGCGCCGCCGGGCAACCGCGTGTCTCGATCACCGGACCCGACGGCGTGACGGTCACGAGCGGCAAGCCCGGCCCGGCCGGGTTCGTCGCGACCGCGAAGGGACTGAACGCGGCATACGTCCAGCTGCGCAAGCCGAAGGCCGGCACCTGGACGGTCACCGCGCTGCCGGACTCACCGACGATCACCAAGGTCCTCGCGGCAGACGGCTACGCGCCGGCGAAGGTGACAGCGACGCTCGGCGGCCACGCTCGCGCCCGAACGATCGGCTATCGCATTACCGGCGCAGGGCACGATCAGAGCGTGAGCTTCCAGGAGACCGGCGCGTTCGGCACGCACATCCTCGGGATCGCCAAGAGCCCCCGCGGCACGCTGCGGTTCGCGCCCGCCGATACCCGCGGCGGTCGCCGGACCGTCGTCGCGCTCATCCAGCGCCGCGGGCTCGTGACCGACCGGATCCGCATCGGCAGCTACGTCGCACCGGGGCCCGTGAGGCCCGGCGTCGTCCGGTCGCTTCGCGCGCGGCGCGTGGGAACGAGCCTGACGGTCACCTGGGGGTCGGCGACCGGTGCGCAGCGCTATTCCGTCACCGTCCGCGGCGCGCACGGCACACGACTCGGCCGACTGGTGCCCGCGAGGACGCGGAAGCTCCGGTTCATCGCCGTACGCCGCGACGAGCGCGTCGTCGTCCAGGTCAGGGCGCTGTCGAAGAAGCTGCGCTTGGGAGCCGCGCGAGCCGTGACGGTTCGCGGCGGAAAGTGACCGGACCGGCGTACCGGAGGTCCGCTTCTCGTCCCAGGTCAGAGTGGTGTGATGAGCGGTCCCTAGACGGCGAGCCGGTAGGCGGTCTGCGGTTCGCGCTTGCCCTTGAGCTCAAGTCAGGGAGTTGCCCGTTGACCCTCGTAGGCTCCGGGAACCGTGCGTGTGATCGCCTCCCTCGCCGTCTCGCTTGTTCTCGCTGTGGCTGGGACCGAGCCGGTGCTGGGAAAGGGGCCGGTGACGGGCACGCTGGCCGTGACCGCGACGGTCGGACCGGCGTGCCCGGTAGAGCGGCCGGGGTCCGCGTGCGACGACCGCCCGTACGACGGCACGCTCCGCGTCCGGAGTACCACGCGAACCTGGCGGCTCGTGATGCGAAACGGGCACGGCCACATCGCTCTACCCGTGGGGCGCTACTCGCTGAGCAGCACGGCCACACTGCCGTCGCTACGGCCGGTGAGCGTCAGCGTGAGAGCACGCCGGACCACCCGGATCAAGCTCAATCTGGACAGCGGGATTCGCTAGTCCTGAGTCGTTTCCAGGCCCGGACTCAAGCGAGCTTTGCTCGGTGGACCTACCTGGTGAACTACGTCGAACCGTCGGGATTCATGCAGTTCCGGCGGGGTACCTGATCGTCGAGCGCGACGTCTCGATCAAGCGAGGAGCAGAGTGGGCCGGTGCGTCGTTCCGGCTGGTTTGCCCCTCGGGAACAAGGGCAGGCACTCTCGTCTCTTCAGGCGGGATCGGCCTCAACTTGATCGGTGCCTACCACGCGACGTACGTGCACGTCGCCGCCGGAGCCGCTCCCAGATCGGGCGGTTCGGCAGACGGGTGGCGCCCTGGCACGGGCACCGCGCCGCCGGCGCCCGATTCTCGCAAATTGCAGGAGTTCGTGCGCCCGGGGGCAGCGGTGGACACCGCTGCCCGCGTGTGCGACGGTGCTGGCGAAGTTCAAGGGCGGCAGTGTCACCCGGGGGGGAGAGGCTTTGGGGGGAAAGGTCGCGGGCGATCCTGTCGGGACTCGTGCTGCCCGGCGCCTTCAGTGGAGGCGCGGGGCGGCCGATATCCCGGTCGTGGGGTTGGACCGCATCACACGGCTGCAGCGTGGTCGCAGGGATCCGTCGGGTCCGTCGGATCGCGTTCGTCCTGCGTCCCGAGCCGGGCGCGCGTTCGACGACGCGCTCGACGCGCTGCAGGCCCGGCTGCTCGCGGCCGCCGGTCCCGGCTCGCCGTCGCTCGCCGTCGCGATCGGCGGCTTTCGCCGGACCGCGGACGGGCTGGCGCGCGAGGCGAGTCTCAGCGCTGCAGGCGAGGCGTTCGCCGGGAGCTCGCTCGCCGTGCTCGCGTCGTCCGGGCGCGTGTCCGGCGCTGGCATCGCCGAGCTGCTCGCCGACGCCCAGCGGCTGACGCGCGCCGAGCCACTGCCGACGGCGCTGCAGGCGCTTCTCGAGCCCGCACCGCTCCAGGCCGCGCTCGACGTCGCGCTGCGGACGCACGTCGCATTGATCGCCGGTGCCTGCGGCCTGGCCGATGTCGCCGCCTGGCACGTGGTGCCCGACGGGGCGCTGACGCCGTCGGCAGCCTCGCGCACGGAGGCGTTCGACGCCACCCGAGCCAGCGTCGCCAAGGTGTTCTGCGTCGATCCGCACGACCTGCCGCTGACGCTCGTCCATGACGGCGACGAGCCGTGCGCCGTGATCGCATGGGTCCCGCTGGACGAGGACGATGTCGCGCCCCGCGTGTTGAGCGAGCGGTCAGCAGCGGCTCTGGCGATCGCCTACCAGCGCGCGAACCTCGCGCAGGCCGAGATCGCCGAACACGCTGAGGTCGCACGCTCGGCGAAGCGCCGGCTGGCGCGGGTGGCGTTCGATCTGCACGACGGCCCGCTCCAGGACCTGGCGCTGATGCGCCACGAGCTCGTCGCCCTGCGGCGCCGGCTGCTCGAGTCCGAGCTGCAGGAGGGCCTGGGCCTGGCGCAGCTCGACGACATCCTCGCGATCGCCGACTCGACCCAGCTGGACCTGCGCGAGCTGGCGACGTCGATGACCTCGTCGAGCCTCACGCAGCGCCCGTTCGACGATGCGCTTCGCGGCGTGGCCCGCGGATTCGCGCTGCGCAGCGCGCTGGAGCCGGAGCTGACGATCCGCGGCGACGTCGACGGTCTGACGTCGATGGAGCGCGTTGCGCTGTTGCGGGTGGTCGGCGAGGCGCTCGCGAACATCCGCGAGCACAGCGGCGCCCAGCACGTGGTGGTCGCCGTGACGGTCGGCGACAGCGATGTCGAGGCCGTGATCGTCGACGACGGCTGCGGCTTCGACATCCAGCGCACGCTGCCGGAAGCAGCCCGGCGCGGGAGCATGGGCCTGCTCGGGATGATCGAGCGTGTTCGCCTGATGAACGGGACGTGGGACGTGCAGAGCGCCGAGGGCCAGGGCACGACGATCGTCGTGCGGTTCGATCGGTTCTTCCCCGAGCCGGCGCAGGTGCCGCAGCCCGGGATCGGCGACGTGGCCTAGGGACGCGCGGCGCCGGTCAGTGGTCGCCGGCGGCGATGCCGTGGCGGTGCGCGTAGCCGACGGCCTCGGCGCGACTCGTCACGTCGAGCTTGCGGTAGATGTTGCTGAGGTGGAACTTCACCGTCTGCTCGGTCACGAACAGCTCCTGGCTCAGCTGCTTGTTCGACAGGCCACGCGCCAGCGCCTTGAGGATCGTCACCTCGCGGTCGGTCAGCCCGACGGTGCGCGAGACGTGCTCCTCGGCGCTCTCGCTGCCGCCGACGGCGTAGAAGACGGTGCCATTGATCGCCGCGCGCAGTGCCGCCGGCAGCTCCGCCGGGTCGATGCTCTTGAGGATGTACCCGGCCGCGCCGCGGCGCAGCGCGCTCTGGATCTGCGTCTGGTCGCCGGATGCCGAGATCAGCACGACCTTGACGTCGGGGTGCCGCTGCTGCAGCAGGTCCAGGCATGTCAGTCCGTCCATGCCGGGCATCTGGACGTCCATCAGCACGAGCTCGGGGGACGTGCGGCCGACGAGCGGCAGGACGTGCGCGCCGGAGTCGGTCTGGCCGACCACGTCGAAGTGGTCGTCGGCATCGAGCGCCGAGCGCAGCGACTGCAGGATCAACGGGTGATCGTCGGCGATGACGACCTTGACTGCCATCGGCGCCACGATACCGCCCGTCGCGGCGCGTTCAGGGCTGGACGAGCCGCAGCGCCGAGCGGCGGCGCACGGCGTTCGCGGCCTGTTCGACGGCGGCGACGAGCGCCGGGGCACCGTCCCACTTGCCGACCGCCCCGGCCGCGATCGCGACGGGGTCGTCCGACGCCGTCACCACGGCCGTCCGGCCCAGGATGCGGCGGATGGCCTCGGCGTCCTCGTGGTCGGCATCGAGCAGCACGACGTTCGGCGCGCGCAGGCGCACCTGCACCGCGACGTCGGCGGCGCGGACGCCGGTGACGAACGCCGTGTGGCCGCTCTGCCGCAGGACGGCGCGCGCGAAGCGCTGGAAGTTGCGATCGGCGCAGACGATGAGCACCGCGACCGAGCAGACGTCGTGGGCCTCGTTGGTCATGGCCCGGCCCGCAGATCGACGAGCTCGACGCGGTCGCCGACGCGCAGTCCGTGGTCCGCGCACGTCCCGGCCGCGAGCTCGAGCACCGAGCGCGAACCGCGCCTGCCGGCCATGCGCCAGGGGCGAAGGTCGGCGGCGATCCGCAGGACCTCGCCGTCGTCGCTCAGGAAGACGGCGTCGATCGCGAACCGCATGAACCACATGTGGATCGCGTTGGTCGGCCGGATCAGGATGCCCTCGCCGGCCGGGAGCTCGTCCCGTCCGAGCAGCCCGCGCATGCGCAGGCGCGGTGTGTCTGCGACCAGGCAGCGTTCGCACAGCGTCCGGCCGTCGGCCGTTCGCATGGTCCGGACGCGGGAATCCCGCGCCACATCGGGGCCGGTCAGGGTCGCGGAGTGCACGGTCCGCATTCTGTCGCGGCTCCCTTCACGGCACACCCCCCGGAGGGCTAGGAGACGACTGGACGTTCGAGGGTGGCGGCCGCGGCCGCGCTGCCTACGGTTGAACGGCAGGCAGTGCCGGCGGTGCGCCGGCGGACACGGACACGACAGAGGGGGTGACGCGCATGGGGACGATGTCCGATTCGCGCGGGGAACGAGGTCGGGGCATGGCCCGGGCGCAGGACGAGGGTCAAGCCCTCATCGAGTACGTGCTGGTGACGGGGCTGGTCTCCGTGGCGCTGATCGCGACGCTCGGCGCGTTCGCCGGCGGCCTCGCGCAGCTCTTCGACGACATCGTCTCGTACCTCTGATCGCTCGCCCAACCGGAGGTCTAGGACAGAACTGGACCTTCGAGGGTGGTGACGGCGGGGACGCGGCCTCACTGTTCCGGTTGTCGTCAACGAGCCTCGGCAGCACGCCAGCGGGTCGCAGCGACAACGGGGGCCCTCCCCTCTCAGGGGGTGGCGGACATCGACAACATCCGGGGGGAGGTGAATCCATATGTGGATCAACTTCATGGTCTGGGCGACCAACGGCATCTATGACCTTCGCAACAAGGAGGAGGGTCAGACGCTGGTCGAGTACGCGCTGATCATCGCGCTGGTCTCGGTCCTGCTCGTCGGCGCGCTCACCGCGCTGAGGGGCGGCATCGAGGGCGCGTTCAACAACGCGATCGCCGCGCTGTAGGCCGTACGCCGTACCCGCCGGTCACCCCGCTCCGCGCATGCGACGACGCGGGGTGACCGGCGGTCTTGTCTTCGCAGTCTCCCGCCGGCAGGCCCGGCACTCACGACACGATGAACTCCACCGAACACAAGCTTCGACTCCGCGACGACGACGGGCAGGCGCTCGTCGAGTTCGCGCTGGTCCTGCCGATCCTGCTGCTGGTCGTGCTGGGGATCTTCGAGTTCGGCCGGGCCTACAACTACTGGGTCGACGAGACGCACCTCGCCAACCAGGCCGCCCGGTTCGCGTCGGTCAACCACCGGCCCGACGCGGGCCAGACGATCACGCAGTACGTCCGCAACCAGGCGACGACGAACGAGCTGAAGAACGGCACCGGGCAGGTCTCTCCCGGCCTCAAGCTCTGCATCACGACGACGGGCACCGTCGGTGATCCCGTCAGGGTGGATGCCACGTCGACCTACCACTGGCTCTCGTTCCTCGGCGTCTCGCAGCTGCAGACGCAGATCAAGGGCAGCGCGACCATGCGCGTCGAGTCGCCGCCGACCGCCTACAGCAGCGGGGAGTGCGCGGGATGAGCCTCGCCTCCGTCGCCCGGCGCCTGCGTGGCGACGACGGCTCGATCCTGGTGACGGTCGCGTTCGCGCTTCCGGCGCTGATCGTGACGCTCGTCCTGGTCATCGACCTCGCCGACTTCTTCGTGCACAAGCGCCACCTGCAGGTCCAGGCCGACGCGGCGGTGCTCGCCGCCGTCCACGAGCTGCGCGCCCCGTGTACCGATGCGCCGGCACTCGGCCGTGCCAACCAGTACGGCGGCATCGCGGCCTACTCCGGCACGGGACCGTTCAACGCCCAGATCGGCAACTCGACCAAGGGCAGCATCCACGCGCTGATCAACTCCACGACCTACTACGGCCAGAGCTCGCCGGTCGACGACACCGTCAACACCGCCGGCCCGTGCGCCGCGCGCATGGTCGACATGAAGCTGACCGAGAGCGGCCTGCCGCTGCTCTTCGGCCTCGCGCGGACGTCGAACATCAACGCTCATGCCCGCGCCGAGATCCGCAAGCTGCTGACCGCGCGCAAGTTCATCCCGCTCGCGGTCAACGACGCGGTCTGGAAGAAGGCCGAACTGACGTTCTACGACGAGTCCGCGTCCGCACCCGGCACCGTGCTGGGCACCAGGATGATCACCGCGAACGGCACCAGCGGCAGCGGCCTGGCGATCTGGGACAACGCGAGCAGCCCGTTCCCGATCACCTTCGGCAGCGGCGTCAAGAAGCTCGGCGTCAAGGTCGCGCTCAGCACGACGAGCAGCACCACGTGCGGCGACACCGGCGTCTCCTGCTACAGCCAGGTCCTCTTCATGCGCGGCTACGCCGGCGCCCCGCCCGTCACGACGTCGTCGTCGACCGCCGGCGCCGCGCCGCAGGCCCGGACCGTGACGGTCAACGGATCGAGCTGCAACGACGGCTCGTTCACGACGACCGCGTCGACGACCGGCAGCACGTGCACGGTCACGATCGCCGCGACGGTCGACTGGGGCCAGGCGAACCCGAACTCCACGTACAGCGCGGCGATCACCGCATCGGTCAACGGCGGCGGGGCGGTCTCGCTGAGCGGCGGTGCGGGCGGCCCGCCGAACGTCTGGACCGGAACGCTCACGATTCCGGCGGACGGCGGCCCACTGCCGATCACGCTCGCCTGGAAGGCCACGAAGGGGACGATCGCCGGGACCGCGTGCACCAACAAGAACCCCTGCTCCGGAACGTACGGCACCGTCCAGCGCACCTTCTCCTCGTCCGCTGCCGGATCCGGTCCGATCCAGGCCGCCGAGGTCTGGACCGGCGCGAGCCTCGCGACGGCGGTCAAGCAGAGCAGCTTCCGCCAGTGCGACAGCGGCAACGGCGCCTGCACCTACCCGATGATCGTCCGCATCGGGGTGCCGCCGTCGCTCGGCGCGGCCCAGGCGATCAGCGACGCGGTGTACCGGATGCGCCCGCTCGACGGCAACAGCCAGACGCAGGCGCTCGACTGCGACGCGGCGCTCAGCACGCTCGAGGACGAGCTGGCCCTGGGCTGCGGCTCGCAGGCGAACTCCGCCCCGAAGGCCTTCACGATCAACTCCGGCCAGGACTGCTCGGGGTACAACAACCCGGGCGCGCTGCCCGATCCCTCGCCCTGCGCGGTCACGCAGACCGGCCAGAGCGCCAGCCAGATCGGCAAGGGCCTCAACCGCCGCGTCTTCGCCGGCGACAACAAGCCCAGCGTGTGCGGGGCCGCGAACGCCAACCACTGGTCGAGCTTCCCGAACCTGCCGTCCGGTGACCCGCGCCTGGTCTACGTCCTGCTGACGGACTACGGGTCCTTCAGCGGGAGCGGCAACCAGGGCTTCCCCGTGCGCCGGTTCGCCACCTTCTACATCACCGGCTGGCAGGGCAATCCGGGGTTCTCGAACCCCTGCCAGGGCAACGGTGACGACAACGCCGCCGTCGGCGAGGTCGTCGGGCACTTCATCAACTACGTCCAGCAAGTCAATGACGGGGGCGCCAGCGACGAGCTGTGCGACCTCTCGGCGCTCAGCCTCTGCGTGCCGGTCCTCACTCGATAGGAGCATCACCGATGGAACTCGCATCCAAGACCAATCTGCGCGGAGGCGCCAGCTCGAAGACCGGGTCGCTCCTCATCGCCGGCATCGCGGCGGTCGTCGCCGCGGTCCTCGTCTTCGCCGCGCTGAATGCGGCGAAGAACGACAACGCAGCCGCCGGGACGACGTCGGTCGTCGTCGCCCGCCAGCTGATTCCCAAGGGCAGCTCGGCGGCTGCGATCGCGGCCGACCGGTCCTTCCGCGTCACCGACGTTCGCGGCGACGCCGTGGTCGCCGCCCCGATCACCGACATCTCGCAGATCCACGGGAAGGTCGCCACGGACGACATCTACCCCGGTCAGCAGCTGAGCAGCAAGGACTTCGGTGCCGGCAACGGCTCGCTGACGACACAGCTCGCCGCCGGTGAGCGCGCGATCTCGCTGCCGATCGATCAGGCCCACGGCCTTGTCGGCCAGGTGCGCGCGGGCGACCGCGTCGACGTCCTCGCCGGCTTCAACCTGGACTCGACGACCGGCAGCCAGCGTCCGGTCATGCGCGCGCTGGCGAGCAACGTCATGGTGCTCAAGGCGCCGAAGACCGGCGGCGGGGCCGGCTCGTCGAACACGGGTGTGGTGACGCTGCGCGTCAAGGGCGACATCGCGACGAAGCTCGCGTTCGCGGCCGACAACGGCAAGATCTGGCTCGCGCTGCGGCCCGGTGGCGACAGCCGCTCGGCGAGCGTGGACGTCATCACCGTCCGCAACCTCCTGTTCGGCGCCAAGTCCGTCAGCGGGGAGTAGACACCGTGTCGCTCGCAATCCGCACCACGATGGCGCTCGGAGCGGCGATCGACCGCGCTTCGGTCGACGCCGCCTGCGCCGGCCAGGACTCGATCGCCGTCGCCGGGTACGTTGATGCGAGCCCGGCCGGCCTGGCCGACCTCGGTCACGGCACCGACGACGCGCTCGTCGTCGTCTGCCGCGAGGAGTCCGACGACGTGCTGAGCTTCATCAGCGGCGCCGTCGAGCAGCGGCCGGAGCGCCCCGTCGTCGTCGTGTTCGAGGGCAACGCCAACGGCTTCGTCCGCCGGGCGATCGACGCCGGCGCCGACGACCTCGTCAATGGCGCGGTCCTTGCGGCCGGCTTCGATGCCGGGTCGCAGATCGCGTTCGCGCTCGAGAAGGCCGTGGCCCGCCGGTCGGGCAGCGTGAACGGCTACGGACCGCGGGGAAGCGTCGGCTCGATCGTGACCGTGCTCGGCCCCAAGGGCGGGACCGGCAAGACGCTGACCGCGTGCAACCTGTCCGTCGCGCTTGCCCGCGAGGGCCAGCGGGTCGTGCTCGTCGACCTGGACCTGCAGTTCGGCGACGTCGGCCTGGCACTGGGCATGACGCCCGATCGCACGATCTACGACCTCGCGATGTCGGGCGGGGCCCTGGATGCCGAGAAGCTGAACGACTTCCTGGCACCGCATGAATCGGGCGTGAGGGTCCTGCTCGCGCCGCGCCGGCCCGACCAGGCCTCTGTCGTCCAGGGCGACTTCATCCGCGAACTGCTCGACGCGTTGCGCACGATGACGGACTACGTCGTGCTCGACACGCCGCCCAGCTTCTCGCCCGAGGTGATCACCGCGATCGACAAGTCGAACGAGCTGTGTGTCGTCGCGATGCTCGACGCGCTGTCGCTGAAGAACACGCGGCTGGCGCTCGACACCCTCGAGCGGATGCGGATCCCGGAGTCGACCATCAAGGTGGTCCTGAACCGGGCGGACAGCCGCGTCGGCGTGACGGCCGAGGATGCGGCGCACCTGCTCGGGCGGGAGCCCGACGTGCTGATCCCGAGCCACCGGGACATCACGCGCTCGGTCAACGAGGCCCACCCGATCGTCTCGGGTGCCGCGTCGGATGCGCGTTCAGCCTTCGAATCGCTGGCGCGGATGTTCGTGCCGGCCGGCGCCGGGACGGACGCGCCCGCGTCCACCGGACGACGCTCACTGCTGCGACGCGGAAAGGGGTCCTGACATGGAACTGCACGAGCGACTGGGGATGGAGGGCGAGTCGTCGCCCGACGCCTTCGCAGAGCTGAAGAACCGGGTGCACCAGGCGGTCATCGCCGAGCTCGGACCGCAGCTCTATCAGCAGGATCTCGATCCGGCGGCGCTGCGGACCCGCGTCGTCGCGGCGATCCGCGTCGAGCTCGACGGTGAGGCCGGCCTGGCGCGGGAGGACCGTGAGCGGCTCGTCGAGGAGATCGCTGACGACACGCTCGGGCATGGCCCGCTCGAGAAGCTGCTCGCGGACCCGGATGTGACCGAGATCATGGTCAACGGTCCCTTTGACGTCTGGGTCGAGCGCGGTGGCCGGATCTACGAGACGCCGATCCGCTTCAACGACGAATCGCACCTGCGGCGCATCATCAACAAGATGGTCGCGCGGGTCGGCCGGCGCATCGACGAGGCCTCGCCGATGGTCGACGCGCGCCTGCCGGACGGCAGTCGCGTCAACGCGGTGATCCCGCCGCTGAGCCTGTCCGGCCCGCTGCTGACGATCCGCAAGTTCACGAAGAACCGGATGCTGCTGTCCGACTTCGAGGAGCTCGGGACGCTGACCGGCGACGCGATCGAGTTCCTCAACAGCTGCGTGCGGGCCGAGCTCAACATCCTCGTCTCCGGCGGCACCGGCTCGGGGAAGACGACACTCCTGAACGCGATGTCGACCGCGATTCCGGCGGACGACCGCATCGTGACGATCGAGGACGCCGCTGAGTTGCGGCTCAACCAGAACCACGTCCTGCGGCTCGAGTCCCGCCCCGTCAACATCGAGGGCGAAGGCGAGGTCACGATCCGCGACCTGGTGCGCAACGCGCTGCGCATGCGCCCCGACCGCATCATCGTCGGCGAGGTCCGCGGCGCGGAGGCCCTGGACATGCTCCAGGCGATGAACACGGGCCACGACGGCTCGCTCACGACGCTCCACGCCAACACGCCACGCGACGCGATCGCACGCATCGAGACGATGGTCCTGATGGCCGGGTACGACCTGCCGGTCCGGGCGATCCGCCAGCAGGTCGCGTCGGCGCTGGATCTGATCGTGCACCTTGAGCGCCTCCAGGACGGCGTCCGCCGCGTGACCGCGATCACCGAGGTCCAGCGGATGGAGTCGGACGTCGTGACGCTGCAGGACGTCTACGAGTTCAAGGTCGAGGGCGTCGATCGCCTCGGCAAGGTCGTCGGGCGCCTGCAGCCCACGGGACTGCGCCCGTCGTTCGAACACAAGTTCCGCAAGCACGGCCTGGAGCTCCCGTCCGACCTGTTCGTCCAGAGCTTCCCGCGGGCGGTCAGCTGATGCGGCGCCAGGCAAGCATCCTCGCGAGCATCCTCGCGGCCGCGGCGGCGCTGGCACCCGGCGCCCACGCCGCCGGCGCCAGCCTGACGGCGTCCGGCGTCCCGACGTTCCCGGAGCGCTCGTGGATCCTGACGCTGCCGCGCGGCGTCACCGTCGCTCCCAGCGACGTGCGCGTCCGCGAGGACGGCGTTCCGGTTCGCGACCTCGACGTGACGCCCGCCGACGGCGGCGCCTCGCAGGGGCTCGGCGTCGTTCTCGTGATCGATGCCAGTCAGAGCATGACCGGCGCGCCGATCGAGGCCGCGATGGCGTCGGCGCGCGTGTTCGCCAGGCAGCGCTCGGCCGGGCAGCGCATCGGCATCGTCACGTTCAACAGCACCACCAAGGTGCTGCTGGCGCCGACGACCGACGCCGCCAGGATCGACGCGGCACTGGCGCAGACTCCGGCGCTTCTGGGCGGGACCCACCTGTTCGACGCGGCATCCGCCGGCGTCCGCCTGTTGCGCCGCAGCGGCGGCCAGGCCGGCGCGGTGATCGTGTTGTCCGACGGCGCCGATCGCGGGAGCGCGGCGTCGGCGAAGTCCGTCGCCGCCGCCGCAGGGCGCGCCCACGTGCGCGTGTTCACCGTCGGCGTCCGGTCCGCGAAGTTCGAGGACGGGACGCTCAAGGATCTCGCCGGAGCTGCGTCGGGCGACTACCTCGGCGCGGCGACAGGATCGTCGCTGGTCCGGCTCTATCGCGACCTCGGCGGTCAGCTCGCCAACGCGTATCTGGTGCGTTACCGCTCGACCAATCCAGTCGGCTCACGCATCCGCGTCGCCGCCGTGGCCCACGGACGCAGGGCGGTCGCCGTCTATCGCGCACCGTCGCTGGAAGCCGTGGCTGAGGCTCGCGCGACGAAGCGCGCAGCGGCGCAGACGCCGTTCCTGCGCTCGGCGGGCGGGATCGCGGTCGTCACGGCGGTCACGCTCCTGGCCTCGTTCCTCGTGCTCTGGACGCTCCTCGCCGCCCGCCGCCGCGGCCGTGGCGTCCGCGACCGCGTCGCGGACTACGGCACCGACGCGTTGCACGCGACAGCGGTCGAGTCCGAGAAGCCGGCGGCCCCGCGGAGCAGTCGCCCGGGCGCGGCACGCCTCGCGCGCCTCGCGGAGCAGCTCGACATCGCACGCCTCGAGATGACGGCGGCGCAGTTCCTGATCCTCACCGCCCTGGCCGGGGTGGCCGGGGCCTGGCTGGCCACTGCCGTGGCCGGCAGCGCCATCGTCGTCCCGCTCGTGTTCATCCTGACCGGGCTCGGCGCTCGGGCGTTCCTGCAGTCCCGGGTCGAGCGCCAGCGGGCAAAGTTCGCCGACCAGCTCGCCGATTCGCTGCAGGGCGTCGCCTCGGCGATGCGGACCGGCCACAGCTTCGCCGGTGCGCTCGCCGTCCAGCTGGAGGAGGCCGGCGAGCCGACCGCCTCCGAGTTCGGTCGCGTGATCGCCGACGAGCGCCTCGGCATCCCGCTCGAGCAGGCACTCCAGGAGACCGTCCGGCGGATGGGCAATCGCGACCTCGAGCAGGTCGCGCTGGTCGCCATCCTGCAGCGGGAGAGCGGCGGGAACGGGTCCGAGGCCCTCGACCGGGTCGTCGAGAACCTCCGCGGGCGCGACGAGGTCCGCCGCCTGGTCAAGAGCCTGACGTCACAGGGTCAGCTCACGAGGTGGATCCTGACCGCGATCCCCGTGGCCCTGATGCTGCTGCTCACGGCCGTCAGCGCGGAGTACATGGATCCGCTGCTGCACGGCGGCACCGGTCACGCACTGCTCATCCTCGCGGCGCTGCTGGTCACGGCCGGGTCGTTGTCCATCAAGCGCATCGTCGACATCAAGGTCTGAGGCTCTCATGACGTTCATCGCTCTCTTCGCCGTCGCCCTGTTCGCCTATTCGGCGCTGCACGTGGCACGCGCCGCCGGCGCGCCCCGCGCGCGCTCCGCGGCGCGCATCGCGCAGATCGACGCATACGGACTGCCCGGTGGGCAGGTGGCCGATGTGCCCGCCGAGCGCCGGAGCCTCGTCGAGTTGCTGGGTGGGCTCGTCGCCGGCCGGATGAACCGCGACGCGGTCGCCGTGACGCGCAGCCGACTGCTCGGTGCCGGCCTCTACGGCACCAGCACCGAGACATTCCTCGGGTACCGCTTGCTGAGCCTGGTCCTCACGCCGCTGTTCACGCTGTACGTCGGTGCCGGGAACAACCTGCGGCCGGGTCTCCTCGTGCTGTTCGTCGGCCTTGGCGCCTTCAGCGGCTGGGCGCTGCCGCAGGCCTTCATCGCCCGCCGCGCGCGCCTGCGGCTGGACAAGATCGATTACGGCATGCCGGAGCTGGTCGATCTGCTGGTCGTCGGCGTCGAGAGCGGCATGGGCTTCTCCGGCGCGATGCGCGCCGCGTCCCAGCGCATCGACGGCCCGCTCGGCGAGGAGCTCCAGCTGATGCTGCGCGAGCAGACGCTCGGCGCGACGCTCACGGACGCGCTGCGCCACCTCGTGGATCGCTGCGACACGCCGGCAACGCGCTCGTTCGCGCGCACCATCGTGCAGGGCGAGCGCCTCGGCGTCTCGATCGCGCAGATGATGCGCAGCCTTGCCGAGGAGATGCGCAAGCGCCGCAAGGCCCGCGCGGAGGAACTGGCGCACAAGGCTCCGGTGAAGATCCTCTTCCCGCTCGTCTTCCTGATCTTCCCGGCGCTGTTCATCGTCCTGCTCGCGCCGGCCGTCATCAACATCGTCCACCAGTTCGGAGGGTCGTGAGCATGTTCGGAGTTCGTCGATCGACCACGACGGGGCTGCTCGCAGCACTTGTCCTGGCATGTGGCGCCCTGCCGCTTGCCGGAGTCAGCATCTCGGGCGCGACCGACCCGGCCGTCGGCGCCTGCGCGCCCGCCGCTGACGCGGCACAGTCCGACCCGTCCGCCGCCGATGCCGCGGTCGCGACCGGACCGACCGGCCCGGCCGACAGCGCCTGTGCGCAGGACGCGCCGGCCGACGTCTCGACGACGACGGACGCGCCGCCGGCTCCCGACGCGGAGCCCCCGGCGACCGCTGACGCGCCGCCCGCGGCGTCGCCCGCGACCGGTGGCGAGGCCACGCCGCAGGCGCCCGCCGCGACCGCTCCCGCCGACGGCGGGAGCAGTGCCGATCAGGCGCCCCGCGCCCCGCAGGCATCGTCCGACAGCCCGAAGGCCGACCCCGCGCCCGCAGATCCCGCCGCGGCGACGAGCCCCGCACGTCACCAGCCGAGCATCACCGTCCAGGCTCCGCGGGTCGTCCGTCACCACCGGGCGAGTCGCACGCTCACCTCACCGCGCCGCCCGCACAGCCAGCACCACATCACCGAGGCCGACGTCTACTTCCCGCCCGTCTTCGTCGACTGGGCGGCGCTCACGCCGCTCGCCCCGCCGGAGTTCGGCGCCGCCGAGGCGACGCGCTTCCCCGGCCCGCTGTTCCTGCTTCCGATCTACCAGGCGGCCGCCGTGCAGTACGACGTGCCGTGGCAGATCCTCGCGTCGATCAATGAGATCGAGACGAACTTCGGGACGAACAGGCACCGCTCGAGCGCCGGCGCCGTCGGCTGGATGCAGTTCCTGCCGTCGACCTGGCGGACCTACGGCGTCGATGCCAACGGCGACGGCATCGCCAACCCCGAGGATCCGGTTGACGCGATCTTCGCCGCCGCGCGCTACCTGCACGCCTCGGGCTCCGTCCAGGACCTGGGCCGGGCGCTGTTCTCCTACAACCACGCCAACTGGTACGTCGCGCGCGTGCTGCAGCGCGCGGTGGAGATCGGCTCGATCCCGCAGGACCTGCTGACGTCGCTGACGACCGCGGGTCGCAAGGACGCCGGCGCCCTGCGCCGCGCGACCGGTGCGACCGGCTACCTCGCCGCACACGCTGAGCCGGACACGATCGGCCGCGTCATGCTGCTCGACGACGATGCGCTGGCCGCGGCGACGCTCGCGGACGATCGCGCGCAGATCTACAGCTGCGGCCGCGACGACATCCGCGCGGGCATCATCGACCGCCGCGTGCTGGAGACGATCGAGTACCTCGCGTTCCGCGGGCTCGAGCCGTCGGTGACCTCGCTGCGCTGCGGGCACGGCTTCCACACGAGGTCCGGCAGCATCTCCGAGCACAGCTACGGCGCCGCACTCGACGTCGCGCGCGTCAACGGCATCCCGATCCTCGGGCACCAGGGCGCGGGCACGATCACCGACTCCGCGATTCAGCAACTGCTGAAGCTCGGCGGCGCGTCGCGCCCGCATCAGATCATCAGCCTGATGACCTTCACCGGCGCGCCGAACACGCTCGCGCTGGGCGATCACGACGATCACATCCACATCGGATTCGCGCCCGTCCGCCCGCTGGAAGGGTCATGAGCAAGGTTCGCCGCATCGTCCCGCTGCTCGCCGCAGCAGCGGTGCTGCTCGTCCCGTCAGCCGCAGTCGCGGGCACGCTCCGCGCACCGGCGCTGGAGAGCCCGGCCGCCGGGGCGCGGGTCGAGAGCGCTCCCGCGCTGACCTGGAAGGCCGTCAAGGGTGCCGCCCGCTACGAGTACCAGCTCGCCAGCGACTCGGAGTTCGGCTCCGTCGTCCTGGGCTCCGGTGCCGGACGCGGCAGCGGCGCGACGCGCAACACCGCCGCGGCTCTCGCGAAGCCCGTGCCGGACGGCCCGTACTTCTGGCGGGTTCGCGCCGTCGACGCCAAGGATCGTGCCGGCCGCTGGTCGGCAGTCCGTTCGTACACGCAGGCCTGGACGACGGCCCCGGTGCTGAAGGGGCCGGCCGAGGCCGCTCCGATCGCCTGGCCGACGACACCGCTGATCCTCACGTGGTCAACCGTGCCGTATGCGTCGAAGTACGTCGTGACGATCGCCACCGACCCCGCGCTCACGAGTCCCGTCATCGGCACCGTGACCCGCCCGCTGGTGACGAACGGGACGACGTTCGCGTTCCCCGGAACGCTGGCACCGGGTTCGTACTACTGGGCGATCACGCCGCTCGACGCCGACGGCCACAAGGGCCAGCGGTCGTCCGTCGGCAGCTTCACGTGGTCGTGGCTGAACACCACCACGACGACCGTCGTCGACGCGAATCCCGCACCGTCGGTCTACGACCCGCTGTTCTCGTGGACCCAGGTCCCGGGCGCCGCCTCGTATGACGTCGAGGTCAACTCGTCGCACGACTGGGCACCGGGATCCAAGCTCTGCTGCACCGATCACACGATCGGGACCTCGCTGTCGCCCACGAAGCCGATCGAGAACAACGTCTACTACTGGCGGGTCCGCCCGCTCGACGCGTCCGGCAACGCCGGCGCGTGGACCGAGGGCGCGAGCTTCCAGAAGGACTTCGACCCCGCCGTCCCCTCGATCCCGAACCTGCGCATCCGCGACAACGCGGGCGCACTGCCCGACGCGCCGAGCACGGCGACCCCGATCGTCACCTGGGATCCGGTCCCGGGTGCGTCGAGCTACACGGTGCAGACGACGCCGTTCCAGAGCGGCGTCTGCGACTGGTCGGGCCAGATCTGGACGAACACCCCGAGCCCGCCGCCGAACTGGAACTGGTTCGACGACACCGCGGCCGTCAACTGGACCTACCTCTGGGACGTGCCACCGCTGACGCCGCTCGCTCCCGGACCGCTCCCCGGCAAGTCAAGGGTCCACGTGGGGCCGGCCCTGAGCGACGGGTCCGCCTACTGCGTCCGCGTCCGCGCCCGCAGCGATCGCCTGGGCGGCGACGACAACGGGTTCATCAGCGACTGGACCCAGATCGGCGGCCTCGGCAACCCGGCGTTCACGTACGTCGATCCGCCCCCGGTCGGGGGGGTCGCGCCGGTCCCGTTCGCGACACCGGCAGGCGCCTACCTGACTCCGCAGTCGGGCTCCGTCAACGAGCGGCTGCCGCTGTTCACCTGGGACCCCGTGCCGGGAGCCAGCGGCTACTGGGTCGTCGTCTCCAGGGACGCGACGTTCACGACCATCGTCGACTACGCGTTCACGCGGCGCACGAACTACGCGCCGGGCTCGGGGCCGGGACTGGTGACCTACCGGGACGAGACCACCCACTACTACTGGGCCGTGATCCCCGCGACCTCCACGTCGGGTGAGGGCGCCTCGACGGTGCCGGCGGAGAACGCCCCGCAGCTGTTCGACAAGCGGTCCGCGCCGCCGGCGCTGGTGGCGCCCGCCGCCGAGGCCGACGTGGCGAGCCAGCCGACGTTCCGCTGGACGACGAGCGAGGGCGCCCGCAAGTACCAGCTCCAGGTCTCCCAGGACCCGACGTTCGGCGATCCGATCGACGACGTCACGACGTCCTCCACCGCCTACACGAGCTCGACGACGTATCCGGCGGACACGCGGCTCCACTGGCGCGTGGGCGGCATCGACGAGAACGGCGTCCGCCTCGACTGGTCGAGCACCGGGACGTTCCTGCGCCGGCTGCCGCTCTCCGCTCCGGCCCCGGGCAACCCGACCGGTGGCGACAGCATCCCCGCGCTCGGCTGGCTGCCGGTGCCGGGTGCGGTGTCCTATGACATCCACGCCGACCACGTCGACGGGAAGACCAGCGACTTCACCGTGTTCTCGACCGCGTTCACCCCGACGGAGTTCTACGGCAACGGGATCTGGCGCTGGAAGGTCCGCGCGAACTTCCCGACGTCGAACTCGGGGACCGTCTCGGGCGGGTACTTCGCTGCGCAGCAGTTCGTCCGCACGGTCGGGCGTACGCCGAACGTGCGCGCGTCGCACACGGGCTCGCGGGTGCTGATCGCGTGGGATCCCGATCCGGCCGCCGAGACCTACACGGTCGAGGTGTCGCAGAGCTCCGGCTTCGGCCACGCCTCGCAGTCCACGACGAAGACGACGAGTTTCGCGCCCGACCTGGATTCCGCGCCGTACGCCGACGGCGGCACGCTCTACTGGCGCGTCTCCTCGGTCGACGCGGGCAACAACAGCGGCCCGGCGGCGACGGGCAGGTTTGCGCTGCCGAAGGCGATGAACGCCCGTGTATCCGGGGCCCTGTCCCGCGGCGCGCGGAGCGTCGTCACGGTCCGGGTCGAGGATGCCAAGGGCCTGCCGGTCCGCGGTGCGAAGGTCCGCGTCACGGCACGCGGCCTGCGCAGCGCCTCGCACCGCACGACGCGGGCGGGAACCGCGGCGTTCAACCTGCGGCCGAGGCATTCGGGTGTCGTCACGTTCACGGTCACGCGCCGCGGGTACCGCGACGCGGTCGTGACTGCAGCCGTCGCGCCCGCGATGCCTCGCTCGCCTTGAGCGCGCGTTGAGCTTCGCGCGCTGGGATGCGGAACATGACGATCATGCTTCCCCCGGCGACCACGGCGCGCGAGCTCGACGACGAGCGCCTCGCGGGCGACCTCGGCCGCGTGCTGGAGGAGATCCTCGAGCACACCGCGCACGGCCTCGTCGACACGCTCGCGCGCCACGACGTCGATCCGCTGCAGCTGCGGCTGCTGCGCCAGATCCACGAGAGCCTCGGTCCCGACACGCCCGGCGAGCTCGCGCGTCGCACCGGCTTCGATCCGGACCTCGTGGCGGCGTCGCTGATCGAGCTCATCGATCGCGGCCTGATCGCCGACCCGGGCGACGGGTTCGGCCTGACGCCGCACGGACGCCGCATCGTGCTCGACATCGCCCGCGCGCGCCGGGAGGACCTGCTGGTCTTCGTCTCCGGCCTCGGCGACCGCCGGCGCCCGCGGTTCGACGCGGCCGTCCACCTGCTGTCGGACGAGCTCGACGCGGCGTGACGCCGGGGAGCGGCAAGGTGCCAGCACGGGACTCCCTGAGGTTTCGCCGGGCGTAGGACTGGGGACATGACGACGACCACGGAGGGAGTCGCATGCCCCGCAGCACCGATGCTCACCGGCGCGCCCGCGCCGTTCGGCTGACCTGCCTCATCACCCTGGCGCTGCTGTGCGCCTGGGCCCCCGCAGCGGCGCACGCCGCGTTCGGCATCAAGACGTTCTCCGCGCAGGTCAAGCAGGCGGACGACTCGCTGGCGACCCAGGCCGGGTCGCACCCGTTCGTCGGCGTCACGAGCTTCACGATGAACACGACGTCGTCCGGGGCGCCGGACGGCAGCCTGCAGGACGTCCGCGTCGACATCCCCAGTGGCCTGGTGCCGAACCCGCAGGCGACGCCGCACTGCAGCGACGCGCTCTTCGCCGCGGGGATGTGCCCGGCGTCGAGCCAGGTCGGGACCGAGGAGCTCACGGCCTATGTGCTGCTGGCGCCGAGCACGGTCACCGTGCCGCTGTACAACATGGACGCCGGGCCCGATCACGTCGCCGACATCGCGTTCGCGATCCCGCTGCTGGCGCCGCGTACCGACATCATCGGCGGCGTGCGCGACACGAGCGACTACGGCGAGTTCTTCACGATCAGCGGCATCCCGCAGACGCCCGGCCTGATCACTTCGACGCTGACGTTCTGGGGCGTGCCCGCGGACGCCGCGCACGACGCCGAGCGCGGGCGCAGCTGCACGCCGATGTGCGTCGGTGGCGGCGCCGCGAGCCCGGCTGACCCCGTTCCCTTCCTCACGTTGCCCACGGCCTGCGGGCCGCCGCTGGCGACGAAGCTCACGGCCTGGAGCCACGAGGATCCCGCCGCGCCGGTGACGGCCACCGACACGCCGCCCGTCGGCGTCACCGGATGCGACAAGGTGCCGTTCGCGCCGTCGGTCGCGGTCACGCCCGACACGACGCGCCGCGACACTCCCGTGGGAACCACCGTCACCCTGCACGTCCCGCAGACCAGCGACCCCGGGGTCCTCGGCACCGCCCACGTCTCCCGCGCCGTCGTGCAGCTGCCCGACGGCCTGACGCTCAACCCGTCGGCCGCGACCGGGCTGGAGGGCTGCACCGACGCCCAGTTCGCGATCGGCGCCACGCGTGACGTGGCCTGCCCGGCGGCGTCGAAGATCGGCACCGCGTCGATCACCACGCCGGTCCTGCCGGCCGCGCTCACGGGGTCGATCTACCTCGGCAGGCCACTCCCGGCTGACCCGTACCGCATCTTCCTGGTGGCCGCCGGCTTCGGTGTGTCCGTCCGCCTCGCAGGGTCCGTGCACGCCGACGGCGCGACCGGCAGGCTGACGGCGACGTTCTCGGGCCTCCCGCAGGTGCCGTTCAGCGACGTCGCGCTGCAGTTCCGCGGCGGGCCGCAGGCGCCGCTCGCGACGCCGCTCGCCTGCGGCACCGCGACGACCACGGCGGCGCTCTCGCCGCACTCGGGCCGCCCGGACGCCACGGCGACCAGCGCCTTCACCGTCGATGCCGACGGCAAGGGCGGCGCCTGCGGTCCCGCGCCGTTCGCGCTCGGGTTCAAGACGTCGACGACCAGCACCCGCGCCGGGGGCTTCACGGGCCTCGCGGCCACGATCACCAGGGCCGACGGCCAGCAGGCGCTGTCGCGGATCGCCGTCAGCGAGCCGCCCGGCCTGCTCGGGATGCTGACGAGCGTGCAGCAGTGCCCGGCGGCGGACGCGGACGCGGGCACGTGCCCGCCGCTGAGCCGGATCGGGTCGGTCAGCGTCGGTGCCGGCTCCGGGGCCGAGCCCTTCGTCCTGTCGGGGCCCGCGTACCTCACCGGCCCGCACGACGGCGCGCCCTACGGCCTGGTGTTCGTCGTCCGCGTGATCGCCGGCCCGTTCGACCTGGGGACCGTGATCGTCCATGCCGGCGTCAGCGTCGACCGCCGCGACGCGCACCTGACCGTCAGCTCCGATCCGCTGCCGACGATCCTGCAGGGCATCCCGCTGCGCCTGCGCAGCGTCGCGGTCACCGTCGACCGCACGCACTTCCTGTTCAACCCGACGAGCTGCGACCCGTTCGTGTTCGCCGCGGCGTTCGGCTCGACGGCCGCGGCGACCCAGTCGGCGACGAGCCCGTTCCGCGCCGACCACTGCGCCGACCTGAGCTTCACGCCGCACGTCTCGGCCACGTCACCCAGCAGGATCTCGCGGGCCGGGGGCGCCGCGCTCTCCGTCACCGTCAGCGGCGACCCCGGCGGCTCGAACCTGCGGTCGGTGTCCGTGCGGCTCCCGGATCGCCTGTCGGTGCGCCTGCCCGTCAAGCCGTGCAAGCGCGAGGTGTTCCTCGCCGATCCGGCGACGTGCAATCCCGAGTCGCTGGCCGGCAGCGCGGTGGCCACGACCCCGATCCTCGACGAGCCGCTGCGCGGGCCGGTCTACCTCGTCGCCGCGCCGCCGCGGCGCCTCCCGAACCTCGAGGTGCTGCTGCGCGGGGCGGGCATCGCCATCGACCTCACCGGCACCGTGCTGCTCGATTCCGAGGGCGTCACGACATCGTTCGAGGCCCTGCCCGATGCGCCGATCACGATGTTCCGGCTCGACCTGCCGGCCGGCAAGGACTCGGCGCTGTTCGGCAATCGCAGCCTGTGCACGGCGCCGATCGCCCTGCCGACCACGATGATCGGGCAGAACGGCGCGAAGCTCGAGCAGGGGACGCCGCTGTCGGTGCCCGACTGCGCAGTGAAGGTGCTGCGCCGCCGGTTCAAGGGCCACGTGGCGTACGTGACCGTTGAAGTGCCGGCAGCCGGCCGGCTGCGAGCCACGGGCGGCGTCCATCTGCGCCGCGTCACGCGGGCCGTCCGCGGGTCCGGCGAGGTGACCCTGCGGATCCCGCTGACCAGGCGCGGCGTCCGCGCGCTGAAGCTGCGGCACGGCAGGAAGCTCGTCAAGCACCTGACCGTGACGCTCGACGCGGCCGGCGCGAGTGCCGCCGGCATTCCGCCCGCGCGATCGTCAGCGAGGACGATCCTGAACTTCCGCCCGGTCAAGGCGAAGCGGCACGCCCGGGCTCCCCGCCGCTGAGGCGGCGAGCCCGGGCGCGACGACTACGCGGCCTGGGCCTGCGGCCCGCGGCCGTTCAGCAGCTCGTCGGCGACGCGATCGGTCGCATCGGCCGTGCCGCCGACCAGGCGGCGGGAGAGCTGGGCCCGGCGGAACGTCAGCGGTGCGTCGTGCTCCCACGTCGCACCGATGCCGCCGTGCACGGCGATCAGCTCGCGCGCGGAGAAGTCGAGCGCCGCGCCGCCGACCGACCGTGCCGCGCTCGCCGCGTAGGCGAACTCGGCCGGGAACTCGGTGAACGCGAAGCCCGCGTAGATCAGCAGCGCCTTCGCGTTCTCGGTCCGGCGCAGCACCTCGACCAGGGCATGCTTGATCGCCTGGTAGGAGCCGATCGGGCGACCGAACGTGTGGCGTTCCTTCGCGTAGGCGAGCGACACCTCGAGCGCCGTCTCGCACGTGCCGACCGACTCGGCCGCGATCAGCACCTGCACGAGGTACCAGGCCGCGGCGATGTCGTCGGCGCTCACGTCGAGCCGCGTGCCCGTCGCGCCGTCCAGCGTGACGTTGCCCAGGCGCCGCGTGGCGTCGTAGCGCCACGTCGCCTCGACGCTCACGCCCGGTGCCGATGCCTCGACCGCGGCCGCGACGGGCGCGCCGCCCGCATCGACGCCGATGACGACGAGCAGCCCGGCCTCGCCGGCGTCGGGGGCCCAGGACACGCTGCCGGTCAGCGTGACGGCGTCGCCGTCGACGGTGGCCGACGGCGCGACGCCGCGAGTCATGCCGCTGTGCGGATCGACGGTCCAGCCGCTCGCCTGACCGCCCGGGGGGCGGGCCGGGAGCCATGCCGCGCGCAGCTCGCCGGATGCCACGTCGGCGATCCGCCCGTACCCGCCGCGGTCCAGCAGCAGTGCCGCCGGCAGGGCGCCGAGCAGCGGCGTGCCGGCCAGCACCTTGCCGGCCTCCTGGGCGATCAGCGCGGCGTCGTAGACGCCGAGCCCGGCGCCGCCGTGCTCCTCGCTCACCAGCAGGCCGGGCCAGCCGGCCTCGACCGCGGTCGGCCACAGGTCGGGCAGCGCCGACGGGTCCTCGAGTGCCTCGCGCGCGGCATCGACGGTCTTGAACCGTGCCAGCGCCTGCGTGGCGGCGTCGCGCAGGAACTCCTGCTCGTCGGACAGATTGAGGTTCATGCGGCGGCCCCTTCCTTCTCCTTGGCCCGCAGCTCACTGAACGGGATGCCCTTGTCGAGCCGCGGCTCGGGCGGCAGCCCCAGCACGCGCTCGCCGATGGTGTTGCGCAGGATCTCCTCGGTGCCGCCGGCGGACTTCAGGCCCGGCAGGAACGAGATCATGTACGACCACTCGTCGTCCTCCGCGAGCGTGTCCGGGCCCAGCACGTCGGCGATCAGCTCGCCGGCGCGCACGGCGCAGTTGACGGTCGTGACCTTCGCCAGGCCGAACTCCGGCCCCGGGATCTGCCCGCCCTGGAGTGCGCTGATCAGGCGGTAGCCGGTCCAGCGGATCGACTCCAGCTCGGCGGCGATCTCGCCCAGCTCGTGGCGCACGGCCGCGTCCTCGCGCGCCGCCGGGTCACCGGCGATGGCGCTCGCGAACCGGGCGCCGTTGTAGCCGAAGCCCTCCGAGCCGACGCCGATCGTCAGGCGCTCGAACATCAGCGTCGTCAGGCCGACGCCCCAGCCGCCGTCGACCGCGCCGACGACGTTCTCGGCCGGGACGACGAGGTCGTCGAAGAAGACCTCGTTGAACTCGGCCTCGCCGGAGATCTGGCGCAGGCCGCGGACGGTGACGCCCTCGGCCTCCATCGGGACGATGAACATCGTCATGCCCTTGTGCTTCGGCACGTCCGGGTTGGTCCGCGCGAGCAGCAGGCCGTAGCTCGAGAACTGGGCGTTCGTCGTCCAGACCTTCTGCCCGTTGAGCGTCCAGCTGCCGTCCTCGCCCTGCTTGGCGCGCGTCTGCACGGCCGCCAGGTCGGAGCCGGCGGCCGGCTCGCTGAACAGCTGGCACCAGACCTCGTCGCCGTGGAGCATGGGGCCGAGGTAGCGGTTCTTCTGCTCCTCGGTGCCGTGGGCCATGATCGTCGGCCCGAGCATGCCGACGCCGATGACGTCGAGGATGCCGGGGACCCGCGCGCGGCGCATCTCCTGGCTGATGATCACGCCGTCGACGGGCCCGACGCCCTGGCCGCCGAAGTCCTTCGGCCAGGTGGCGCCGGCGAGGCCGCCCTCGGCGAGCTGCCGCTGCCACGCGCGGCGTGCGGCGAGGATCTCGCCGGCGTCGGTGAGCGCGCCCTCACCCTGCAGGACGGGCGCCTGCGCCTTGTGATCCTCGAGCCACGCCCGGACCTGGGCCCGGAATGCCGCCTGCTCGGGGCTGTCGTTGAGATCCACCCTGTGCTCCTTTGGCTGACTGGCCAGTCGATAACAGGAACGGGATGCTACAGGGCGACGGATCCGTCCTCGCGCAGGGCCCAGTGGGGGTTGTGGGCGACCTCCCACGGGTGCCCGTCGGGATCCACGAAGACGCCGGAATACCCGCCCCAGAACGTCGCGGCTCCGGGGCGCCCGATCGTCGCCCCGGCGGCTCGCGCCTCCTCGAGTACGGCGTCGGCCTCCTGCGGCGAGCGGACGTTGTGGGCGAGCGTGACGCCGCCCCAGCCGCCCGCGTCGGCGACCGCGCTGTCCTGAGCGAGCTGGTCGCGCCCCCAGAGCGCGAGGACCATGCCGCCGGCCTGGAGGAAGACGACGTCCGCCCCGGGCTGGGCACGGTCGGCGAAGCCGAGCCGCGTGTAGAAGGCGCGCGCCTGGTCGAGGTCGCGGACGCCGAGGGTGATGACGCTGACGCGCGGTTCCATCCGCGCACCGTAGAACGGGAGGCCCCGGTGCCCCGCGGTCCTACGCGCCGGGGAAAGGTCTTGCAGCAGCGGCGTGAACGAGCCGTCGAAGAAGCTGCCGACCGCGTCGCGGGGGACGGCGCACGCGGCGCGGGCCGCGGTTGGCGGTTCCCGGGGAGCGGGACGGCTACTCGTCGTCGTGCGGCTGCTCGAGCAGCGCGCCGACGATCCCGATCCCGAGCAGCAGGACGATGAGCACCGAGACGACCGTGAGCACGGTGAAGCCGCGGTCGGCCGCCGCGTAGATCGTCAGGAAGAGGAAGCCGGCGATCGACGCGACGGCGACGGCGAGCATGATCGTCCGCGGCCGCATCAGCTCACCCGGAAGGCGCCGAGCGCGGACAGCCCCGCGAGGATCGCCGCCCAGGCGACCGCCCAGGCCCACGCCGGGACCGCGACGAAGCCGGAGAACGGCGGGACGAGCTGCAACGTCAGCATCCGCGCGCCGCGATGCGTCACGAGGTGCGTCCCGACGACGGCGGTGGCGGCGCCCGCGGCCGCCGCCGCGACGAGCCGCGGGTCGTCGGACGCCCCGGCCGCGATCAGCGCGCCGCCGGCCGCGCCGCAGGCCACCGTCAGAACGAAGCGGGCCCGGCCGATGGTCGCCTCGAGCGAGGCGCCGTAGGCCGACGTCCAGACGGCCGCGCAGGCGAACGCCAGGGCCGTCCAGCCGTCGCCGCGCACGAGCGCGAGGACCGCGGCCACAGCCCCTGCGGCAGCCAGGGCGGGGGCCAGCGCCGGAGTGCGCGTGCGCGCGATGTCGTCGCCGACGGGAAGCACGGTCGGTCCGAGGCTACGCCGTCGCAGCGCGCGCGTGGAGCGGTCCGACGCCCGGGCGGTCCTGCGGCACGTGCTGGTCGGCGTGGTAGCTGGAGCGCACGAGCGGGCCGGCGGCGATGTGGTCGAAGCCCAGGTCGTACGCGGCCACCTCGAGCGCCTTGAACTCGTCCGGGTGCCAGTAGCGCACGACGGGCAGATGGCGCTCGGTCGGTCGCAGGTACTGGCCGACCGTCAGCACCTGGACGCCGGCATCGCGCAGGTCGCCGAACGCGCCGACCATCTCGTCGTGCGTCTCGCCGAGTCCCACCATCAGCCCCGACTTCGTCACGACCCCCGCGGCGCCCATCGCCTTTGCGTTGCGCAGCACGCGCAGCGAGCGGCGCCACGTCGATCCGCGGCGGGCGATCGAGTACAGGCGCGGCACCACCTCGACGTTGTGGTTGAAGACGTCGGGCCGCTCGGCGAGGACCTTCGCCAGCGGCATCTCCTGCCCGCGGAAGTCCGGCGTCAGCACCTCGACCTTGCAGTCGGGCGCCTGCCGGCGGCACTGGCGGATCGTCGCCGCCCAGATGCCGGCGCCGTAGTCCGGCAGGTCATCGCGGTCGACGCTGGTGATCACTGCGTGGCGCAGGCCCATGCGGGCGATCGACCGGGCGACGCGGGCCGGCTCCAGTGGGTCGTTCCAGGTCGGCTTGCCCGTCGTGACGTTGCAGAACCCGCAGCGCCGCGTGCAGGTGTCGCCGAGGATCATGAACGTCGCGGTGCCGCGCTCCCAGCACTCGCCGACGTTGGGGCACGCGGCCTCCTGGCAGACCGTGTGCAGGTTCTCGTCGGCGATGAGCTTCGTCAGCGCGCGGTAGGTCGCGCCGCCGGGAGCGGGCACCTTGAACCACGGCGGCTTGCGCCCGCGGATCGGCTGAACGTCGGTGCCGAGGACCTGCAGCACGTCCATCCCGCCCGGATTGGACCGGGACCGGGTCCGGTGCTCGCGGTCTGCGGGCGTCGTGCTCACGCCCCCAACTCTATGCCCCCGGCGTCAGGCGGCCGGAACCGGGTCCGGCCGCACGAGCACGGTGTCGGCGACGAGGACGATCTCGTCCACGGGCAGGTCGGCGCGCGACGCATGGTCGCGAATCGCCTGCTCGCTGCTGGCCTGGTAGATGCAGACGGTCCCGACTGCGCCGTCGCCCTCGTCCAGGACATAGCTGCGAATCCAGCGGATGTCGTCGGACATCTCGTCGTCGCCGACCGCCGTCGAGCGTGCCGCGGCCGCCTCCAGGTCGGCTCCGGTCCGCCAGCCGTTGCGTCGGAGGATCACGTAGGTGTTCATCTGGCCTCTCCCTTGTTGAGTCCCCGGCCGCAACCGACGCTACCCCGTCCCGCCGGTCCGGGCAACCCCGTCAGGCGGCGGCCGGGACGCCGCCCAGCCGCGCCGGCGTGACGATCCGCTGGCGGACGCCGAGTTCCCGTGCATACGCGTGCGCCATGCGTTTGCGGAAGCACGCCACGTCCTCGCTCCCGCCGGTCTCGGCGGCGATCGACGTCATCGGCGCCGCCAGTCCGCAGGGGACGATCCACGCCCACGGCTCGAGGTCCATGTCGACGTTCACGGCGAACCCGTGCGTGGTGACGCCGCGCCGCACGTGCACGCCGATCGAGGTGATCTTGCGGTCGCCGACCCACACGCCGGTGAAGTCCGGCCCTTCGCCGGATCGATCGCGCGCCGCGACGCCGGCCTCGCCGAGCGCGGCGATCATCGCGCGCTCCATGCCGCGGACGTGATCGACCACCGCGGCGGTGCGCACGATCGGATACCCGACAAGCTGTCCCGGCGCGTGGTGGGTCACACGGCCGCCGCGATCGACGTCGACGATCTCGATCCCGTGCGCGGCATACCAGGCGGCGCCCAGCGGCAGCTCGCCCGGCTCGGAGCGGCGGCCGCGCGTGTACACGGGGTCGTGCTCCAGGAGCAGCAGCGTGTCCGGGATCCGGTCGGCCTCACGCGCGTCGCGCACGCGTTCCTGCAGCGCGAGCCCGTCGCGGTACGCGACGCGTCCCAGGTGGCAGACCCACAGCTCGGCGCCCGCGGTCATGCCGCCGACTATTTCGCGCTGACCACGAGCCACGTCCCGCCGAAGCTCTTGACGTTCTGGCCGGACGCGGTGCCCGCCTTCGTGTCGCCGACGAACGTGTACAGCGGGTAGCCGCGCAGGGCGACGCGGAACTGCCCGCCGCTGCGGAACACCGTGAGCTTGCCCCGGACGCCGGCGCCCGCCACGAGCTTGACCTTCGCGGACTTCACCGTCAGCGGCGGCCAGTACGGGGCGCAGGTCGCGTCGCAGAGGACCTTCTTCGTCGTCTCGGGCTTCAGGCGGTAGAGCGTCAGGCCCTTGGCGTTGACGACGATCGTCTTCGCGAGCCCGGCGTTCTTCTGCGCCTTGACGGTCGGCTTGGGCGCCGCGGCGGTGGCGGCGGTCGCGAACGTCAGGGCGGTGGCCGCGAGCGCGGCGAGCGCTGCGCGGCGGGTGGTCGTGGCGGTGCGGTGGCTCATGTCTCTCCTGACGCGCTGGCGGCGGGAACCTTCCCGCGGATCTCCTACGCGGAGTCTGCCACGCCCGCGACGCGCGGGCGGAGGATCACGACCGGGATCTCGCGCTCGGCCTTGCGCTGATAGTCCGCGAAGCTCGGATACAGGTCGACGAGCAGCGGCCAGAGGCGCGCGCGCTCGTCGGCGCTGGCGATCTGGGCGGTCACCGCGCGCAGCTCACGCCCGACCTGCACGGTCGTCTCCGGATGCGCCTTCAGGTTGTGGAACCAGGCGGGGTGCCGGGGGTGCCCGCCCTTGGACGCGACGATCACGATGTCGTCGCCGTCGGGGAGGTGGATCAGCGCCACGGTCCGGTGCGTCCCGGACTTCGCGCCGACATGGTCGACGAGGGCGATCCGCTGGCGCCCGAAGAAGAAGATCCGCCCGCCGATCCGCCCGCCGCTGCGCCGGTACATCCGGACGTGCAGGTCGCCGCCGCGGGTGACGACGGGCCACAGGCGGTCCATGCCGGGGACGTTCATCGCGCCGGCTGCTCGGGGGACTCGAGGATCTCGCGGATCCGCGCCAGCAGCGCCGCGCCGTCCGTGCCGTAGAGGATGCGGTGATCGCAGGAGAGCTCGACGTCGAGCTGCTCGGCGATCACGACCGACCCGTCGCGGACGACGGCCCGCGGCTCCATCGCGCCGACCGTCAGGACGGCGGCCTGCGGCGGATTGATGACGGCCTCGAACGAGCGCACGCCGTGCATGCCCAGGTTGCTGACGGTGAACGTCCCGCCGCTCAGCTCGGGCGGCGTGATCGCGCCGCTGCGCACGCGCTCGGCCAGGCGGCGCGTCTCGGCGGCGATCTCGGTCAGGCCCTTGCGGTCGGCGTCGAACACCGTCGGCACGAGGAGCGCGTCCTGCGCCGCGACGGCGATGCCGACGTTGACGCGCGCGTAGCGCTCGAACCGCCCGTCGCGGTAGGCGCCGTTGGCGGACGGGTGCTCCCGCAGCGCGACGGCCGTGGCCTTCACGATCACGTCGTTGATCGTGGGGACGACCTCGGCGCCCTCGCTCCGGAGCGCCGCGCGCAGCGCGATGCACTCGCCCATGTCGATCGTCGCGCGCAGCGTGAACGCCGGCACCGTGGCGCGCGACTCGGCCATCCGCCGCGCGATCAGCGACTGGGTCCGGCTCGGCTCGGTCGCGGTCACCTCGCCGCGGCCGCCGGCAGGTGTCGCCGGCTCCTCGCTCTCGCGGATCTCGCTCATCGGCGGCCGAGGCTACCGGTGCGGTCGCGAACCGTGCCGGCGGCCCCCCAGCCGCCGGCACGCAGATGATGCTCGCGTCGCGATCGATCCCCCCACGGCACCGACCGCTCGAAGATCATTCCGCACCGCTCGTCGCGGCTGGACATCCGTTCGAGGCGGCCGCCGTTCGCCGCGCGGCGCCCTAGACGTCGGCGACGTCGAACGCGGCCCAGCGGGCATAGAACTCGTCCGCCTCGAGCGTGTCGAGGTCCGCGCGCAGTTCCGCCTCGATGCGCTGGGTGGCGCGCACCGGGACGTCCCAGAACAGCACCACCTCGAGGTCCTCGTTGTCGACGACCTCGATGTGATCGACGCGGTCGGGAGAGGCCAGGACCGACGGGGCGCGCCCCGTGCGGGTGACGATCAGCTGGTAGGCGGTGCGCGCGTCCATCAGGACCGATCATCCATCGCCGCGGCCGCCGCGTCGAGTCCCTCGTCGCCGTGGAAGACCCGGTCCGGCGCGCCGGGCACCCAGACGGCGGGCACGTCGCGAACGCCGCGTTGCGCGGCCAGCGCTGTCGCGGCGTCCAGTGCCGCGCGGGTGCCGCGCAGGTCCGCACCCTTCAGCAGCGCCGTCGGGTGCATCTCGCAGGCCGATCCGGCGATCAGGACGTGGTCGGGCACGTCCATCGCGCGCCCCGCCGCGAAGCACTGCCGGAAGGCCGCCAGCGCGAACGGCACCGCGCGGCCGATCTGCTTGGCATACGTGGCCGCCCGCATCGCCGTCGCGCTGTCGAACGGGAAGCGGTCGGGCATCCGCAGCGGCTGCAGGCCGCGCTGCTCGAGGGTCGCGGCGAGCGCGTCGCGGTCGAGCGCCGCCGCCGCGTCATGGCCGGGGAGGCCGGCCGCCAGCACCGGGATCCACTCGGTCGCCACGGGGACGGTCTGCAGGATGCGCTCGGCCACCAGGTAGCACTCGGCGCTGCCCAGGTCGAAGTAGAACGCCGGGACCGCCGCGTCGGCCGCCCCGCCGTCATGGAACTCGAGCTCCACGCCCGGTGCCTCGGCCGCGCTACCCGTGGATGAGCCAGCCGTCGGCGGCGCGGGCCGCCTCGAGGATCGCCTCGGAGAACGTCGGATGCCCGTGGATCATCCGCGCCACCTCCGGGTAGCCGCCCTCGAGGAGCTTCGCGTTGACGAGCTCCTGGATCATGTCGGTGGCCTTGGACCCGACGACATGGGCGCCGACGATCTCGCCGTAGCGCCGGTCGCCGATGAGCTTGACCATGCCGCTGCGATCGCCGTAGACCGTGGTCGCGCCGGCGACGCCGTAGGGCACCTTGCCGACGACGACGTCGTGCCCGGCGGCTTTGGCCTGCTCCTCGGTCAGCCCGAAGCTGCCGACGTTCGGCTGGCAGAACGTCGCCCGCGGGATGTCCGGGTAGTCGAGCGGATGCGGGTGCCCGCCCGCTGCGTCCTCGACGGCGATGACGCCCTCCTCGCTGGCCTTGTGGGCCAAGGCCGGCCCGCGGACGAGGTCGCCGATCGCGTACACGCGCTCGCGGCTCGTGCGGCCGAGCCCGTCCACGGCGACCAGGCCCTGCTCGTCCAGCGCGATGCCGGCGACGTCGAGGCCGAGGCCCTCCACGTCGGGCCCGCGGCCCGCGGCGATGACCAGGTAGTCGGCCTCGCCCTCGGCGTCGCCGTGCTTGAAGGTGACCTTGTCGTCGTGGCTGACGACGTCGGTGACGAACGTCTTCACGTGGACGTCGATGCCCTGCTTCTTGAAGCCGCGGGCGGCGACCTTGGAGATGTCGGCGTCCTCGGAGGGCAGGACGCGGTCGAGCCCCTCGAACAGCTGGACCTGCGAGCCCAGGCGAACGTACGCGCTGGCGATCTCGGCGCCGGACGCGCCGGCGCCGACGACGGCGAGGCGTGCCGGGAGCGTCTGGAGCGCCCATGCCTCCTCGGTGCCGATCACGCGGCCCTCGAACGTCGTGCCCGGGATCGGCCGCTTCACCGATCCGGTCGCGAGGATGATCGCCTTCGCCGCCTCGAGTTCCTGGTCGCCGACGGTCACCGTGCCGGCCGCCGTCAGCGCGCCCGCGCCCTCGTAGACCTCGATCGCGTGCTTCTTCAGCAGCGAGGCGACGCCGCCGGTCAGCGTGGCGACGACCTCACCGCGGCGCGCCATGACGGCGCCGAAGTCGATCTGCGGCTCGCCCACGGTGATGCCGAACTCGCCCGCGTCGCGGATCTCCTGGACCATGTCCGCCGAGCGCAGGACGGCCTTCGCCGGGATGCAGGCGTAGTTCAGGCAGCGTCCGCCGACCTGGTCCTTCTCGACGACGGCCGTCTTCATGCCGAGCTGCGCTGCGCGGATCGCGGCCACATAGCCGCCCGGCCCGGAGCCGATGACGATGACGTCGTAGGTCGCTGAAGCCATGCTCGCGAGTCTATGCACCGGGGCTGGGCGCCTGCATGCGCGCCAGCACGCGGACGAGCTTCCAGAACAGCCAGACGCCCGGGACGATGACGGCCGCGCAGAGGAGCAGCGCGAGGGCGTTGCCGGCCACGAGCACCGAGAGGCCCGAGATGATGATCGTCGCCGCGAGGACCGCCTGGAAGCCGAGGACGGCCCCGTAGCGGACGGTCCACAGCCCCCATGCCGCGGCCAGGCTGATGAGGGCGAACACCAGCACGATGCCCGCCGACGGCCGGTTGGCGACGTCCGCTCCGGCGGCCCACAGGCCGATGTTGGCCGCGCCGAGCAGCAGGCAGACGCCCGCCGCGACGCGCACCGGCAGCGGCCGCTCACCCGGTGCGAGCGGCTCCAGCTGCGCCCGCAGCGCCGCGTCGCGCGCCTCGCCGCGCAGTCGCGGCTCGCGTTCAGGCCCGGCCACCCGGCACCTCCGCGGGCTCGGTCAGGCGCGCGCGCAGCCCGGCGGCCGCGGCGCGCGGATCGCTCGCCTCGGCGATGTCGCGGACGACGGCGATGCGGCCCGCGCCCGCGCGGGCGACGGCCTCGACGCCGTCCAGGGCGATGCCGCCGATGGCGAACCACGGCAGCGTCGCAGCGTCCGCGGCGTGCGCGACGAGGTCCAGCCCGACGGCTGGGCGCCCGGGCTTCGTCGGCGTCGCGTGCACGGGACCGACGCCGAGGTAGTCGGCGCGCTCGGCATGCGCGGCGGCCAGCTGTTCCGGGCTGTGCGTCGAGCGCCCGATCAGCAGCTCCGTGCCGGCGAGCTCGCGGGCCGCGCCGATCGAGCCGTCGTCCTGCCCGATGTGCGCGCCGTCGGCCCCGGCGGCGGCGGCCAGGTCGGGCCGGTCGTTCAGCACGAACAGCGCGCCCGCGGCGTCGCACAGCCCGCGAGCCACCGCCGCCGCGCGCAGCAGGTCGTCGTCGCCCGCGCGCTTGTCACGCAACTGGAAGACGTCCACCCCGCCCGCGAGTGCCGGGCCCAGGACGCTCGCGAGGTCCCGCCCGCCTGGCCGGGCGTCGCAGATGAAGTACAGCCGGGCGGCGTCGAGCCGCTCCCGGCGCTGGGCCGCGGTGCGCATCAGCTCAGTCTCGCAGCGCCGGGTCGCACGGCGCCCCGCGCGAGGTACGCTTGACCGGAACGGGAGCCCCGGGACCGACGGGGGCTGAGAGGGTGCCGCGCCGGCGCCGACCGTCAGCAGCTGATCCGGGTCATGCCGGCGAAGCGAGGAACCAGTGCCAGCCCATTCGCAGACCGAGTCGTTCGACGTCGCCGTCATCGGCGCGGGCGTGTGCGGGCTGTCGGTCGCCTGGCGCGCGGCCCAGGCGGGCGCGAGCGTCGTCGTGCTCGATCGCGGCCCGGCCGCACCGGCTGCCACGCACGTGGCTGCGGGGATGCTCGCGCCGGTGAGCGAGGCCGATCCGGGTGAGCTGGAGCTGACCGCCCTGGGGATCGACAGCGCCGCGCGCTGGCCCGCATTCGCGCAGGAGCTGCGCGAGGCCTCCGGCATCGATCCGGGCCATCGCGCGTGCGGGTCACTGCTCCTGGCGCGCGACCGCGACGAGGACGAGGCGCTGGAGCGCGAGCTGGCGCTGCGCGAGCGCCACGGCCTGCCGGCTCAGCGCCTGCTGCCCTCGCAGGCGCGCGCGCTGGAGCCGTCGCTCGCGCCCGCGCTGCGCGGGGCCCTCGGCATTCCCGGCGACCACGCCGCCGACCCGCGTGCGACGTGCGCCGCGCTGCGGCGTGCCGCGGTGCTCGCGGGCGTGGACATCCGCACGTCGCCTGCCGCGGCCCGCGTCGACGTGACGGGCGACCGGGCGACCGGGGTCCGTGCCGGCGATGACGCACCGCTCGGCGCCGCGCAGGTCGTCGTCGCCGCCGGCGCCTGGTCGGGACAGGACCTCGGGCTGCCGCAAGCCGCGCGCGTGCCGGTCCGCCCGGTCAAGGGGCAGACGCTGCGCCTGCGCGATCCGCAGCACCGGCCGGGGCGCGTGCTGCTGGACCGCGTCGTGCGGTTCGCGGGCGGCTACCTCGTCCCGCGCGGCGACGGCCGCTACGTGCTCGGTGCGACGGTCGAGGAGCGCGGGTTCGACACGACGATCACCGCGCTCGGGCTCTACGAGCTGCTGCGCGACGCGGCCGAGCTCGTGCCCGGCGTGCTGGAGCTGGACGTCGAGGAGACGATCGCCGGCCTGCGCCCGGGGACACCCGACAACGCGCCGCTGCTCGGTCCCAGCCCGGTCGTCGAGGGACTCCACTGGGCGACCGGTCACCACCGCAACGGGATCCTGCTCGCGCCCGTCACCGGCGAGCTGGTCGCCGGCGCGCTCGCGGGAACAGCGGCGATCCCGGCGGCGTTCGCCGCCGCGCGCGTGGCCGGCGCCGAGGTGCCCGCATGATCCGCCTCAACGGCGCCGAGCTGCACGACCGCGACGGCGCGACCGTCGCCGAACTGCTCGCCGACCTGGGGATCGAGCCCCAGGCGCGCGGCGTGGCGGTCGCGGTCGGCGGCGAGGTCGTCCCGCGCGGTGACTGGGACTCCCGGACCGTGGGCGACGGCGAGCACGTCGAGGCGCTGACCGCGATGCAGGGCGGATGAGCGACGACCTCGTCATCGGCGGCCGGACGTTCGCCTCGCGGCTGATCCTCGGCACCGGCGGCTTCCCGCGCCTGGAGACGCTCGCGGACGCGATCCGCGCCAGCGGCACCGAGATGGTCACCGTCGCGCTGCGGCGGATCGACGCCGCAGCCCGCGGCTCGCTGGTCGACGTGCTGGACGACTGCGGGGTGGCGCTGCTGCCCAACACCGCGGGCTGCTTCACCGCGCGCGACGCGATCACGACCGCGCACCTCGCGCGCGAGGCATTCGGGACCGACTGGGTGAAGGTCGAGGTGATCGGCGACGAGCGCACGCTGCTGCCCGATGCGCCCGAGCTGCTCGTCGCGTGCGAGCGGCTGGTGGCCGACGGGTTCGTCGTCCTGCCCTACACGACCGACGACCCCGTGCTCGCCCGCCGGCTGGAGGACGTCGGCTGCGCGGCGGTGATGCCGCTCGGCTCGCCGATCGGCTCCGGCATGGGGATTCGCAACCCGTACAACATCACCCTGATCGTCGAGCAGGCGGGCGTTCCCGTCGTGCTCGACGCGGGCGTCGGCACGACGTCGGACGCGGCCCTGGCGATGGAGCTGGGCTGCGACGCCGTCCTGTGCGCCAGTGCGATCTCGCGCGCGCAGGACCCGATCGCGATGGCCCGCGCGATCCGCGCCGGGGTCGAGGGCGGCCGCATGGCGCGCGGGGCGGGGCGGATCCCGCGGCGCCTGCACGCCGAGGCATCGACGACGTTCAGCGGCCTGCCGGAGCTGTCGTGACGGCGCGCGACGGTGAGCTCGCCGAGCGGCTCCAGGCCGCGCTGGCCGGGCGCCGCCGCGGTGCGTTCCACGAGGTCTGCGCGCCCGACCTGCACTGGGAGGATCCGTTCTGCGCCGAGCCGCTCTACGGCCCCGACGCGGTCGCCGACCATGTCGCGCGGGTGTGGGAGGCGTTCCCGGATCTGCGCGTGGACGCGGCCGGCCGGCAGCTGACGGACGGGCGGTTCGTCGCCGTCCCCGTCGCGCTCAGCGGCACGCACGCGGGCGATCTGGAGGGGCTCGTCGTCACGGGGAAGCGCGTCAGCGTGCACGCCGTCCTCTACTGCGAGCTCGATCCTCCGCGCGAGCGCATCTGGCGCGTGCGCGTGTTCCTCGACGCCTACGACGCGGGCGCCCAGCTCGGCATCCTGCCGCGCCGCGGGACGCTCGGCGAGCGGGCGCTGCTCGTGCTGCGCGGCTTCGGCCTGCGGTTGCCGTTCTAGGCTTGCGCTGTTGCCGGCGCCGGGGTAGCGTCGCGTCATGACACCCGGCACGATGGCGCTCACTGACGGCGGGATCGAGACCGTCCTGCTGTTCAAGGACGGCTTCGAGCTCCCGTGCTTCGCATCGTTCCCGCTGCTGGAGGACGACCGCGGGCGTGACGCGCTGCGCCGCTACTTCGCTCCGTTCCTGGAGCTCGCGGAGGCGGAGGGCCTGCCGTTCGTCCTCGATACGGCGACCTGGCGCGCGAACCCCGACTGGGGCGCCCAGCTCGGCTACGACCTCGACGCTCTGGCGCAGGTCAACCGGGCGGCGGTCGCGTTCGCGCGGGAGCTGGCCGGCGGACGCAGCGACGTGACGGTCAACGGCTCGGTCGGGCCGCGCGGTGACGGGTACGTCGTCGGCGAGCGGATGTCGGGAGACGAGGCCGCCGACTACCACGGCTGGCAGATCGGCGTGCTCGGCGACGCGGGTGTGGACGGCGTCACGGCGATCACGCTGTCGTATCCGGAGGAGGCGATCGGCGTCGTCCGAGCCGCCGCCGCCCGGGGCATCCCGGCCGCCCCCGGCTTCACCGTCGAGACCGACGGCCGCCTGCCGAGTGGCATGACCATCGCGGAGGCGATCGAGCAGGTCGACGGAGAGACAGCCGCCGCCGCGGAGTTCTTCATCATCAACTGCGCCCACCCGACGCACATCGCCGCGGGGCTCGACGGCCGGCCGGAGCTCGAGCGGATCGGGGGCCTGCGCGTGAACGCCTCGTCGCTCAGCCACGCCGAGCTCGACGAGGCGGAGGAGCTCGACGAAGGGGATCCCGAGGCGCTCGGCATGGCCAACGCCGCGCTGCGCGAGCTGCTCCCCGCGGTCCGGCTGCTCGGCGGGTGCTGCGGCACCGATCACCGCCACGTCGCGCGCATCGCCGCGGCCTGGCAGGGCGCCTGACCGGCGGCGGTCTGCCTGCACCCGTCAGGTGGCGCCGCGAGTTCCCGGCCCGCCTCCAGCGGCGTGGGCGGCGGGCGGCTCTGCGAGCGTCGCCAGCACCGGCCGGTGGTCGGACAGGTTCGCGCCCAGGTCGACGACGTGGCGCGGCAGGGTCGCCGCCGGCGCGGCCGGGGCCAGATCGCGGGCGAAGACGTGGTCCAGCACGTGCCCGCCGCAGTCGGTGTAGCCGGGCACCTGTGGCCCGCGGACGTTCGTGTCCCCGCCCAGGATCGCCGGATCGCCGGCCGACCAGCGGTCCAGCACGGCGCCGGCCCGCGCCAGGTCGGCGACCGCGCGCGCCTGGACGTGCGCGCTGGCGTGGAGGTTGCCGACCCAGACGCCGTCGCCCAGGCGCACGGCGTGCATCACGCGCCGCTCGGGGGCGAGCCGCAGGCGCAGGCGGCGATGGTCCGTCACGAGCCGGCCGCGCACGAGGATCGCGTTGCAGCCACCGCCCCAGGACTTCACGAGGTCGGGTCGCCGCGTCGCCGCGGGGCGGGTCAGCGCCAGCAGCTGGTTGCGGGAGGTCGGCGCGGCGAGCGCCCGCGCGTCGCACGCGGCCCCGAGCGGCACGGGCCACCACGGCGGCACCTCCTGGAGCAGCGCGACGTCCCAGTCCCAGCCCGCGAGCATCGCGGCGAACTCGGGCAGGAGCGAGCGCCGGGTGTCGGGCACCGAGCGCCCGTGAAAGAGGTTCCAGGTCAGGACGCGCACAGACCCCTATTCTTCCGCGCTTGCCGCGCCACTTCCTCACCGGACTCGAGTTGTCGCGTCCCGAGCTCGATGCGCTGCTCGACCGGGCACTCGAGCTGCAGGCCGCGCCGCGCTCCTCGTCCGCGCTGGACGGCGCCATCGTCGCGCTGCTGTTCGAGAAGGCCAGCACCCGCACGCGCCTGTCCTACGAGGCAGGGATCGTCGAGCTCGGCGGGCATCCGCTGCTGCTGCGCTCGGAGGAGATGCAGCTCTCGCGCGGCGAGTCGGTCAAGGACACGGCGCGCATCCTCAGCCGCCACGTCCAGGCGATCGGCATTCGAACCGGCCCCGACGCGCTGCTCGAGGAGCTCGCCGCCGAGGGGTCGATCCCGGTGTTCAACATGCTCACCGCCGGGCACCATCCCTCGCAGGCGCTGGCGGACCTGTTGACGCTGCGCCAGGAGTTCGGCGCGCTCGACGGCCTGAAGCTCGCCTACGTCGGCGACGGAAACAACGTCGCGCGCTCACTCGCGCTGCTCGGCGGGCTGGCGGGCGTCGAGGTCGCCGTCGCGTCGCCCGAGGGCTACGAGCTGGAGGCCGCGGCGGGCGGGACGCGCACGAGCGATCCGTACGCGGCGGTCGCGGGGGCCAACGCGGTCTACACCGACGTCTGGGTGTCGATGGGCGACGAGGACACCGCCGACGAGCGCCGTGCCGCGCTCGCGCCGTACCGCATCGACGACGCGCTGCTCGCGGCCGCGGCGCCGGGGGCGATCGCGCTGCACTGCCTCCCCGCGCACCCCGGCGAGGAGATCACGAGCGAGGTGCTCTACGGTGAGCGCCAGCGCATCTGGGACCAGGCGGAGAACCGCCGCCACGCCCAGAAGGCGCTGCTCGAATGGCTGCTGTCCGAGAGCTGAGGACCACGATGGCCGAACGCAAGACTCCGACGACGAAGCCCCGCACCACGGCGAAGCCGAAGGCGGCCGTGAAGCCCGCGGCGGCCAAGGCGAAGCCCGCCGCCAACGCCGCGGCCAAGGCGAAGCCCAGGGCGGCGGCCAAGCCCGGGCCGGAGCCGAAGGCGCCGCGCAGGGCCGCCGATCGCCGCAGCAAGCGCACGTCCGCCGCGCGCTCCGATGCCGAGGCCGCCCGCGACGTCGCGCTGTTCGACAACTTCGGGGCGATCCGCGACCTGCTCGCCGAGCACGTCGTCCTGACCGCCGAGCGGCTGCGCGAGCCGCTCGACGACGCCGTCCGCCGCGGGCGCATGCTGCCGCTCGACGCCGAGGAGCTGACGCAGCGCCTGATGACCGCCGGGCGCCGCCACGCCGAGGAACTGCGCGCCGAGCTGGAGACGCGCATCAAGCGCTGAGCGGCGCATCCTGCTTTCCTGGGGTGGTGCCGACCACCGACCCCACCGCCGCCGCCAAGCCCACGACGGGCCAGGAGCTCGACCTGCGGGTCGACGCGCTCGCCTTCGGCGGCAACGGCATCGCCCGCCTGCCGATCGGCGACCGCGGCTACGTCGTCTTCGTCCGCGGTGCGATCCCCGGTGACCGCGTCCGCGCGGTGGTCACCAAGCGCAAGCGCGACTACGCGGAGGCCCGCACCGTCGAGGTGCTCGAACCCTCGCCGGACCGCGTCGAGCCGGTCGCTGACCATCCCGGCGCCGCGTGGCAGATCCTGCCCTACGAGCGCCAGCTGGAGGTCAAGGCCGCCCAGGTCGAGGACGCGCTGCGCCGCCTCGGCCGGCTCGACGGGTTCGCGATGGAGCCGATCGTCCCCGCCGCGGACACCTGGCGCTATCGCAACAAGCTCGAGTACTCGTTCGGCGAGAGCACGGACGGCGACCTAGTCTGCGGTTTCCACGCGCCCGGCTCCTGGGCCCGGATCGAGCCGCTCGACGACTGCCTGCTGGCCTCCGAGCGCGGCAACGCGGTGCGCACGGCGGCGCTCGCCGCCTGCCGCGAGCTCGGCCTCGAGCCGTACGACCGCCGCGAGCAGCGCGGCTTCCTGCGCAACCTCGTCGTGCGCGAGGGTCGCCGCACCGGGCACGTGCAGGTCCGCCTGGTCACGTCCAAGGGCGAGTTCGACGACGATCGCTTCGCTGTCGCGATGGAGGCCGTCGGCGTGCAGAGCGTCGTCTGGACCCAGGCCGCCGGCGTCGCCGAATCGACGCAGGGCGGGCTGGACACGCTGCTGCTCGGCGGCGAGCGGATCCAGGAGGACCTCTGCGGCCTGCGCTTCTCGCTCAGCACCGACGCCTTCTTCCAGACGAACACCGAGATGGCCGAGGAGCTCTACGCGGTCGCGCAGGAGTACGCCGCGCTGCAGGGCTGGGAGCGCGTCTACGACCTGTGCTGCGGGATCGGGACGATCGGCCTGACGCTGGCCTCGCGCGCCGCGGAGATCGTCGGCGTCGAGATCGTCGCCGACGCCGTCAAGGACGCGGCGACCAACGCCCGAGCCAACGAGATCACCAACGCCAGGTTCATCGCCGGCGACGTGCGGGCGGTCCTCAAGGACCTCGCCGAGAAGCCCGGCGAATCGCCCGACGTCGTCGTCGTCGACCCGCCGCGCGCCGGCCTGTCGAAGAAGGTCGTCCAGCGCATCGGCGAGGCCAACCCCAAGCGGATCGTCTACGTCTCCTGCAACCCGACGACCCTCGCACCCAACGCGGCGCAGCTCGTCGAGGAGCACGGCTACACGCTCACCCGCGTGCGCCCGGTGGACATGTTCCCGCAGACGCCGCACATCGAGTGTGTGGCGCTGCTGGAGCGGACCTCGTAGCGCATTCAGCCGACCGCACGGTTCGGTGACGTGTCCGCCCAGTGCCGTTCACGCCAACGACGCTCACGGCGTGACGGTGATGGTGCCGCGCATGAGTGTCGGGTGGAACGTACAGAGGTAGTGCACGACCCCCGTCCTGGCGAACGTGACGGTCTGTGACCGCCCGTGTTCGAGGGGCCGGGGCTGGATGACCGCCGACCGTACCTGGCCGCCTGGAGTGCTGTCGGCGACCGTGTGCGCGATCTTCCCGGCGTTGACGAAACGCACTGGCTGGCCGACATGGACCGTGACCACTCTCGGCCGGTAGAAGTACTCGCCGAACTGGACGGTGATCGTGGAAGCCGGCGCTGCCGTGGCAGTCGACGGCGGCCGGCTGGGGGTGCTGCTCTGCCCGCAGGAGGCGAGCACCAGCCCCGCGAACGACGCGACGATGACGGCGCTGACGCGCGAGATGTGTGTTGGGCTGTGCATGATGAGTCCGAGCAGGAACGGGTCGGCGGACCGTTGTGGGCGCCGACCCGTTCCGCGCATCGAGGCTCGTTAGCGGACCGTGAACGTCAGCTTCTTCGTTGCGCCCTTGTTGGCGTAGTTGGAGTGGTTGTTCTTCACGAGGTGCACGACGATCGTGTGCTTGCCCTTGGGCAGGCCCGTGTAGGTGACCTGGTTGTTGACCGACGGCGAGTACATGCCCTGGACGCCGAGCTGCTTGGCGAGCTTGCCGTTGGCGCCGGAGTACTTCGGGAAGTCGTACTTGCCGCCGTCGAGCGCGAAGTGCTCGTGGCCCTTGCCGGCCTTGGGCGACTTGCCGACATCCTTGGCGTCGATCGTGAAGTACGCCGTGCTGATCTTGACGACGACGGACTTGCCGCTCTGGGTCGTCTTGAGGGTGCTGATCGTCGGGCCGGAGGCCGCGACGGCGCTCCCACCCATGGCGAGAACGGCGGCGCCGGCGACGCCGGCGATGAAACGGGAACGGGACATGTTGACGAACCTTTGGTTGGGGGCCTGAGCGGGCGATTTGCCGCTCGCTTCCCCCCTTCAACGTCTCGGGGCGTCCATCGGATTCATCGCCGTTCGGAAGCTGGACGGCGGCCACTCGGACGAACGTCGAGGTTTTACGAAGCCTTTGCACTCTCGGCGTCACGTTCAGCCGGCGCCTTGCTCTCAAGCAGCGAAGGCTTTGTAGACCAATGGCACGGCCGCCAGGTTGCTGCCCCGGTATTGAGGAGATGCACATGGACGTCAAGAGATATCTGCCGCTGAGTGCCGCGTTGCTGGCGCTCGGTGTCGCTGGTCCTGCTGTTGCGCTCGCCGACGATGGCGTGAGCGATCGCGGCGGCGCGCAGGTCACCGCGCCGGCAGCCGGATCGGTGAACGACCAGGGCGATGACGACGGCTCGGTCGCCGATGAGCAGCAGTCCGGCGAGCAGGGCGACGTCGAGAACGCCGACCTCGCCAGCGCGGTCGAGCAGGAAGACGCTGCCGACCAGGGCGATCAGGGCGACGACAACAACTCGGCCGCTGATGAGCAGCAGTCCGGGGAGCAGGGCGACGTGCACAACTCCGACCTGGCCAATGAGGTGGAGCAGGAGGATGGCGTCGCGGGTTCTGGCAGCAGTGACGCAGAGGACCAGGTCGACGACAGCAACGACTGAGTCTCTTGGGAGGGCGACGCTCGGTCTGCCGTCTGGCGACCGGGCGTCGTTCCATGGTCGAGACTCGCCCGCCGAAAGGAACCGCCTTGCGCACGCCCCGCCACCTCGCCGTCATCACGCTGACGCTCGCTCTTGGGAGCGTTCCGGCATTCGCTGCGACGGCCGGCCGGTACACCGGCCGCACGGCCGACAAGCGGCCCGTGTCGTTCACCGTTCGGGCCAGGCGCGTGCGCTCGTTCACGATGCAGACGCGCTTCAGGTGCTCCGACGGCACGGGCTTCGTCGCAACGGCGAAGTTCCTCCCGATGAGGATCAGGCGCAACCGGTTCAACGCCACGTTCCACAACACCGCACGGTCGCTGCGCACGACGATCAAAGGCGTGATCCGCGGACGCAAGGTCACCGGCACGATCCGTCGCCGCGCGACGTTCAACAGCAGCCGCAAGCTCGATCCGCACGGCACACTCACCTGCACGGTCAGCACGCGCTACAGCGCCCGACGCTGACCCCGCGGGACCCTCGCCGCCGGCTGGACCTGTGAGCCGGTCACCTGGCTCGTAACCCGTCCGTCGCGCGCACGCGGCTTCCCGCCGCGAATTCGACCGACGGGATCGCCGGAAGGTGGGCGGTCCGGGTCGCCCGGAGTAGGGTCGACCGATGAGTGACGCTGCCGAGGTCGGGCGCCTTCAGCGCGCGTGGATGGACGCGTGGCTGGCCGGTGACATCCACGCCTGCGAGTCGCTGATGGCCCCGGAGTTCAGGCTGCGAAGTGTCGCGACCGACAGCGTCGTCGGGCGCAGCGAGTGGCTCGAACAGGCGTCAAGCGGGCGGATCGCCGGGACCGCCTTCGAGTACGAGGAGATGGATGTCGACGTTGTCGGCGATACCGCCGTGACCATGTCGCGGACGCGGCAGGAGGCGACGATCGAGGGGCGCGACTGGAGCGCGACGCTCCATGTCACCGACGTGTGGGTGCGCCGCGAAGGCTCGTGGACGGTGGTCGCCCGCCATGCCAGCCCGTTGGTCGGCAGGATCGGCTCGCAGACGGCGTCATCGAGCGAGTAGCCGACGCGAGATGCCGGGTCACCCTGCCTGGAGCGGCTCGCCGGGGAAGCGCACGTCGAACCGCTTGATGAGATCCGGGACGCTGTCCGGGTCCATCTCGAGTTCGTAGCGGGCGCAGAGGCCCGCGAGCTGCTCCGGGTCGGCTTGTGTGACGCCGCCGAGGTCGACGAGTTCAGCAAAGAACCGCTCGAAGCCGGCGGGCGCGATGATCTCCAGCAGCCGCGCGGGTTCATCACCGGCATTCCAGAACGTGTGCCACTGGTTTCGCGGCTTGAAGATCAGGTCGCCGGGACCGCCGACGACGACCTCCTCGCCCAGCAGCGCGCCGACGCGCCCTTCCAGGATGTAGCTGTACTCGTCCTCTCGCGTGTGGCGGTGCAACGGCGCGGCCAGCGCCCGCGCGGACATCGGGTGCTCGACCAGCGAGAATCGCTCGCCGGCCTCGGCGCCGTCGATCATGAAGCGCACGCCGATGCTCCCCAGGAACCCGGCCTTGCCGTCGCCGGGGCCCAGAACCTTGGCTGCCGTCGTTGTCATCGCTTCCGCCTTTCGAGGGACAGTGTTGTCGCGTGGAATCTATGGGACGTCGTCACCGTCTGTCAACATTGATCGGACAGGTATGACCGATCAAACCCGTCCCTACCGCAAGCAGCGCCGCGCCGAACTCGAGCAGGCGACCCGCATGCGCATCACCGAGAGCGCGGTCGAGTTGCACGGGACGCTCGGGCCGTCGCGCACCTCGCTGAGCGCGATCGCCGAACGCGCTGGAGTGCGCCGCTCAACCCTGTACCGCCATTTCCCTGACGAGGCCGCCGTCTTCGCTGCCTGCACCGCACACTGGATGGCCTCCAACCCGCTCCCGGACCTCGGCGCCTGGGCGACGATCGCCGACCCGGATCAGCGCCTGCGGACCGCGCTCGACGAGCTGTTCCCCCAGTACGAGCGCACCGAGCACATGATGAGCAACCTCGTGCGCGACGAGGAGACGGTGCCGATCGTCAAGGAGCTGTTCGGAGGCTTCCACAGCTACATCGCCGCTGCCCACCAGACGCTCATGCGCGGCAGACGGGTGCGCGGCGCGGCCCGCCGGCGAGTGAGCGCCGCGATCGGTCACGCCCTGGCATTCACCACCTGGCGCTCACTCGTCCGCGAGCAGGGACTCGACAACGCGCAGGCCACCGACCTGATGTGCCGTCTGGTCAACGCCGCGCAACGCGCGACCGGCGACCGCTGAGCGCGGCACGCAACCGACACGCTCCAAGGACTGCGCCGCCCGATCGAGTGCTTCGCACTGCTGGAGCGCGGCTGAGCGTCAGCCGCGCAGCGGCCGGTACGTCTGCAGCAGCACGCCGCTCTCCAGCGTCCGCGACGACAGCAGCTCGAGCGTCGTCCGGTCCGGCGAGTCGGGGTAGAGGCGTGCGCCGGAGCCGAGCAGCACGGGGAAGACCTGCAGATTGACCTCGTCGACCAGCCCCTCGGCGAGCAGCAGGTGCACGATCGAGCGGCTCCCGGCGACGAGGATCGGGCCGCCCTCCTCGGCCTTGATCGCGGCGACCGCGCCGGGGATGTCGTCGGCGATGACCGTCGTGTCGTGCCAGTCGCCGGACCCGAGCGTCGTCGAGGCGACGATCTTGCGCATCGTGTTGATCTTGTCCGCGAACGGGCCCTCGCGCTGCGGCCAGGCGCCGTGGAAGCTGTCGTACGTGACGCGACCGAGCAGCAGCACGTCGGCCGCCAGCTGCTCAGCCTCCTTGTAGGCGCCCAGCTCGTCGGTGAAGAACTCCCCGACCCAGCCGGAGTGGGCGTAGCCGGCCTCGCCGCCAGGGGCCTCCATGACCCCGTCCAGCGACACGAACTCGGTGACGATCAGCTTCCTCACGACGGGTCGCCTGCGGGATCGGGGGTCAGCCGCGCCACCTGCGCGCGCAGCGCGGCGACCTGGGCCTCGAGCGCGGCGATCCGCGCCTCGTGACCGCCGGGGATCGGGGCGGGCGCCGTGATGATCGGCGGCGGCGCCTGAGGCGCCGGCGCGATCGCGGCGGGTGCGGCGGCAGCAGGGGCGGCGCCCGCGGCGACGACCGGCGGGGCCTCGCCCTCGCCCTCGTCCTCCTCGCCGAGCCGGTGCTCCCAGCGGTCCTCCTTCTGCCCCGGTCGCCGGCCGATGTCGCGCACCAGGCCGCGCGCCTCCAGGTCGGTCAGCGTCGCGCCGACGGCCTCCAGGCCGGCGAAGCCGTACAGGCGGTCCGTGCGCGTCTTCAGCTCGCCCGGCGTCTGCGGGCCGCGCAGCAGCAGGACGGCGACGATCGCCTGCTCGGCGTGCTCCAGGTGCAGCGCCTCGTCGGCCAGGTGGCGGTACTTGGCGACGCGGCTCCCGTGCCCGCTGGTGAAGCGGATCAGGCGCGCGCGGCTGAGGCGCTCGAGCGACGGGCGCAGCGTCGCCTCGTCGTAGTCCACGACCGGGTCGCGGTTCGTCGCCTGGTTGCACGCCAGCCGCAGGGCGTTGAGCGTCAGCGGGTAGCCGTCCGGCGTGGTCCGCTGCTTCTCCAGCAGGCAGCCGAGGATGCGCTGTTCGACGGGCGTGAGATCCATCGCGGGTGAGGCTACCGGCGGCGGACGTCCGCGCCGGGCTGCTTGACTGCAGGGGGATCGTGCCCACGCCCCCGACACCGCCCCGCGAGCCGCTCAGCGCGGCGGACATCGCGCGGCACGCCGGTGAGTTCCTGGACAGCGCGGCCGAGACGATCTCACTGCGCGAGCGGGTCCTGCGTCTGCGGACGATGGCGCCGCGCATCGCGCTCGTCTCGCTCGCCGCGACCGCGTCCTACCTCATCGCACGCTACGGGCTGGGCCACCCGCGGCCGTTCTTCGCGCCGATCGCGACGGTCGCCGTCCTGGGCATCACGCTCGGCCAGCGCACCCAGCGCGCCCTGCAGATGGCGCTCGGCGGCGCCGTCGGCGTGCTCGTCGCCGACCTCTCCGTGCAGGCGCTCGGCACCGGCGCCTGGCAGATGGCGCTGATCGTCTTCGCGGCGATGTGCGTCGTCGTCTTCGCCGGCGGCGACCAGATGGCGACGGTCCAGGCGGCCAACGCGGGCATCCTCATCGCCGCCCTGGCGATCCCGAACGACCCGACCGGGTTCGCCCGCTTCCTCGATGTGCTCGTCGGCTCGTCGACGGCCCTGTTCTTCAATCTCGTGCTGTTCCCGGTCAACCCGCTGCGCCTGGCCTCGGGCGCGCTGGACCCGGCGATCGAACGGCTCGCAGCGGTGCTCGACGCCGTCGCCGGCGCTCTGGAACGCGGCGACGACGAGGCCGCGCGCGACGCCCGGGTCCGGGCGGCGGGGCTCGAGGAGCACCTGGCGGACATGCGCGCCGCCGTCGCGACGAGCGGCGAGGTGGCGCGGCTGGCGCTGCTGCGCCGCGGGCAGCGCGACGCGGTCGAGCGCTACACCCGCGCCGTCGATCACATCGCGCGAGCCCAGCGCGACGTCGCGGCCCTCGCCCGCGGCGCCGATCGTGCGCTGCGGATGCACGACGAGGTCCCGCCCGCGGTCATCGCGGGCATCCGCGCGCTGGCCGACGCGGCGCGCCACCTCGTCGGCGCGGTCGCCGACCCCGGCGAGCGGGCCGACGCGCGCGCGGCGGCGCTCGAGGCCGCGGTCGCGACGACGGCCGGGCTCGACGAGACGCGCAACCTGTCGGTGAGCATCGTCGTCGGACAGGCGCGCATGACCGCCCACGACTTCCTCCGCGCGACCGGCCTCAGCATCGACGAGGCGCGCGCCGAGCTTCGCGCGGCGCAGCCCGCGGGGCCGCGGTCAGCACCGGTGGTCGCCGGCCCGTCGGCCGAGGTCGACGCCGCACGCCCGGGCGGACCCGCGGCCGCTTCGTAGACTCGCGCCATGCGCGCCGCCACCATCCGCGACGGCGAGGTCCTCGTCGCCGAGCATCCCGATCCCCAGCCCGGGGCGGGCGAGGTCCTCGTCCGCGTCGGCGCGGCGGGCCTCAACGGCGCCGACCTGCTTCAGCGCCGCGGCGCCTACCCGGCGCCCCCCGGATCGCCGGCGGACATCCCGGGACTGGAACTGGCGGGCGAGGTCGTCGCACTCGGCCCCGGCGCGGCGCGCTTCGCGGTCGGCGACCGGGTGATGGCGATTGTCGGCGGCGGTGGTCAGGGCGAGCTGTGCGTCGTGCACGAGCGCCAGGCGATGCCGGTGCCCGCCGCGGTCGCCGCGGTCGCCGCGGGCGGGCTGCCGGAGGTCTTCACGACCGCCCACGACGCGCTGTTCACCCAGGCCGGCCTGCGGATGGGCGAGCGCGTGCTGATCAGCGGGGCGGCCGGGGGTGTCGGCACCGCCGCGATCCAGCTCGCGGCCGCGGCCGGGGCGCACGTCACGGCGTCGGTGCGCAATCCCGAGCTGCGCGCGGGCGTCACGGCGCTCGGCGCCCACGCCGTGCTGGAGCCGGCGGCGACGCCCGACGGCGGGCCCTACGACGTCCTGCTCGAGCTGGTCGGCGCGCCGAACCTCGACGCCAACCTCGGCGCGCTGGCGACCGGCGGTCGCGTGGTCGTGATCGGGGTCGGCGGCGGCTTCAAGTCCGAGCTCAACCTGCTCGCGCTGATGGGGAGGCGCGCCCGCATCTCCGGCTCGACGCTGCGCGCCCGTCCACTCGAGGAGAAGTCCGCGACGGCCCGCGCGATGGAGCGCGAGGTGCTGCCGCTGTTCGAGCGCGGGACGCTCAGCGTGCCCGTCGCCGAGACGTTCGCGCTCGACGACGTCGCGGCGGCCTACGACCGCTTCGCGGCCGGGGGCAAGCTCGGGAAGATCGTGCTGACGCTCTAGAGGTCGCCGAGGGCGTCCTCGTCCACCGGGACGAGTTCGTGCTCCTCCGTGCGCAGGAGGAACTCGGCCTCTGGCCCGTCGGGCGCCAGGACGCCTTCGTCGTCATCCAGGTCCTCGAGTTCGAGATCCTCGAGTGCCAGTTCTTCCGGATCCATCTCGTCATGCTCGGACATGGGCGGATCCTCCATCCGATCGGCCGCCGCTGTCAACCGTCGTCATCCGCCGGCACCGGTGATCTCGGCTGGCCGGGAGGTGACAGTGCGTCCCGCTCCGCCGATTCGATGCGAGAACGTCCCGCTATGCGGCACAAACCATCATCGGAGTGGCGACGGCGCCCGGTGGCGCCTAGTAGGGCGGAAGCTGGCCCCACCAGTCGCCGAGCGTGCGGAAGGCCGCCCAGAACTCGCGCTTGGCGGATTCCTCGTCGAGCGACTCGTCGATGCTCGGCGTGACGAGCGCGTCGCAGGACGGCGTGAACTTCTGCAGGACGCCGGGCTCCCAGGCGACCGGGCGCGCCATCGGCACGTCGAGCTCGTTCAGGACGGCGAGCGCGTCCTCGCCCATCACCACCACGATGCGCGGCTGGACGATCGCGAACTCCTCGGCGACGCGCGAGACGCAGACCGGGTCGGCGAGCGACCCGTCGGCGACGGGGCACTTGATGCAGAGCGTGCCGTAGACGGCCAGCGGATCGACGCCGAGGCGGCGCAGCGACTTCTGCAGCGCGGCGCCCGCGCGGCCGTAGAAGGCGACGCCCTCCTCGATCTCCGACACCATCGCCGCGTGCTTCAGCAGGAAGACGTCGGCCTGCGGATGCCCGGATCCCAGCACCGGGGTGAGGCTCCCGCGCGGACAGTGCCGGCAGCCCTGGACGTCGCGCGTCAGCGCGTTCATCTCCCGGATCGCGCGTTCGAGGTACTTCTCGCGGATCTCGTCATCGGTCGCAGGCACGTGTGCCGCATCTTTCGACGGGTGCGAGGCGTCTCCCTCGCGCTGCATCAGCCCTTGCGTGACGCGCGGCGCACGCGACGCTCGCGAACGGCCTTGCGCGCGCGCGCCGGCGTCGCCGTCGTCTGCAGGAACTTCAGCGCCTGGACGTAGACCAGCGTGCCCGAGCTGGTGATCAGCTCGGCGTCGCGGATCGACGCCAGGAACTCCTCGGGCCCGTCGAAGTCGCGCATCCGCACGCGCGCCGTGCCCAGGCCCTGCGCCACGTGCGAGTCCGATCCGACGCCGGCGGGGATGCGGTACTTCTCGGCGAACCGCGCCGCCTCCTCGTTGAACGAGCCGATCGCCACGCGCGGGTTGAAGACCTCGATCAGGTCGATGTCGTCGATGATCCCCAGCAGGTGCTCGTAGTCCGGCACCGCGTGCATGCGGTCGAACGGGTGCGGCACGTAGACCAGCCCGCCCTGGCGCTTGATCTCCGCAACCGTCTCCTCGAGCGTCAGGCCGCGTGGGATCTTCTCGCGGATGAAGAGGCCGATCACCTCGCCCTGGCTCGCGGTCTTGACCTCCTCCGCGACGATCACCCGCATGCCGAACGCCTCGGCCTTGCGCTCGGCCTCCAGGGCGCCCGAGACCTCGTTGTGGTCGGTCACGGCGATCGCGCCGAGGCCGCGCTCGGCCGCCGTCGCCAGCAGCACCTCGACCGGTGTCGCGCAGTCGTGGCTGTGGTCGGTGTGCATGTGCAGGTCCACGTCGATCAGCGGCCGCGACGCCAGACGCCTGCGCAATGCGGCCGGGGTCGTATCGGTCTTGCGCCGCGCCAGGATTCGCGCGTACAGGTCCTCGACCTCGTCCGCGACGTCGCTCCAGGCGCGCGGCGCGGACGCGCCGGACAGGCGTCTGCGCATGTCGTGCTCGTCGATCAGGCGCGTCAGCTGCGCGGCGAGCGTCACGGGGTCGCCCGGCTCGAACATCAGGCCGCGCTCGCCGATCACCTCGTCGTAGATCGCCAGCCGCGATGCCAGCGGGACGGCCCCGGCGGCGGCGGCACGGGCGATCAGGGAGGGCTGTGGCTCCAGGCCCGAGGACGCGGCGACGACGATGTCGGCGCCGCTGAACAGCTCGTCCTCCTCGTGATCGCCGGGCGCGACGTAGCGCACGCGGTCGCGCAGCTCGGCGCGCAGCGGCGTGGACGACGGGCCGCGCGCGGACAGCACGACCAGCTCCCACGGCTCGCTTGCGTCGATGTGCCGCAGCGCCCGCAGGAGCAGGCGCAGCGCCTGGCGCTCCTCGCGCTCGACGAAGGCGATGCGCACCGGGGCGTCCGCGGGGCGCTCGGCGCGCGGGACTGCGGGAGCGGCCGGCGTGACGAGCTCGTACGTCGCCGGGAAGTGGCGCTGCATGATCGCCGCCGTCGTCGCGTAGCTCGCGGTCCGTGCGTCGAGGCGGCCGAAGACGAGCTCGACGACGCGCCGGGCGACCTGGGTCGCGACCAGCGGCTCGGCCGGTGCGTGGAACGTGCCGATGTTCAGCGTGCGCGAGGCGCGCAGCGCGGCGCTGGCGATGCTCGGGCCGAACGGCTCGTGCACGTGACAGATGTCGAGCGGCGTGCGCTCGAAGACGTCGGTCAGCGTGCGCGTGACGTCCAGCGGCAGCGTCGCACGCGAGCGGCCCGGCAGCGGCCTGACGGCCTCGCCGACGGCGACGATGCGCGGCGCGCCGTCGGCCTCGGCGAGCAGCGCCTCGCCGCCGGCGCGCGCGAGCCGGCGGCCTTCGCGCACCGCGGCCGGCGATCCGGACGGCGCGACGAGCAGGACGCGATGCCCGCGCGCGGCGAGCTCGTCCGACAGGCCCGCCGCGAACGCGCCCGCCTCATGCGGCTCGTCCAGCGGGAACGGCGTGACCTGGGCGATGGCGATGCGGGGCGACGGCAACGTGGGGGGAGCATAGAACCGGCCCCGCCACAACGCCGACGGCCCGCCGAAGCGGGCCGTCGGGTGCTGCACGGTGCGGCGTGCGTCAGGCCTTCGCGGCGGTCTTCTTCACGGGTGCCTTCTTCGCGGCGGCCTTCTTGGCCGGGGCCTTGCGGCCGACCGGGCGCGAGCTCGGCGTCTTCTTGCCGGCGTACTTCGTGATGAACCGGTCGGTCCACTCACGCGCCTCGTCGTCGGGGCGCTGGTTCTTCGGCGACTTCATGAGGTACGAGCTGGGGCCGTCGAGCTGGCCGCCGACACCGTGGTTCAGCGCGAGCTTGCACAGGCGCACGGCGTCGATGACGATGCCCGCCGAGTTCGGCGAGTCCCAGACCTCGAGCTTCATCTCGACGTTGAGCGGCACGTCGCCGAAGGCCTGGCCCTCGAGGCGGATGTGCGCCCACTTGCGATCGGTGAGCCACGGCACGTAGTCCGACGGGCCGATGTAGACGTCGTCGGCGGGCAGCGTGTGACCCATGATCGAGGTCACGGCCTGCGTCTTGGAGATCTTCTTGGACTCCAGGCGCTCGCGCTCGAGCATGTTGTAGAAGTCCATGTTGCCGCCGACGTTCAGCTGCGAGGTGCGCAGCATCTTCACGCCGCGCTCATGGAACAGGCGGGCGAGCGTGCGATGGATGATCGTCGCGCCGACCTGCGACTTGATGTCGTCGCCGACGATCGGCAGACCGGCCTTCTTGAACTTCTTGTCCCAGTAGTCGCTCGAGGCGATGAAGACCGGGATGCAGTTGACGAAGCCGCAGCCGGCCTCGAGGATCTGCTCGACGTACCAGCGCGTCGCGTCCTCGGACCCGACCGGGAGGTAGGAGACGACGACGTCGGTGCGCGTCTCGCGCAGGATCGTCGCGATGTCGGCGGTCTCGCCGGACGCCTTGGTGATCTTCTCCTTGGCGTACTTGCCGATGCCGTCCAGCGTCATGCCGCGGTAGACCGGCGCGCCGAGCGTGCCCGGGACCTTCGCGAACTTCATCGTGTTGTTCGGGTCGGCCCAGATGGCCTTGCCGAGGTCCTTGCCGACCTTCGTCTTGTTGACGTCGAAGGCGCACGTGAACTCGATGTCGTTCACGTGGTAGCCACCGAGGTCGGTGTGCATCAGCCCGGGGACGGGCCGCTTGGAGTCGGCGTTCTTGTAGTACTCGACGCCCTGCACGAAAGCGCTCGCGCAGTTGCCGACGCCGATGATCGCGACCCGGACCTTGTCAGTCTGGTAGCGGGCGCTGCCGTTCTTCGCGGCGGCGCCGTTGCCGTTGGTACTCACTGGGGTTCCCTTCTCAAGATTGCAGTGGGAAAGACCCCGGCCCTGCCGCCGGGTTACAGAAGCTCAGGCGTCGGCGGCCGCGAGGAGCTCCCCGCGGACGTGCAGAATGCGCTGGAGGACGGTGATGATGCCCATCGCCGCCAGCACGTAGACCGAGGCTGCGAGCAGCGTGAAGTCGCCGATCCCGGCGCCCCGCGCGAACAGCAGGCCGATCGACAGGACGACGACGCGGACGGCACGGCTGCCGATGCCGACCTTGCACTCGACGCCGAGCGCCTCCGCGCGGGCCCGGGTGTAGCTCACCATCAGCGAGGCGAGGACCGCGATGACGCAGATCGCGGCCTCGACGTCCTGCCCGCCCTTGGCGAACGTGTAGGCGACGGCGGCGAGCACGACGCCCTCCTCGGTGCGGTCGAGCGTCGAGTCCAGGAACGCGCCGAATGGCGTGCCCTTGCCCGACATCCGGGAATACCGCCCGTCGAGCGTGTCGCAGACCGAGCCGACGATGAACGCCAGGCCGCCGAGGAAGAACTCCTCCTGCACCACGAGCACCGCCGCGACGAGGCAGAGCACCAGGCCGGTGAGCGAGATGGCGTTCGGCGTCAGGCGCGATTCGATCAGGGCGTTGCGCGCCGCCTCGCGGCGCGCGCCGGGAGTGCTCGCGCCGCGCCGGCGGGAGGAGGAGGAGTCGGTCATCAGCCGTGAGGTTAGGCGCTGACCCGCATGGGCTCGGGCGAGAACTGCCACGAGGTGCGGACCCGGGCCATCCACGTCGCCGTCGCGGCGGCGGCGAGGAAGGTGAGCCCGCCGAGGACCGCGTCGAACAGGAAGTGGTTGCCCGTCATGACGATCACGAACGTCACGAGCAGCGGGTAGACGCGCCAGAACATCCGCACGGGCCGGTGCTTGCAGAGGATCGACAACGGCATGCCGATCATCAGCGCGAAGGCGACGTGCATCGAGGGGACCGCCGCATACGGGTTGAAGAGCGCGTTCGCGGTCGGGTTGGTCGGATCCACCCCCGTGAAGTCGGCGACGCTGTCGACGAAGCCCCACTCGGGGAAGAAGCGCGGCGGCGCGGTGGGGAAGACCATGTAGCCGACCAGCGCGATGCACCACGCGACCATGAACATGTTGCGCACGAAGTAGAAGCTGTCGTTGTGACGCAGGTACAGGAACACCAGTGCCCCGACCGTCACGGTCACCTGGGCGTTCAGGTAGACCCATGACGAGGCGTCGGCGATCATGCCCGTGCCGCCGCCCAGTGCGTTCTGCAGATGGGGTTCGACGAACAGCCCGGTCGAGCGCTCGATCCCGATGATGTCGCGGGCGTTCTGGAACGCGATCGTCGCCCCCTGGGGGTCGTCGATCCATCCGCGTACGAACCGGTAGGCCATGTACGCGATCTGGAAGAGCGCCACCTGCAGCACGACATCGCCAATGCCGCGCGGAAAGAGACGCCCGATCCGCTGACGAATCGACATGAGCATCCGCCGCCATTCTACCGGCCGCCCGGACGAGTGTGGGAGAGAATTTCAGTGCTCGCAGCGGGGCCCCGTCGCGCCGATGCGGGCCGGGGTGAAGCGGATCCGCAGGCGTGACGGCCCGGCGCGGTCGAGCCGGACCCGGGTCCAGCCGCCGAAGCCGCGCTCCACGCAGCCGGCGCCGTCGAGCGCCCAGTAGGGGCTGAAGCGCACCCGGACGGTGCTCGTCGCCGGCCGCGGGGTGGTCAGTGCGACGTCATCGACGCCCATCCGCGTGACGCGCACCGGGGGGTCGGCGAGCGGCTGCGCGTCCGTCACCCGGAACAGGCGCCAGTGACGGTCGTGCCAGACGGGCACGACCCCCGGAACGGTCCCGCCGCGTACCAGCCGGCCCTCGGCCGCACCCGACGGGTCGAGCTGCACGTCGGGCAGCGCGACGTAGCGCACCGCGAGCCGATCGAGCCAGCGCCGGTAGCGGGCGGGCGTCAGGACGCCGTGGCCGTAGAACAGCGGGTTGACCTTGACGTCCAGCTGGCGCTCCCAGCCGCGCGCGAGCGGATGGTCCGGCGCGACGAACCGCGTCTCCCAGTGGTTCGCGGTGAACGGGACCTCGGTCCGGAACGGCCCCTCCGCGGCCGCGCGGCGGTCGAGCTCGGCGATCAGCGGCGCGTGATAGGCCAGGTGGCTCGACCGGTCACCGGCGCCGCGGACCACCGATCGCACCGGCGCGAGCCACTGCCAGTACAGGAGCGGCAACGCGACGATCGCCAGCACGGTCATCCGCCGGTCCCACAGCGCGCCGGCCGCGATCGGACCGCCGAAGACCGCCGCGAGCCGCACGAGGTTCCCGCCGAGCGGCGTGTCCACCACGACCCCCGCGACCAGCGCGAGGGCGTAGAGCACGGCGCCCGTGCGCAGCGTGCGCTCGTCGGCCGGCAGCAGGATCGCGGCGCCGACCGCGACCGCGAACGACCAGAAGAACGAGGAGAACGCGAAGGGCTGCACGCCGCCCTCGGAGAACGCTGCCGCGATCGCCAGCCCGGGAACGATCGCGCCGGCGCCGACCCAGATCGCGCCGCGGGCGTGGTCGGCCAGCAGCCAGGCGGTCGCCGCCAGCACGAGGAACGCGGCCACGACGGGACTCGTCAGCGTCGTGACCGCGCCGAGCGCCGCGGCGGCTCCGAACCGCCCCCGGCGCGCCGCCAGCAGCGCGCCGAGCCCGGGTGCGAGGCCGGCGGCGAACGCCAGCTGGCCGCCGACGAGCGTCGAGATGACGCCGGCGGCGAACCACAGCGTCGCCATGCGCGCCGCCGGCGCGGGCCAGTGCGCCGCGGCCAGGCGGTCGAAGCACCACGTCGCGATGACGGCGCAGATCGCGCCGACGGCCTGCGGTGACAGCAGGGCCGCGAGCGGCGGCATCAGGACGCTGTAGCCGGGCAGGTGGTGCCCGGCGTACCAGCCCTGCTCCCAGACGCCGAACCCGACCCGGCGGGCGATCTCGGCGCGGTACTCGTGGGCGGCGAGGTCCGGGGTCGGCGGGTTGACGAGCAGCCAGGTCAGCGCGAGCGCGGCGGTGATCGCCCAGCTCGGGACGCCGGCCCGCAGGCCACCGCGCCCCGCCGCCACGGCCGTCGTGGTCACTCGCCGCCCGTGGCGTCGAGGAAGGCCGTGACGGTGTCGATCAGGTCCGGCCGGTCGAGCCAGGGCCAGTGCCCGGCGTCGGGCAGGTGCAGCACCTGGGCCGGTCCGCCCAGCGCGGCTGCGTACGCCTCGGCGAAGCGCGGCGGGATGTACGGGTCCCGGTCGCCCCAGACGACGAGCGCGGGGCAGCGGATCTCGCCGAGCCGCGCGCCGGCCCGCTCCAGGTCGGCCGGATCCGCCGAGCGGTAGAGCCGCAGGATCGCGCGCTGCGTGCCGAGGTCGAAGTGCTCCATGACGCTCGCGCGGAAGTCGCCGGGCATCGATCCGGGCGTCGCGTTCGACCCGCGCAGGAGCTGCTTCAGCGTGAAGCGGTTCGTCGAGCCCATGAGGATCTCCCCGAGCCAGCGCGTGCGCCAGGCGCGCGCGATCCGGTGCCAGCGGTACCCCGCGAGCAGCGGCACGGCGTCGATCACCACGAGTCGCTCGACGCGCTCGGGGAAGCGCTGCGCCCACAGCAGGCCGACCCCGCCCCAGTCCTGGACGACGAGCCGCACGCGCTCGATCCCGCGATCGCCGAGGAACCGCTCGATGAACGCGTCGTACGCCGCCATCGTGTACTCGCCGTCGGCGCGCTTCCCGCTGCGGCCGAAGCCGGCCAGGTCGGGCGCGATGCCGCCGGTGCGTTCCAGGAACGCGGGCCAGATGTCGCTGCTCGTCGGGGCGCCGTGCAGGTACAGGACCGGTGCCCGTGCCGGGTCGGGCGTGGGCGCGCTGCGCCAGAAGACGGGCTGACCGTCGAGCTCGGCGGTGTGCTCGGTCACGTCGGCCATGCGCGCGAGGACGATACCGTCGGCGACCGTGAGTGCCGTCGCGACCGTCCCCCGCGCCGCCTGGCGCCCGCCGTCCCGGCGCTGCGTGGCGGCACTGCGCGAGCGGCTGCGCGCCGTGTACGGCGTGCCCGTGATGGAGCCGCACGAGGACCCGCTCGCCGAGCTCGTCCTCACGGTCCTGTCCCAGGCGACCAACGACCGCAACCGCGACGTCGCCTACCTGCGGCTGCGCGAGCGGTTCCCCACCTGGCAGGACGTGCGTGATGCGCCGGTCGAGGAGATCGAGGCCGCGATCCAGCCCGGCGGCCTGCACGTGCAGAAGTCGCGGCGGATCAAGCAGATGCTCGAGGCGATCGGCGGCGAACGGCAGCGCGTCGCTGCTCGCCGATCGTCCCCGCAGATCCCCGAGCCCGAGTCCTCGCGGCTCGACCTGTCGTGGATGCGGGACGCGCCGGTCGCCGAGTCACGCGCGTTCCTCTGCGCGCTGCCGGGCGTGGGCCGCAAGACGGCGGCGTGCGTGCTGCTGTTCGCCTACGGCCTGCGCGACGTGCCCGTGGACACCCACGTCTCGCGCGTCGGCACGCGGCTCGGGCTGCTGCGCCCCGGTGCCGCGCTGGATCCCGAACTGCACGACGCGATGCTCGCCCTGACGCCGCCCGGCGCCGAGCTGGAGCTGCACGTGAACCTGCTGCGCCACGGCCGCCGCACATGCCACGCGCAGCGCCCCGCCTGCGGGGAGTGCGCGCTGCGCCCGGCGTGCCCGGGCCGGCTGACCTGACGTCCGGCCCGCCCCGCCCGCCCCACGGCGACCGAACGGGGCGTTTCGTCCGGTATGCGGACGAAACCCCCCGCCCCACGGCGACTGACCGGGGCGTTTCGTCCGGTATGCGGACGAAACCCCCGCCCCACGGCGACTGACCGGGAACGCGGCGACGGTCGTAGGGTCTGCGTCGTGCCCGCGCGCCCCCGCATCGCCATCGCCACCTGCTCGCTGTTCCCCGATCTGGAGGAGGACGACCGGCTGCTGGTGCCGGCGCTCGCCGAGCGGGGGATCGACGCCGAGCCGATGGTCTGGGACGCGGCCTTCACCGACTGGGGCGCCTTCGACCTGGTCCTCGTCCGCAGCACCTGGGACTACGTCGGACGGCGAGAGGAGTACCTCACCTGGGCGCGGTCGGTGCCGCGCCTGATCAACCCCGCGCAGGTCCTCGAGTGGTCGACCGACAAGCGCTACCTGGGCGAGCTGCGGGCGGCCGGCCTGCCGGTCGTGCCGACGCTGTTCCTGGAGCCGGGCGACCGCTTCCCGCTGCTGGAGGCCGAGGTCGTCGTCAAGCCGACGGAGTCGGCCGGCTCGCGCGACACGGAGCGCTTCGACGCCGAGACGGAGAAGGATGGCGCGGCGCACGTGCAGCGGATCCATGCCGGCGGGCGGGTCGCGATGGTGCAGCCCTACCTGCGCGAGGTCGAGCACGGGCGCGGCGAGACCGCGCTGCTGTACCTCGGCGGCGCGTTCTCGCACGCGATCCACAAGGGCCCGCTGCTCGTGCCGGGCGTCGTGCGCACCGAGCTCTACACGCAGGAGACGATCGCCCCGCGTGAGCCGACCGCCGCCGAGCGCCGGGTCGGCGACGCCGTGATGGCCTGGCTGACCGAGCGCTTCGGCGTCCTGGCCTATGCCCGGATCGACCTGCTGCCGGCGTTCGGCGGCCATCTGGTGCTGGAGGTCGAACTGGCCGAACCCTCGCTGTTCCTCGCGCACGAGCCGCAGGCGCCCCGGCGCCTTGCGGCCGCGATCGCCGCGGCGCTCTGACGCGCCGCGAAAGATCTACTACACTCGCACTAAGATTTTTCGCGTCCCCCGCTAGGAGCAGAACACGAACATGGGCAAGATCATCGGCATCGACCTCGGCACGACGAACTCGTGCATGGCCGTCCTCGAGGGCGGCGAGCCGACCGTCATCGAGAACGCAGAAGGCGGTCGCACCACCCCCTCCGTCGTCGGCTTCGCCCCCTCGGGCGAGCGCCTGGTCGGCACCGTGGCCAAGCGCCAGGCCGTCACCAACCCGACCAACACCGTCTTCTCGATCAAGCGCTTCATGGGCCGCAAGGAGGCCGAGGTGCACGAGGAGGAGTCGATCGTCCCGTACAAGGTCATCAGCGGCCCGAACGGCGACGCCCGCGTCGCGGCCGGCGGCGAGGAGTACAGCCCGCCGGAGATCAGCGCGATGATCCTCGCCAAGCTCAAGGCCGACGCCGAGGCCTACCTCGGCGAGCCCGTCGACGGCGCCGTCGTGACGGTCCCGGCGTACTTCAACGACGACCAGCGCCAGGCGACCAAGGACGCCGGCAAGATCGCCGGCCTCGACGTCAAGCGCATCATCAACGAGCCGACCGCGGCCTCGCTCGCCTACGGCCTGGACAAGGACACCGATCAGAAGATCCTCGTGTTCGACCTCGGCGGCGGCACGTTCGACGTGTCGGTGCTGGAGATCGGCGACGGCGTCTTCGAGGTCAAGTCGACCGCGGGTGACAACCACCTCGGCGGCGACAACTTCGACAAGGCGATCGTCGACTGGCTCGCG